>NZ_BPQM01000037.1 GCF_022179245.1 Methylobacterium gregans
CGCGCCGGCCGCGATCACCGCTGCGGCGTTGCTCGAATCGATCCCCGCGATGGCGCCCAGCGGGAAATCCGCCCCCCTGGCGAGGCGTCCGCGGAAGACGATGCGCGCGAGCCCGTCCAGGCCGACGGGCGGGTCGGGATTGGTCTTGCTGCCGGTCGCGAAGACGCCGCCGATGCAGGCGTAGTCCACGGGCAGGCGGTAGAGCTCATCGGCCTGAGCCGCGTTCTTCAGGGTGAGGCCGATGATGGCGCTGGCGCCGAGAAGGCCGCGCGCATCGGCCGGGTGCATGTCGCTCTGGCCGAGATGCACGCCCTCGGCACCGGCCGCGAGCGCGAGGTCGACCCGGTCGTTGACGAGCAGCGGTACCCGGCCCCCGAGCGCGGCCCGGATCGCGCGGATCCGCTCCAGGGCCGCGCGGGCATCGGCGATGTCCTTCTCGCGGTACTGGAGCAGGGTGCAGCCGCCGGCCGCAGCCTCGGCCGCCATCCTGGCGAGGCGCCCCCCGTCTCCGCCGCAGACCCCGACGTCGAGGAGCCCGTAGAGCCTCAGATCGACGGGGGAACTGACGCGCATCAGGACCTTCCTGCGGGCTGTCTTGTCAGAAAGGTCGGAGCCTCGCCCGCCCGGCACCCAAAGGCGGTTTGGGTCCTGGGCCGACGCTTTGCAAGGTGAAGCCCCAGCTTTGTTGACGCCGGCCGGCAAAGTACGGCTAAGAACCGCGTCAATATCACCCCGCGCGGTGCCGCGCCGGGACGCGGAGGCGCTCCCGCACGTTCCCTGTCGATGTCGAGCATGTCCGGAGTCGAGAGCGTACGGATCACGGAGGGGCGGGAGCCGCCCCGCGCGGTGGAGAATCCCTCCTCCGTCGGCCTCGTCGCGGTGATCGTGGCGGCGACCGAGGGGGAGCCGCGCGCCCTCACCGTGCGGGTTCCCGGACAGGCGCCGGGCCGCGGCGATGGCCTGCCGGCGGGGCCGCTCGTCTCCGAGCACGCGACGCTGGAGCGCGGCCTGCGCGCCTGGGTCGAGCGGCAGACGCACCAGCGCCTCGGCTATGTCGAGCAGCTCTACACCTTCGGCGACCGCGACCGATCGGGCGACGGCGGCGCCGGGATGCACTCGCTCTCCGTGGCCTATCTGGCGCTGGTGCGCGAGGAGCGCCCGGCCGGTCTCGCCGAGGCCGCGTGGCAGAACTGGTACCGCTACCTCCCCTACGAGGATTTCCGGCGCGGACGTCCGCCGCAGCTCGACGCGATCGCGGCGCGGCTCGAGGCCTGGGCGGCCGAGCCGGCCGAGGCGAAGCTGCGCCGCCTGCGCGCCGACCGCCTCGGCCTGACCTTCGGCCTCGGAGGCGGCACTTGGAGCGACGAGCGCGTGCTGGAGCGCTACGAGTTGCTGTTCGAGGCCGGGCTGATCCCGGAGGCGCAGGGCAATGCGGGTCAGGCGGTGCCGGGCGACCCGACCGGCGTGCCGATGGCCTTCGACCACCGCCGGGTTCTGGCCACCGCGATCGGACGCATGCGCGGCAAGATCAAGTATCGCCCAGTCGTGTTCGAGCTGATGCCGCCGGCCTTCACTCTGCTCCAGCTCCAGCGCACCGTCGAGGCCCTGGCTGGCACGCCGCTCCACAAGCAGAATTTTCGCCGGCTCGTGGCGCAGCAGGGGCTGGTCGAGGAGACCGAGGACGTCACCAGCGGCACGGCGGGCCGCCCGGCCCGCCTCGTGCGCTTCCGCCGCGAGGTGCTGCTGGAACGCCCCGCCCCGGGCCTCAGGCTGACGCCCTCGCGGCGCTCCTGAGGTTCAGCGGTCGCCGTAGGTGTGCGCATCCTCGGGGAAGCGCCCGGCGCGCACCTCGTCGGCGTAGGTCTTCACCGCGGCCTCGATATGGGCGCGCAGCGAGCCGAACTGCTTGACGAATTTCGGCGTGCGCTCGGAGAGGCCCAGCATGTCCTCCAGGACCAGGATCTGCCCGTCGCAGGTCGAGGAGGCGCCGATGCCGATCGTGGCGGCGGTCACCTCGGGGGCGGCCGCGATGGTCCGCGCCACCGGCTCGACGATGCCCTCCAGCACGATCGCGAAGGCGCCCGCCTCGCTGATCGCGCGGGCATCCTCCAGGAGCAGCCGCTCGCCGTCCGGTCCCCTGCCCTGCACCCGGAAGCCGCCCATCGTGTTCACCGACTGGGGGGTGAGGCCGATATGGCCCATCACCGGCACCCCGCGCTGGGTCAGGAAGGCGACGGTCTCGGCGAAGCGCGCACCCCCCTCGAGCTTCACCGCGCCCGCCCCGGTCTCCTTCAGGATCCGCGCCGCGCTCATGAAGGCCTGCTCGCGGCTGGCCTCGTAGGAGCCGAAAGGCATGTCGACGACGACGAGGGCGCGCGAGGTACCCCGCATCACCGCCTGCGCCTGGAGGATCATCATCTCCAGGGTGACGGGCAGCGTCGATTCCATGCCGTGCATCACCATGCCGAGCGAGTCGCCGACCAGGATGAAGTCGCAGTAGGCGTCGAGGATCGAGGCCGTGTGGGCATGGTAGGCGGTGAGCGAGATGATCTTGCGCCCTTCCGCCTTGGCCTTGGCGATGTCGGTGGCCCGGAGGCGGCGGGATTGCACGACCTGCGACATTGGCACGGTGTCCTTGGCACGGCTTCCCGGAGCGGGTCCGCACCCGCCTCCCGGCACGACGCGCGGCATATATAGGGTGTGCAGGCCTGGAAACCCGGGCGGCCGAGAAAGCCCGGACTTTGTCGTCCACACCCCCTGATCGTTGCGGCGAGGCGGGGCTCGGTGAGAGGCAGCGAGAGGAGCGGATATGACGGTGTCGAGCGAGGACGAGCTCACGGCCCTCAAGGCGATCGGACGGATCGTCGCCGACGCGCTGGAGGCGATGGGCCGCGCCATCGAGCCCGGCATGAGCACGCGTGAGCTCGATCGGATCGGGCGGCAGGTTCTGGAGACCGCGGGCGCTCGCCCGGCACCCGAGATGGTCTACGGCTTCCCCGGGGCGACCTGCATCAGCGTCAACGAGGAGATCGCGCACGGCATCCCGGGCGAGCGCAGGATCCAGCCTGGCGATCTCGTCAACATCGACGTCTCCGCCGAGAAGGCCGGCTACTTCGCCGACACGGGAGCCTCGTTCGCCGTGCCGCCCGCGACGCGCAAGGTCGAGCGGCTCTGCAAGGATGGCCGCCGGGCGATGTGGGCGGGTCTGCGCGAGGTCGGCGCCGACAGGCCGCTGGCGGGTATCGGCCGGGCGGTGGGCGCCTTCGCGCGGAAGAACGGCTACACGCTGGTGCGCAACCTCGCGAGCCACGGCGTCGGCCTCTCGCTGCACGAGGAGCCCAAGGAGATCGCGACCTGGCCCGACGCCGCCGAGCGCCGGATCATGGGCGAGGGGCTGGTTTTGACCGTGGAACCCTTCCTGTCGCTCGGGGCCGATTTCGCCGAGGACGGCGACGATCCCTGGACCCTCTACAGCCGGCCCAGAGCCCTGACGGTGCAGTACGAGCACACCGTCGTCGCCACCCGGAACGGGCCCCTGATCCTGACCATGCCGAGCCCGTAGGCGCGCGACGGCGGCTCAGCGGCCCCGCAGGATCAGCCGGTCGCCGCGCACCTCGTAGCCGGGCAGCCGCGTGAGGAAGCTCTGGCCGAGCAGGTTCTGGCTGAGGGCACCCGTGCGCGCCACAAGGGCCGGCACCCGGCGCTCGGTGACCGGTCCGATGCTCACGGAATCGAGCAGGATCGGCGCTGTGTAGGCCGTGCCGTTCGCGGTCGAGACGCGGCTCGTGAAGGCAGCCTCGGCCGGTCGGATGCCGAGCGCCGCGGCGTTCTCGGCGGTGAGCACCACGGCGCTGGCGCCGGTGTCGAAGGCGAAGGCCTGGACGCGCCCGTTGACCTCGGCCTCGACCTCGAAATCCCCGTCCTGTCGCCGGACGATCGTGTCGGTCCGGCCCGAGACCACGGCGCTGCCGGGCCGCAACTCGCCGACGACCCGGGAGCTGACGCCCTGGATCTCGTCGCGGTAGCTGTAGGCGACGATGCAGGCGAGCCCGAGCGCCAGCCAGATCAGGGCGTGTCGGAGGCTGACCCCGAGCCCGCTGCCGAAGCGGCGCCAGTAGCCGGCGGTGACAAGCATCAGCGTGCCGACGCCGAAAGCGATGCCCGCGAAGGTGTCCGGCTCGATGCCCCCGACACTGCCGCTCCCGTCCGTGAGAACGAGGAGCGCCACGACGGCGACGATCGCGGCGATCGCGAGATAGGGGATCATCCGGACGCGGCCTGCCTGCCCTCGGTTGTCGGATAGGCCAAGCGCAGACGGGCCTCGAGCCCCGCCATGATCGCGCGGCGCTGCGCCTCGCCGAGCCCGCCCCAGGCGGCGATCTCATCGCGGGTGCGCCCGCAGCCGCGGCAGAGCCCGGTCTCCGAATCGAGAATGCAGACCTTGGTGCAGGGACTCGACAGCGTCTGCGGCATCGTTTGCGACGGCTTCTCCACGATGGGCCCACATGTCCGCCGATCGGCCACGAGATCAAGGGCGGATCAACCATCCGGGAGGCGATCAGGCCGGCACCGGTCGTCAGGCCGGCAGGCAGGCGATCAGGCCGAGGAGGCCTGCGATCTCAGCGACCTGCTGGCAGGCGCCGACCACGTCGCCGGTCTGGCCGCCGATCCTGGCGGCGGCGAGCCGCGTCAGGGCGAGCGCCGCGAGGCCGGAGAGCAGCAGCATCAGCAGGACCCCGTGGGGCGGGAGCCCGAACGGCAGGGCCAGCAGCGTCAGCACGAGACCGAATCCCGCAGCGGTCCCGAGCGTCCCGCGGGTCGGCCGACCGACCGACGCGCTGAGGCCGCCCGGCCGCGCCGGTCCGAGCAGCACCATCGGCAGCAGCGCCGCCACCCGCGAGAGCGCGGCGGCCAGCAGCAGCGCGACCGCCGCCGCGGCGGCCACCCGATCGAGCAGCGTCGCCAGGGCGCCGATTCGCAGGGCCAGCGCCAGGACGAGCGCTGTCGCCCCGTAGGCGCCGATGCGGCTGTCGCGCATGATCTCCAGGCGCCGCGCCGGCGTCGCGCCGCCGAACCCGTCCGCCACGTCGGCCAGCCCATCCTCGTGCAGGGCTCCGGTGACCGCGACGGAGACAGCGAGCGCCAGCACCGCCGCGATGAACGGCCCGAGACCGAGACCCCAGGCGGCGAGCAGCGCGGCCGCCGAGGGCAGCGCCAGGATCAGACCGGCGATCGGCAGCACCCGCGGCACGGTCGCGAAGTCGGGCGCCGCGTGCGGGTCGCCGCCGCCGAGATGGGGTACCGGCAGGCGCGAGTAGAAGCGCAGACAGGCGGCCAGATCCCGCAGGAGAAAGCGGCCGGGCCAGTCGGCCTCGCCGCCCGAGGGTCGCTCGTTCATCGCCCGCGTCCCTTCCAGAGTGCCATCAGCCGGACCCGCGGCGCGGCCGGCGCCTTCACCCCCTGCCCCGGCGGCACTATAGCGTGCGGGCCGGGCGCGGCCGCAGCCCCCGTTCGGGCCGCCCACAGGATTGCGCACATGACCGAGAGCCCCTTCGCCGACATCCGCCGCCTCATCGCGACGATGCCAGAGGCCGATGCGGAGGCTGCAGGCGCAGTCGCGGCGCGCGATGCCGAACTGACGAAGCCGGCGGGGGCACTGGGACGGCTGGAGGAGTTGGTCGCCTGGCTCGCGGCCTGGCAGGGCAAGGCACCGCCCTCCCTCGACCGGCCGCTCGTCTGCGTGTTCGCGGCGAGCCACGGCGTGACGCGGCGCGGGGTCTCGGCCTTCCCGGACGCGGTGAACCGGCAGATGCTCGACAATTTCGCCGCAGGCGGCGCGGCGATCAACCAGATCTGTGCGACCTACGGCCTCGGCTTCAAGGTGTTCGACCTCGCGCTCGACGTTCCGACCGGTGACATCTGCGAGGGCCCGGCGCTGGACGAGCGCGGTTGCGTCGCCACCATGGCGTTCGGCATGGAATCGATCGCGGCCGGCACCGACTGCCTCGGGATCGGCGAGATGGGCATCGGCAACACAACGATCGCCGCGGCGATCTACGCCGCCCTGTTCGGGGCTGAGCCCGCGCACTGGGTCGGGCGCGGCACCGGGGTCGACGCCGCGGGCTACGCTCGCAAGGTCGCGGTGGTCGAGACGGCGCTCGCCCACCATGCCGGCCACCTCTCCGACCCGCTGGAGGTGCTGCGCCGGCTCGGCGGCCGCGAGATCGCCGCGATGGCCGGCGCGATCCTGGCCGCGCGACTGCAGCGCGTGCCGGTGGTGATCGACGGCTACGTCTCGACCGCGGCGGCGGCCGTGCTGCACGCCCTCGATCCCAGCGCCCTCGACCACTGTCTTGCCGGGCACGTCTCGGCGGAGGGCGCGCACGAGGAGGTGCTGGAGCGGCTGGGCCTGAAGCCCCTGCTCGCGCTCGGCATGCGCCTCGGCGAGGGCTCGGGCGCCGCCCTGGCGATCGGTCTCCTGAAGGGGGCCCTCGCCTGCCACCGCGACATGGCGACCTTCGCGCAGGCCGGCGTCTCGGGCAGGTCCGGGGCGTGAAGGGGTCCTGAAACGCGCTTTGCGCGCAACGGCTTGAACGCGCTATGGGGTGGCCCTGGCCGGATGCCGCCCCCGCGCCGTCATCGTTGACGAAGACAGACCCATGAAGATCACCCAGGCCTTCACCTTCGAGGCAGCCCACCGCCTGCCGAACGTGCCCTCCACGCATCGCTGCCACCGGATGCACGGTCATTCCTACCGGGTCGAGCTGACGGTCGCGGGCGACATCGATCCCCGCACCGGCTGGGTGATCGACTTCTACGACATCGAGGAGATCTTCCGGCCCCTGCTGGAGCGCCTCGACCACCACACCCTCAACGACATCGAGGGGTTGGATAACCCGACCGCCGAGCACATCGCGGCCTGGATCTGGCATCGGGCGAAGCCGGGCCTGCCCGGCCTCGCGGTGGTGCGGGTCTACGAGACCCCGATGTCATGGGCGGAGTATGCGGGTGAGTGAGGCAGGCCAGGACATCCGTACCGGGACCGATAGCGGGATCGGCGACGAGCGCGCGCTGGTGCTGTTCTCGGGCGGCCAGGACTCGGCCACCTGCCTCGCCTGGGCGCTCGACCGCTTCGCCCGCGTCGAGACGCTCGGTTTCGATTACGGCCAGCGCCATCGGATCGAACTCGATGCCCGCGCACGGCTGCGCCAGGGCCTCGCCCGCCTCGTCCCCGCCTGGGGCCGGCGCCTCGGCGAGGACCATACCCTCGCTCTCGACGCGCTCGGCCAGGTCTCCGAGACGGCGCTGACCCGCGAGGCCGAGATCGGCTACGCGGCCTCGGGCCTGCCCAACACCTTCGTGCCGGGCCGCAACCTCGTCTTCCTGACCTTCGCGGCCGCGCTCGCCTACCGGCGCGGCATCCGCCACATCGTCGGCGGCATGTGCGAGACGGACTTCTCGGGCTATCCCGACTGCCGCGACGACGCCATCAAGGCTGTGCAGGTGGCGCTTAATCTCGGCATGGACCGCCGCTTCGTGCTGCACACGCCGCTGATGTGGATCGACAAGGCGCAGACCTGGTCGCTCGCGCAGGACCTCGGCGGTCACGGGCTCGTCGATCTGATCGTGGAGGACAGCCATACCTGCTATCTCGGCGAGCGCGGCGCCCGACATGCCTGGGGCTACGGCTGCGGGACCTGCCCTGCCTGCCAGCTGCGCGCGGAGGGCCATGCCCGCTTCGTCGCGGCCGAGGTGGCGGGAGCGAGCTGAGACGCGAACGCCCCAGCCCGATCGTCTCAGGCCGCCCGCACAGTCGCCAGGAAGCGCTCCACCTCGACGCCGAGATGCTCGGACTGCCGGGACAGCTCGGAGGCCGACGTGAGCACCTGCGCGGCGGCCGCACCCGTCTCCTCGACCGCGCCCGCGACCCCCGCAATGTTCGCCGTCACCTCGCCGGTCCCCATCGAAGCCTGGGCGACGTTGCGCACGATCTCCTGCGTCGCTGCCCCCTGCTGCTCCACCGCCGCCGCGATCTGGGCCGCCACCGCATCGATCTCGCGGATCCGCCCCGAGATGCCCTCGATCGCCTGCACGGCCTCGTGCGTGGAGCCCTGGATCCGCTGGATCTGCGTCGCGATCTCCTCGGTTGCCCGCGCGGTCTGCGAGGCGAGGTCCTTCACCTCGCTGGCCACGACTGCGAAGCCGCGTCCCGCCTCGCCGGCGCGGGCCGCCTCGATCGTGGCGTTGAGTGCCAGCAGGTTGGTCTGGCCCGCGATGGTCGAGATCAGGCCGATCACATCGCCGATGCGCCCGGCCGCCCGGCTCAGCGCGTTCACGAGTTCGGCGGTCTGCTCCGCCTCGCCGACCGCCGAGCGCGCGAGACCGGCCGAGCCCGCGACCTGCCGTCCGATCTCCTGCACCGACGAGCCCAGTTCCTCCGCCGCCGCCGCGACGGTCTGCACGTTTGAGGCAGCCTGACCGGCGGCCGCCGCAACCGTGTTCGACCGATTGGCGGTCTCGTTAGCCGTGGACGTCATCTGTTGGGCGGTGGCTTGCAGCTCGGTTGCCGAGGACGACACCATGCCGACGATGCCCCCGACCGCCCGCTCGAAGCCGTCGGCGAGTTCCACCATGGTGCGCTGGCGCTCGGCGGCGGCGGCGGCGTCGGCGATGCGTTTGATCTCGGCCTGCTCGGCAGCCTTCTGCGCCACCATCGCCTTGATGCCCTCGACCGCCTTGCCCACGGCACCGATCTCGTCGCCGCGTCGCGCCTCCGCGATCTCCGCGTCGATCTCGCCCGCAGCCATGCGCCGCAGCACCGCGACCAGCCGCGCCAGCGGCCGGGCGATCGCCAGCACCACGATTGCCGCCGAGAGGGCGACGATGAGCGCGAGCCCCGCGAGCCCGGACACGATCAGGGTACGTGTGGCCTCATGCACCTCGTCGGCGGTGCGCAGCTTGGCCGCCTGCAGCTCCTTCGCAACGTGCGCTTCGCGTTCCTCAAGCCAAGCGTTGAGCTTGTGCCTGTTCACCATGCCGACGTCGCGCGCGATCTGAAACGCTTCGTCGCGGCGTCCTTCGAGGCCGAGGGCCGTTGTCCGGCGCAGGACCGCGAAGAAGGCGTCGATGTCGCGCTGCACCGTCAGGTTCATCTCGCGGCGATCCGGCGTGTCCGACATCGCGAGTAGCGTCTCGACCGCGCCGCTCGCCGCTCGCATCGCGGCCTCCTGCGGGCCCTTGAAGCGGGCCTGTTTCCGCGGGTCCGCCTCGAGCAGCATGTTGCGGTCCATCGCGGCGGCCTCCGCGAGGCCGAACCGGATACGCGCGAGGCTGTCCTGCCGGGTGACCTGGACGTCGATCAGCCCAGCGGTGCGGGCGGAGATGCGCTGCATCACGTCCTGCGCATAGAGGATCAGACCGGCTCCGACCAGAAGGACCAGCGCGAACGGCAGGGACAACTTGAAGAGAAACGATCTGTCGTTCAGGGCGCGCATGGTCTTGGCTCAATGATGGGCAGGATGCTGATTTTGTAGACATCTGACCAAAGCTGCTAAGGGCACGTAAATTTCCAACTGGTCGAATACAATCAATTGGAAGTTGTAATTTTGTGATGTAAAGCATCGAGTTGAATCTTCGGGCCGGCAGGTTGCTCGACGTCGCGCCCGGAGCGCCGTCCGATATCGTGGTAAGGCATAGGCAGCTCGCACGCGCGATCGTGAAGATGGCTGCCCCCGCGCTTCTCGGGCCGTTGCTTGACGCCGTGGACGCGTGCGCCCCAATGATCGGCAACGATCAGGGAGGTCATGCATGCAGGCGCGGGATGCCGCCGCACCGGGGCTCGGCGCGCGCGCCGCGCTCTCTCGGCGCCAAGCACTGCTGACGACGTTCGGCGGCTTCTGCCTCTGCTGCCTGCCGGGCCGGCTCCGCGCCGAGGCGCTCGCCCTGGAGGAGGTCGGCCCGGGCGTCTTCGTGCGCCGTGGGCCGAATGCCGAGGCCAGCCCCGACAACGCCGACGCCATCGCCAATACGGGCTTCATCGTCGGCCGCGACGGCGTGCTGGTGACGGAATCGGGCGGCAGCCTCGCGGACGGGCAGTGGCTACGCGGCGAGATCCGGAAGCGGACGGACAAGCCGATCCGCCACGTGGTGATGAGTCACGTCCATCCGGACCACTGCTTCGGCGCGGCGGCCTTCGCGGAGGACGAGCCGACCTATATCGGTCATCACGCCCTTCGGGCGGCGCTCGAGGCACGGGGCGCGTACTACCGCAAGCGGCTGGAGGATGTGCTCGGGGCCGACAAGGCCGGCACCGTCGTCTACCCGACGCAGGCGGTGACGGAGGGGGCCGAGGTCGACCTGGGCGACCGCATCCTGCGTTTCACCGCCCACCCGTCGGCGCACACCCCGACCGATCTCTCGATGATCGATACCGGCAGCGGGCTTCTCTTCACCGGCGACCTGCTCTCGGTCGGGCGCATCCCCTCCCTCGACGGCAGCCTGAACGGCTGGCTCAAGGAGATCGATCGTCTGAAAGCGTTCGGAGCGGCGCGCGCCGTGCCGGGCCATGGCCCGGTCAGCGTCGATCCCGTCCCGGCACTGGCGGATCTCGCCCGCTATCTCGGCCTGCTGCGCGACGAGACCCGCAAGGCGATCGCCGCGGACATCACGATCGAGAAGGCTGTCGGCACTGTCGCGCAGTCCGAACGGGGCAAGTGGGACCTGTTCGACGACTACAATGCCCGAAACGTGACCGTCGCCTACAAGGAACTGGAGTGGGAATAGCTGGCGCGGATCTTACATAACACTGCTCAGGAGGAACGCCACCATGCTCGCAACGAAGCTTGCCCCCCTCGCCTTCGGACTCGTGCTCGCTGCCGCGGGGGCGGCCCTGGCCGCCGGCCCCTCCGATACGGACGCGGAGCGCGAGGCGCGCTGGCGGGACGTCGCCGCCTCGATCTTCAAGGACCGTACGATCCAGCCGACCGAGACCCTCGTGAAGGTCGAGGCCCCGAAGCGGGCGGAGGATGCCGCGCTCGTGCCGATCACCCTGACCATGCCCGAGAAAGACAAGGTCCAGGCCGTCCACCTCGTCATCGACGACAACCCCTCGCCCTACGCCGCGCATTTCCGCTTCGGCCCGGCCGCCGATCCGAGCGAGCTGCGCTTGCGCGTGCGGGTGAACAGCTACACCAACGTCCACGCGGTCGCCGAGACGAAGGACGGCGCGCTCTACGAGGCCACGAAGTTCGTCAAGGCCTCCGGCGGTTGCTCGGCCCCGATGGGCATGAGCGACGAGGAGGCGATGAAGGGCATGGGCGAGATGCGGATGAAGTTCGCCGGGGAGGCTCAGGCCGGCAAGCCGGTCGAGGCGACCCTGATGATCCGCCACCCGAACTTTTCCGGCATGCAGATGAACCAGATCACCCGCGACTACACGCCTGCGCGCTACGTCAACAAGATCACGGTCGATACCGGCAATCGCAACGTGTTCGTGATGGACGGGGACATCTCGATCGCCTCGAACCCGGTGATCAACTTCGCCTTTTTGCCGGCAGGGCCGGTCAAGGTGACGGCGACCGACAATCAGGGCGGGCGCTGGGAGCACAGCTTCACCGCGCCGAGCGCGAGCAACTGAGCCGTGCGGATCCTGCCAAGGGGAGCGGCAGCCCTCGCCGCGCTCGCCCTGCTCGTCGCGGCGGCGCCCGCCGACTCGCCCGTGAACGTGCCGGAGCCGGACGGGCTCTGGACTGGGCCACAGCGCGGCTACACGCCGGCCACGCTCACGGGCGCCGCCGTGATCGACGCCGACCGGCTCGCCGCGATGCTGCCGGACAAGCCGGTGCTTCTCGACGTGGTCCTGATGGACCGCAAGCCCGCGAACTTCCCTGCCGACCGGCCCTGGCTGCCGACCCACCGCTCGATCCCCGGCGCCGTCTGGATGCCGGGCGCGGGCGTCGCCCCGCTGAGCCCGGAGCGCGAGGCCCTGTTCCTCCGGCGCGTCGCGGAGCTGACGGGAGGCGACAAGGCCAAGCCCGTGGTGACGTTCTGCCGCCCCGAGTGCTGGGGTAGCTGGAACGCCGGGCGCCGCCTCGTGCTTGCCGGCTACACCAGCGTGCACTGGTTCCCGCAAGGCGTCGAAGGCTGGCAGGACGATCACGAGACCGCCGTGGCGAAGCCGGATGCGGCCTGGGCGGCGCTGCCGCCTGAGGCCGAGCGTTAGGCCGCGCGCCGCTCTTCCGCGCGTGCGACCTGCGCCACCGCCTCCCGGAGCGTCCCGAGGTCGGCGTCGGACCGCATCCCGGCGGTCGAGAGGTGGCGCCGGTAGGCGCGCGCTCCGGGTCGCCCGTTGAACAGGCCCAGCATGTGCCGCGTCACCGCGTGGAGGCGCTCGCCGCGCGCCAGAACCTCGGCGATGTAGGGCTCGAAGGCCTCGACGGCCGCGAAAGCGTCGGCGTGCGGAGCCGGAGCGCCGAACAGCACCGCGTCGACCGAGAGGAGCAACGCCGGCTCGGTGTAGGCGGCTCGGCCGACCATCACGCCGTCGACCTCGGCGAGCCGCGCCAGCGCCTCCGCCAGGGTGGCGATGCCGCCGTTGACGGCCATCGGCAGGTCCGGATGGGCGCGTTTCAGCCGGGCGACGCGGCCGTAATCGAGGGGCGGCACGTCGCGGTTCTCCTTCGGCGAGAGGCCCTGGAGCCAGGCTTTCCGGGCATGAACCACGACGCCGTCCACGCCCGCAGCCACCACCGCCTCCGCGAGAGCGTCGAGAGCCGCTTCCGGATCCTGATCGTCGACGCCGATGCGGCATTTCACGGTCACGGGAACTCGTACCTCCGCCTTCATGGCAGCGACGCAGGACGCCACAAGGGCGGGCTCGCGCATCAGGCAGGCGCCGAAGCGCCCCTCCTGGACCCGGTCGGACGGGCAGCCGACATTGAGGTTCACCTCATCGTAGCCGAGGTCGGCGGCGATCCGAGCCGAGGCGGCCAACTCCTCCGGGTCCGAGCCGCCGAGCTGCAGCGCGACCGGGTGCTCCATCGGCGAGAAGCCGAGCAGCCGCTCGCGCGGTCCGTGCAGCACGGCACCCGTCGTCACCATCTCGGTGTAGAGCCGGGCGTGCCGGGACAGGGTCCGGTGGAAGGCCCGGCAATGCCGGTCCGTCCAGTCCATCATTGGCGCGACACTGAATCGCCAACCGCGGAGCGCGCCCGCTTCTTCCGCCGCACCAGTCACGTGGTCCTCTCTCACTCTCGCACAGGATCAGGCTCGGACCGGCTCGTACGGTCTCGGTTGCGTCTGCTGCAGGGCCGCTCCGCGCTGTCGCTCGCGCACCGTAGGCACCGCTGGCGCGCCCCCGCGATGACGGACCTCCCGGATACCACGCGCTGACGATCGTCCAAAGAGATGGGCCATTGCACCGGGAGGCCAAGACCGTCCGGCGGCGTCGGACGAGTTTGCGCAGGCCGGGGGCGTGACACGCGGCAGCGTGGTCGACAGCGTGCCAGAGCGCACATGATTCCTTCAGGGCCCATGCTAACCGTTCGGGGATGGGCGCCCTTCGGGGCCCTTCCTCCCAAGAGACTCAGCCCGCCCGGCCCTGCCGCGGCGGGCAATTTTCGTCGGCGGCATCCAGGCTCAACCAAGAGGCGACCGGAACGGTTTGCCTGAGCTTCTCGTTGCGTGGCCGCACCCCGCGGCGACATCACAGGTCGCGGCCTTCAGCTGGTTACAGGACGAGGAAGCGCCCCATGAACAAGCTCATTCGGAGCACGATGACGGCTGCCCTGCTGACAGCGGGGGCAACGATGGCGCTCGCTCAGGGCGGTCCCGGTGGCGGGGCCGGCGGCGGCGGTGCCGGCGCAGCAGGCGGAGCAGGTGCGGGGCCTGTCGGCGGAGTGGGCGCCGGTGGTGGCGCCGGTGCCGGTGGTGGCGCCGGTGTCGGCGGTCCCGCTGCTCCCGGTGGGGGAACCGGCGCGCGGGGCGGCGAGGCCGGTGGGGTGCGCGGCGGCGCTGCGACCGAGCCGCGGGGTGGGAGCGAGGGACGCCCCGCCGCCGGCGTAGTCGGTGAACGCGGCGGTGCCGCCGAGCGCGGGGCAGCGGGTGAGCGTCCCGACGGAGCGGACCGCGGCGGGCGCTCGGACGGGGCCGATCGCGCCGGCGAACGCCAGGACGGGCGCGGTTCGGCTCGCGGCAACGACGATCGCGGCGGACCGGGCGCGCGGAACGGCCGGGCGGAGCGCGGTGAGCGCGGCGCGGCCCGCGGTGCCGTGAACCGGCTCGACAGCAGCCAGCGGACTGAGTTCCGGCAGTCGATCACCCGCGTCGGCGTGAGCCGCGTCACCAACGTGAACTTCAGCCTGAATGTCGGCACGGCCATTCCGCGCTCGGTCACGTTGCACCGGCTCCCGCCGGCGATCGTCACCCTGGTGCCGGCCTACGAGGGCTACAGCTTCATCCTCGTGCGCGACGACATCGTGATCATCGATCCGGACACCTACGAGATCGTGGACGTCATCCCGGCGTAGCATCTGCTGCGGAGCCGGCGTCGACCCCCGCTCCTGTAGCGACGACAAGCCCGCCCGGCCGAGCCGTGGCGGGCTATTTTTAGGTCCTTGGGCTCACGGAGGTCGATGCGGGTCACGAACCGGACGACCGCGTTCGGCGTCCGAGAAACGATCCGTTTCGGCTGGTGTCGCAAAGCTAGATGGCCCGTCTCTGCCCGATGTTTGCAAGATATAGTGCAAATTATTGGAGAGTTAACGAAAAATAAGTCGTGCAAGTACCCTAATGGAAGAGGGATAAATTAAATTCCTATCTTTTGGGGAAAACTTCAGTGCGCGCGCTCTCGATACGTTCCAAGTTGACGGGGTCGTTCCTCATCTTGGTCCTTTTCATCGCAGTTCTCTCGTTCGTCGGCTATCAGAGCGCTGTGGGGATGAACGGGTTGCTCCGCGATGTTCAAACGAACTGGCTGCCCAGCGTTCGAACCGCGAGCCAGGTCGACGCGCTGACCGGGCGCTACACGACGAGCGTGCTGCGACACATCCTGACGAGCGAGCCGAAGATGCTCGCGGCCATCGACAAGGATCTGAGCGAGCGCACGCGCAAACTCACCGAGGCGCGCGAGGCCTACGAGCCGCTGATCAGCTCGCCGGAGGAGCGCGCCTTGTATGATGGGTTCTCCAAGAACTGGGCGGAGTTTGCAGCGACGGTCGAACCGATTCTTGACCTGTCGCGTACCGGTCGGAAGGCCGAGGCCCTGGCGATGTACGAAAGTCGGGGCGTCGGCCCGAGGCGCGCCGCCTCCGTGTCCCTCGACAAGATCGTCGCGCTGAATCAGGCTGGCAGCGCCCAAGCCGAGACGCTGAGCGCGGAGATCTATTCTCAGACCCGGACCCTCCTGATCGCGGTCGGCCTCCTCGCTGTGGGTCTCGCCGTGACGCTCGGCGCGGTGATCGTCCGCTCGATCGCGCGCGATATCGCCTCGGTGGTGGAACCGATGAACGCGCTGGCCGCCGGGGATGCGAGCGTCTCCATCCCGCATCAGGGAGCGCGCACCGAAATCGGAATGATCGCCGCCGCGGTACAGGTCTTCAAGAACAACCTGATCCGTACCCGTCAGCTCGAAGAGGAGACGGCGCTGGCGCGGGCCTCGGCGGAGGAGCAGCGCAAGGCCGGCATGCGCCAGATGGCTGACGGCTTTGAGGCGGCGGTCGGCGGCATCGTCGGCCTGGTCTCCTCGGCAGCCAGCGAGCTGCAGGCCACCGCCCAGAGCATGAGCGCCACCGCCGGCCAGACGGCGGGCCAGTCCACCAGCGTGGCGGCCGCCGCCGCCCAGGCGGCGGCCAACGTCAACACGGTGGCGGCCGCGGCCGAGGAGCTCGGCTCCTCGGTGGCCGAGATCGGCCGGCAGGTCTCGGGCTCGGCCGATCTGGCGCAGGCGGCGGTGGCGGAGGCCAACGCCACGGCGGGCCTGGTGCAGGATCTGGCGCAGGCGGCCAGCCGCATCGGCGACGTGGTGGCGCTGATCTCGCAGATCGCCGGTCAGACCAACCTGCTGGCGCTCAACGCCACGATCGAGGCGGCGCGCGCCGGCGAGGCGGGGCGGGGCTTTGCGGTGGTGGCGGCCGAGGTGAAGGAGCTGGCCGCCCAGACGGCGCGGGCGACGGAGGAGATCACGACGCAGATCGGCCGGATCCAGGGCTCGACGGATCAGGCGGTCGGCGCGATCGGCGGGATCGGCACGCGGATCCGGGAGATCGCGGGTGTGGCGGCCTCGATTGCGGCGGCGGTGGAGGAGCAGGGCGCGGCGACCCAGGAGATCGTGCGCAACGTCTCGCAGGCCTCGGCCGGCACGGGCGAGGTGACGCGCAGCATCGCGGGCGTGGCGGGCGCGGTCGAGGAGACGGGTGCGGCCGCCTCCCAGGTGCTCGGCGCGGCGTCCGAGCTGTCGCGCCAGTCCGAGCACCTCTCGGCCGAGGTCAGCCGCTTCCTGAGCGGGGTACGCGCGGCGTAAGTGTCCGCGTCCAGCTCTGGTCCCCTACCGCCCACCTGTCCGATCCATAGGTGCTCGGGCAGGCGCCTTCCTTGCTCGGCTGCGCCATGCTCCGCTGCGCAGGAGACGACGGAGGCGCACCTGGACGTGGGCGCGGAAGTGTGGGTGCGTGGAGTGGGGGTGAGCGCCGGGTACGACGTTCGCGCAGCCTACGGCCAGAACAGTGCCACTGCCGCGATCATCGTAAGAATCAGCGTCGAACCGACCGCGATGCAGAGGCTCAAATGGGTGCGGCGGCTCAACATCCGAAGGTTGTAGGCGAAGCCGGGCATCGTGTGTCCCTCGCATGATGCCGCGGCCGAGCTGCTGAGAAGCACTTCCAGGCATACGGCACAGGACCGGACGGAGCGGGCAGCCACCCGCCGCGCGGTCTCGCCGTGTCGAAATCGAGGTTGCACTGCGACTTCGTCGCCGGTGCCTCTACACCCCGACGAGGCGCAGGGTCCGGCTTTGGTTGTCGGCATCCGGTGCGGACCGGGTCTGATCGCGGCCGTTCGCCTTGGCCTCGTACACGGCCGCATCCGCGCGTCGGTACAGAGCGTCGGCGCCTGTGTCGGTCGCCTCTGGCCCGATGCCTAGCCCGATGCTGACCGTGACCGAGCCGGCAGAGACTCCTGCCGACGCGACTGCCAAGGTCTTGACGGCAGCGTGGATCTCGGAGGCGATGCGCCAAGCGCCGTCCCTGTCCGTCTCCGGCAGAAGGACCGCGAACTCCTCTCCCCCGATCCGGCAGACGAGGTCGCGCGGCCGGTGCACGCTCGCGGCCAGACGATCCGCCAACGCTTTAAGAACGGCGTCGCCGATCGGATGACCGTAGCGGTCGTTGAAGGACTTGAAGTGATCGGCATCGACGATCAGCATCGAGATCGGCTTGCCGCTGCGTCGGGCATCATGCCACGCCTGTTCCAGCGCTTGCTCGAAGCACCGCCGGTTCGCTACGCCCGTCAGGGCGTCGGTGCGGGAGAGCCGCGCGAGTTCCTCATGCAAGGCCGCCCGGCGACGCAGGTCGCGCCCGCACAGCAGCGTGAGGAACAGCGTCAGCCCGCACAGGGCGACGAGACCACCGCCGATGATCAGGGCTTTGGCGCGCCACTCCGCCTCGATCTTATGGATCGACAGGGCGACGTTCAGGACGAGCGGCCAGTTGCCGATCTGGGTGAACGCATAGTGCCGCTCGACCCCGTCCCGCACGGACGTTCCGATGAACGCGCCGCTGTGACTGCTCACGAACCGCTTGAAGGTCGGCGCACGCGCTATGTTCACGCCGATGTCCGCCTCGAGATAGGGGTGGCGCATGATCCGCGTGCCATCGCGCAGATACAGGTTGATGGCCCCATCGTGTCCGAGAGTGAGCGGTTCGAAGAGGCGGCTGAAATAGGTCAGCTTCAGGCTCCCGAAGGCTACGCCGCCGAAGCTCCCGTCGGGCTTATCGATGCGCCGACTGAACGGGAGCATGCGCTCGCCGGTCAGCCGCGATACGATCGGTTCGCCGATGTAGAGACCGAGGTCCGCGCGGTCCTGGTGCACGCGGAAATACGTGCGGTCGGCGTAGTTGCCCTTGCGCGGCGTCACGGTGCCCTGGTCGACCACGATGTCGCCGCGCTCGTCGAGAACGAACATCACGCCCATGTCCTGCGCGGTCGTCGCGCGGTCGAACAGGATGAGCTGGCGCAAGCTCGGGCTGACCTTCTCCAAGCCCGGGGCTTTGAGATTCTCGGTCACGGCCCGCAGGGACAGATCGAACAGCTCGATGTTGCGGGCGATGTCGCGCTCGAGGACCTGGAGGAGGTTCTTCGATGTCTGCTCGGCGTTCGCGTAGGCGTCGCGCCTGAGGTCGAGCAGCATCGTCCCGGACATGACGAGCATGCCGAGAGGCGCGACGACGCCCAAGGCGATCCAGGTGCGGGTGGAGCGCAGGCGCCGCAAGAAGGAAAGTGGCAGAGCCATCAGCGGGCACTCGAGCGTCCGATCAACGATGCAGCTCTGGCGTGTGAGGCTTTTATGAATGCTTCCTGCGGTGGTTAATCGCTGCGGGTTGCGCCTTCATCCCTAATGCCGGGTTTCCCGGCCTCGGCGACAGAGCCGGGCTTCGGCCCTCTGTTTAGAGCCTCGCTCCCCGTCGCCGCACCGCAGATCAATCCGGGCCGGGTTAGGCGACGATTGGGGCCAAGCGTCTTGGCCCTGATCGATGGGCAAGAGGTTGTCGTGCCATGGAATCTCTCGGCGGTCCGGGCGGCGGTCGAGCTCACCGCCCGGTCGCTCAGCATCGCGCATGAGGCGAAGGCTTGCTGCGCGCCGATGAAGCCGGCCGATCCGGGGCAGACCTACCGGTTGCCGAGGGCCGGGCCGCCGGCCGCTCCCCCCGTTCCGGGCGGCCCGCTGGTCGGGGTGCCGCCGATATTGACCCCCGGCGTCGTCCCGGGCACGGCGGAGTTGCTGGGGTTGGCCGCATTCCCAGCGGATGGGGCGGGCGAACCGAGATTGCGCTCGCCCGGCCGCACACCTCCTGTATCCGCAGGGGCCTGAACACCGGTATTGCCAGCCCCGCCCGTCACGACCTGGGCCGAGGCCGGGGCCGCGAGAGCCAGCATCAGGGCCGCGAATTGCCCTGTGGTCCTGGTGATCGTCCGCATGCGTCGGCTGCTCCACTGGCTGGGGTCGGAGCCCAACCCACGAGATCCCCAGGAGTTCGCCCCCCCTCTCGCACCGCGGGCGGCTCATCCCGATATCTGTACGGGCGGCCGAGGGGCCGGTACGTCCGGTCCCGAGCGCGCGGGGCGAACCTCCGCGCCAGCCGAGGCGTTTGTCCGCCGCTGGCAGTCCAGGAGAGTGTGTCGTGTACAAGGTAAGAGGGACAGATCCGTCAGGCCGGGTCATGACCTTTGCCTGTGGGACCGATGAGCAGGCGATGGAGAAGACCTGGGAGCTGCAGCGGCGCGGCTTTCGCGACGTCGTGGTCCTCGATCCTAAAGGTAAGGAACTGAACGCCAGGGCCTTCGAGCGGTCGCTGGACATAGACTGGGACTGACCGGGCGAACCGATCACGGCAACGGCGGTGTGTCGGCCGACGGAAAGACTTCGTTAACCATAACGACCTAGCTCGATCCTCGAGCTGCCGGTCACCGTCTCAACACCGGGGCAGCGCGCAACGGGCGATCCGAGCCACCCTCTCGGATCGCCCTTCCTCTCACCGACCCACCGGAGGGGCGCGTGAGGTGCGGCGCCCGCATCTCACGCGCCCCTCCGGTG
>NZ_BPQM01000038.1 GCF_022179245.1 Methylobacterium gregans
TCGACCGGCGCCGGTCGATGCTCCTGGGGGCACTGGAGGAGACCGCGCCCCACGTCCTGATCACCGAGCTGTTCCCCTTCGGCCGGCGGGCCCTGGCGGGCGAGTTCCTGGCTCTGGTCGAGGCCGCGCGTGCCCGGACGCCGCGCCCGCGCGTCCTCGCCTCGATCCGCGACATCCTGGTGGCGCCGGAGAAGCCCGGACGCGTGGCCGAGGCGCATGCGCGGGTCGCCGCCCTCTACGACGGGGTGCTGGTGCACGCCGACCCCATGCTCGCGCCCCTCGACGCGTCCTGGCCGGTCGATGAGGCCTTGGCTGAGCGGCTGCAATACACCGGCTACGTCGACGAGGGCGGTCCCGTGCCCGCTGTCGCGCGGCGCGCCGGCATCCTGGTCTCCGCCGGATCGAGCGCCGCGGGGCTCGGGATGCTCGCCGCCGCCGCCGGGGCGGCCCGGCTCCGGCCGGACCTCGGCTGGCGCATCCTGGCCGGGCACGGCGTTCCGGAGGCGGATGTCTCCGCGCTCGCGGCCGGGCTGCCCCCCGGCACGGTGGAGCGGGCGCGGCCCGATTACCGGGCGCTGCTGGCCCGGGCCGCGCTGGCGGTGAGCCAGTGCGGCTACAACACCGCGGTCGATCTTCTCGCCACGGGCACGCCCGCCGTGCTCGTCCCCTTCGAGGCCGGCCGCGAGACCGAGCAGCGCCTGCGCGCCGAGCTTTTCGCGGAGCGGGGCCTGGCGCGGGTGGTGGCCGAGGCCGGGCTCGACGCCGACGCGCTGCTGCGGGCGATCGCGGAGGCGCCACGCGCGCCGCTGCCGCCGCACGGGCTCGCGCTCGACGGGGCGGCGCGGACGGTGGCGCTGGCGGAGGCCAGGAAGGGCACACCGTATCCCCAACTCCTCCCTCCCCCCTGTGCGGGGGAGGGTGGGCCGGCCGTCAGGCCGGGTCGGGAGAGGGGACCCCAGATTCAGGTCGGGGCGCGGCCTTCATGCAGGGCGCAGCCCGACCCTGCACCGTCGCTTCCCTCTCCCGCCTCGCTTCGCTCGGCACCCTCCCCCGCAGAGGGGGGAGGGAGAACCACGCTCGACCGTCTGCGCGTAGCACTCGATGCGCGCGCCGAGGCGGGCGCACCTGTCTCGGTCTGGTGGCGGGACGACGACGCGGTCGCGGCCACGCCCGCCCTCGACCGGCTGCTCGCTTTGAGCGAAGCCTGCGACGCCCCGCTCCTCCTCGCCGCGATCCCGGCCGGCATCGCCCCCTCGCTCGGGCCCCGCCTCGACGCCGCGCCGGGCGTGCGCCTCGCCGTGCACGGGCTCTCCCACGCGAACCACGCGCCCCCGGGCGAGAAGGCGTCCGAGTTCGGCCCGCACCGCCCGCCCGCCGCGCTGGTGGCCGATGCCCGGGAGGGCCTGCGCCGCGCCCGCGAGCACCTGCCGGAAGACGCCCTGCTGCCGGTCTTCGTGCCGCCCTGGAACAGGCTGGCGCCCGATCTCGCCGCCGCGCTGCCGGATCTCGGCTATGCCGGCCTCTCCGCTGCCCCGCCGCGGCAGGCGGCCCCGGACCGGCCGGATCTCGTCCGCGCCGACATCCACATCGACCCGATCGACTGGCGCGGCACCCGCTCGCTCGCCGATCCCGAGCGCCTGGTGGACAACCTCGTGGCGCGGCTCGGAGCCGGCGATCCGGTCGGCATCCTCACCCACCACCTCGCCCACGACGCGGCGCTCTGGGCCTTCCTCGAAGCCCTGCTGCCGCTGCTCTTCGGTCATCCGGCCGTGACGGTTCTGGATCCGCGACACCTGTTCGCCCCTCCGCCCGTGGACGCGGGCGCCGCGCCGTGGTCTCGTCGGCAGGCGAGGGCTTCGTGACGCCGCTTCTCTCGATCCGCGACCTGAGGGTCGCTTTCCGCACCGAGACCGGGCCGTTCGAGGCGCTGCACGGCCTCTCCCTCGACGTGATGCGCGGGCGCACGTTGGCCCTCGTCGGAGAATCGGGCTCCGGCAAGTCGGTGACCGCCCAGGCTGTCTTACGCATCCTCCCCCGGTCCGCTGCGATCACGGGCGGCCGGATCCTGTTCGAGGGGCAGGACCTCGCGGCGCTCCCGCCCGACGGTCCGGCGATGCGGGCGGTGCGGGGCGACCGCATCGCCATGATCTTCCAGGAGCCGATGACCTGCCTGTCGCCGCTCCATACCATCGGCGACCAGATCGGCGAGGCGCTACGCGTCCATACCGGCGCCTCCGCCCGCGAGGCGGCGGCCCGCACCCAGGAGGCGCTGGCCCATGTCGGCTTCCCCGATCCCGAGCGGGCCCTTCGCACCTACCCGTTCGAGCTGTCGGGGGGGCTCCGCCAGCGCGCGATGATCGCGATGGCGATTATCCTGAAGCCCGCCCTGCTCATCGCCGACGAGCCGACCACCGCGCTCGACGTCACCACCCAGGCCCAGATCCTGGCGCTGCTGGCCCGCCTCCAAGAGGAGGACGGCATGGGCATCCTGCTGATCACCCACGATCTCGGGGTGGTCGCCAACATGGCCCACGACGTGGCGGTCCTGTACCGCGGGCGCCTCGTGGAGGCCGGCCCGCGCGAGGCGGTGATGCGGGCGCCCGGCCACGCCTATCTGCGAGCCCTCCTCCACGCCGTGCCGCGCTTCGACATGGGCCCGGGCGAGCGCCTCACCCCGATCCGCCCGGCCCGGGCGGCGATCCCTGAGGCCCGCCCGCCCACCCGCGCCGCCGGCCCGATCCTGCGGGTCGAGGGCGTCTCCAAGACCTTCACGCTGCGGGCCGGCCGCGTCTGGGAGAAGCCCCGGCTGGTGCGTGCCGTCTCGGACGTGTCACTCTGCCTGGAGCCCGGCCGGACGCTGGGGCTCGTGGGCGAGTCGGGCTCGGGAAAGACCACCGTCTCGAAGATGATCATGCGGGCGCTGAAGCCCGATGCCGGCCGCGTCCTGTTCGACGCCGGCTCCGGCCCGCGCGACGTGCACGCGCTGGCGGATGCGGACCTGTTCGCCTACCGGAGGCAGGTGCAGTTCGTGTTCCAGGACCCCTACGCCTCCCTCGATCCGCGCCTCAGCGTGCGCCAGATCCTCGCCGAGCCGATGGAGATCCACGGCGTGCCGGCCCCGGAGCGCCGGGCCCGCGCCCGCGAGCTCCTGGCGATGGTGGGACTGGAGGCGGACGCGCTCTCACGCTTCCCGCACGCCTTCTCGGGCGGCCAGCGCCAGCGTATCGGCATCGCCCGGGCGCTCGCCCTGGAGCCGCGCCTCCTCGTCCTCGACGAGCCGGTCTCGGCGCTCGACGTGTCGGTCCAGGCGCAGGTGCTGAACCTCCTGAAGGATCTCCAGGCGGCGCTGGGCCTGAGCTACCTCATCGTCTCCCACAACCTCGCGGTGATCGACTACATGGCCGACACGATCAGCGTGATGGCCCGCGGGCGGATCGTCGAGGAGGCGCCGCGCGCCGCCCTCTTCCGCAACCCCGCCCATCCCTACACGCGGGCGCTGCTCGCCGCGGTGCCGGATCCGAGCCTCGACCACCCGCTCGACTTCGCGGCGGTGACGGGCGACCACTCGGACCCCGCCCGCTGGCCGGAGCCCTACCGGCTCGGCCTCGACGAGGCCGGCACGATGGTGGCGGTCGAGGACGGGCACCGCGTCCGCCACGGCGCCGCTTCCGGCAGGCGGGCCGCCTGATGCCGCGCCTCATGGAACGCCTGCGCCGCCGCTGGCTCGGGCCCCTGTTCGACCGGCTCGGCTACGACCTCGTGCCGGCGACGCCCGACTGGGCGCACCGCCCCGTCTCGCCCCACGAGGTCGAAGAGCTGCTCGGCAACGCCGCCGCGCAGCTCGCCGCGGACCTCGCGGCGGCCGGCATCCCCTGCCGACACGACGTGCGGGCGCTGGTGGGCGAGTTCTGGGACCTGATCCCGCGCGCGCCCGTGCGGCAGCGGCGGGGCGGCTCCGGTTTCAACGGGGCGCTCCAGCTCTTCGTGCTGATGCGGGCGCTGGAGCCCGACCATGTGATCGAGTCGGGGGTGTTCCGGGGCCTCACCACCTGGGTGATCCGGCAGGCGCGGCCCGACGCGCGGATCTTCTGCCGCGACCCCGACCTCTCAGGTCTCCAGTACCGCGACCCGGGGGCGACCTACTGCACGCAGGACTGGTCGACGGCCGACTGGTCCGCCCTCGACCCGGCCCGCACGGTGGCGTTCTTCGACGACCACGTCGCCCAGGCGCGCCGGGTGGTGGAGGCGCGGGCGCGCGGCCTCACTCGGCTCGTCTTCGACGACGACGCGGCCGGCCACCGCATCCACACCCATGGCGGCCCGGCGCACCCGACCATCGCGATGGTGCGGGCGCTGCACGAGACGGGGCCGGCCCGCCGCGAGCCGATCCGCTGGCAGCGCAACGGCCGGGTCTTCGAGCAGCCGGCCGACGACCCGCTGGTGCGCAAGGCCGCCCGCCTGATCGCCCGAGCCCACGCCTTCGACGACCTGCACGGGGCGACGGGGTATTCGCCCGCGCGGCTGACCTACGTGGCGCTGCACCCGGAGGGCGGCGGATGAGCGATCCGACGACGCGCGCTCTCCCTCCCCCCTCTGCGGGGGAGGGTACCCTGCGAAGCAGGGGGGGAGGGGGGATACCAGCTTCAGGATCAGGCTCTGCCCTTCATGCAGGGCACAGGCCCACCTTGAAGCGTTCACCCCTCTCCCGGCCCTTGCTGACGCGAGGGCCACCCTCCCCCGCAGAGGGGGGAGGGGGATCCGGCGTGTCGCGCCGCGCCCTCCTGGCCGGCCTCGCGCTCCTGTTCGCTCCGCGCCGCGCCGGCGCACAGGAGCTGCCCGAAGCGCCCCTCGTCGTGGATCTCGTCGCCCGCGGCCGGCGCCTCGGCCAGGCCGGCGGTGCGGTTCGCACGCTGATCGCGAAGGCGCGGGACGTGCGCTACCTCTCGGTCTACGGCTACACCCGCCTCGTCGGCTACGACGCCGACCTCAACCTGCAGCCCGACGTGCTGGAGAGCGTGGCCGTCGAGGGCGGGCGCTTCACCCTGCGGCTGCGCGCGGGCCACCGCTGGTCGGACGGGGAGCCCTTCACGGCCGAGGATTTCCGCTACTACTGGGAGGACGTCGCCAACGACCGCGACCTCAGCCCCGGCGGGCCGCCGGACTTCCTGATCGTCGAGGGCAAGCCACCCGCGGTCAGCTTCCCCGACGCTCGCACGGTGGTCTACGCCTGGGAGCGGCCGAACCCGCGCTTCCTGCCGGCGCTGGCGGGCCCGCGCGACCCGCTGATCTACCGGCCGGCCCATTACCTCAAGCCGTTCCACCCCCGCTACGTCGGGCGCGAGGCGGCGGATGCGGCCGCCAAGGCGCAGAAGCTGCGCGGCTGGGCGGCGCTGCACAACCGCCTCGACGACAATTTCGAGCTGAACAACCCGGACTGCCCGACGCTGCAGGGCTGGCGGCCCCGCACGCGGGCGCCCGCCACCCGCTTCGTCTTCGCGCGCAACCCGCACTATCACCGCGTGGACGCGGCCGGCACGCGGCTGCCCTACATCGACACGATCCTGATGGACGTGGCGTCGAGCGGGCTTCTTGTCGCCAAGACCAACGCGGGCGAGGCGGACCTGATGTTCCGTGGGCTCGCGATGAACGACATCCCGAGCCTGCGCGAGGGCGAGCGCGCGCACGGCTACCGCACCCATCTCTGGCCGCTGGCCCGCGGCTCCGAGATCGCGCTCTACCCGAACCTCACCACCCTTGATCCGGTCTGGCGCCGGCTCAACCGCGACCTGCGCTACCGCCGCGCGCTGTCGGCGGCGATCGACCGCAGGACGCTCAACAACACCCTGCTGTTCGGCCTCGGCACCGAAGGCAACGACACAATCGTGCCGGAGAGCCCGCTGTTCAGGCCCGAGATGCGCAGCCTCAACGCGGCCTACGATCCGGCCGAGGCCGCCCGCCTCCTCGACGCGATCGGGCTCACCGGGCGTGATGGGTCGGGCATCCGCCTGATGCCGGACGGGCGCGCGCTCGAAGTCGTCGTCGAGAGCGACGGCGAGGCGAGCCTGATCCTCGATGGCCTGATGCTGATCGGCGAGTTCTGGCGGGAAGTGGGCATCCGCCTCGTGGTCAAGCCCCAGGAACGGACGAATCTGCGCCGCCGCTCCATGGCTGGGATGACCGTGATGGTGGCAGCCCAAGGGCTCGACCTCGCGGCGCCGACCGCGATCATGCCGCCGACCGGCCTGAGCCCGGCGCAGCCCGATCACTACGCCTGGCCGCGCTGGAGCCTGAACCTGGAGCGCGGCGGCGCCGGCGGCGAGCCCTGCGACGTCCCCGCGGTCGAACGCCTGATCGCCCTCGACCGGGAGTGGAGCATGAGCACCGATCCCGCGCGGCAGGGCGAGATCTGGCGCGAGATGCTGATGAACCACGCGCAGAACCAGTGGGTGATCGGCACGGTGGCGGGCGCGCTCCAGCCTGTGGTGGCCGCCAACCGCCTCGCCAACCTGCCGGACCGGGCGCTGTATTCCTGGGAGCCGACGGCGCTGATCGGGGTGCAGCGGCTGGACGAGGTGTTCTGGGACAAGGCGGCGGGCGGGAATGCCGCCGGTGCGGTGGGTGGAGGGCGGGGGTGATGGCGCCACATCCTCGGGTGCATGACCAAATCGCAGCGCTCGCCCTCCCCCCTCTACGGGGGCGGGCGAGCGCGCGGAGCTCCCGGAGCACCCCGTGACGGGCCTCGTTCTGCGCCGCCTCGTCACGATGGCGCTGACGCTGCTGCTGATCTCGGCGCTCGTCTTCTTCGTGATCAAGCTGCCCCCGGGTGACTACCTCTCGAACCGCATCGCGGAACTCCGCGCGGGCGGCGAGGCAGCCTCCGTCGCCAAGGCCGAGCTGCTGATCCGCCAGTACGGCCTCGATCGGCCGGTCTGGCAGCAATACCTGATGTGGGTCGGGCTGATGCCGGGGCCGGCGGGCTTCGCCGGGCTCCTCCAGGGCGACTGGGGCTGGTCCTTCGAGTACGACCGGCCGGTGGCCGAGGTCGTCGGCGACGCGCTCTGGCTCACCCTGGTGGTGAACGTGGCCGCCCTCGTCTTCGTCCACGCGGTCGCGATCCCGATCGCGATCTACTCGGCGACCCACCGACACTCGGCGGGCGACGCGGTCGTGACCGTGCTGGGCTATGTCGGCCTCGCCGTGCCGGGCTTCCTGCTCGCCCTGATCCTGCTGTTCTACGCCAACCGCTGGTTCGGCCTCTCGATCGGCGGCCTCTACGACGCGGGCTTCACCGGCAAGCCCTGGGACGGGGCGAAGGTCCGCTCGCTCCTGGCCCATCTCGTGGTGCCGACGCTGGTCATCGGGCTCGGCGGCACCGCCGCGATGATCCGGCGGATGCGGGCCAACCTGCTCGATGAGCTTGCCAAGCCCTACACGGTCACCGCGCGGGCCAAGGGCCTGCCCCCGATGCGCGCGCTCCTCAAGTACCCGTTCCGGATGTCGCTGAACCCGTTCGTGGCCGATATCGGCAACCTCCTGCCCCACCTCGTCTCGGGCTCGGTGCTGGTCTCGCTGGTGATGAGCCTGCCTACCGTCGGCCCGCTGCTGCTGGACGCGCTGCGCACCCAGGATCAGTTCATGGCGGGCTTCATCCTGATGTTCGTGGCGGCGCTGACGCTCGTCGGCATGCTGATCTCCGACCTCGTGCTGGTCTGGCTCGACCCGCGCATCCGGCTCGGGCTCCGCTGATGGTGGCCCATTTCGTCGATCCGGTCCCCTTCGATCCGGATGCCGGCCGCGAGGGCGACCGCGACGCGCCCTCGGCCCGCCGCCTGTTCGTGCGCAAGTTCCTGCGCCACCGCCTCGCGGTGGTCTCCGGGCTGATCCTGCTCGTCCTCTACGCCAGCGTGCCCTTCGTGGAGTGGCTCGCGCCCTACGGCCAGGCCCGGCGCAACGGCGATTTTCTCTACGCGCCGCCGCAGGGGCTGCACCTGTTCCACGAGGGCCGCTTCATCGGGCCCTTCACCTACCCGTACCGCGCCGAGCTCGACCTCGAGACCTTCCGGCGCAACTACGTGATGGACCGCAGCCGCCCGCAGCCGCTCCGCTTCCTCTGCCGCGGCGACGGCTATCTCTGGTTCGGGCTGATCCCGGGCGAGCGCCACCTCGTCTGCCCTCCGGAGGGGGGCACGCTGTTCCTCGTCGGCACGGACCGACTCGGGCGCGACATCCTCTCGCGCATGATCTACGGCACCCGTATCTCGCTCGTGATCGGCCTCGTGGGCGTGGCGATCTCCTTCGCGCTGGGCCTGCTCTTCGGGGGGCTCGCCGGCTATTTCGGCGGGGTGGTGGACGCCGCCATCCAGCGCCTGATCGAGCTGGTGCGCTCGCTGCCCGAGCTGCCCCTCTGGCTCGCGCTCTCGGCGGCGCTGCCGCCGAGCTGGAGCCCGCTCTGGGTCTTCTTCGGTATCACCGTGATCCTCGGGCTGCTCGACTGGCCGGGGCTGGCGCGGGCCGTGCGCGGCAAGCTGCTGGCGCTGCGCGAGGAGGATTTCGTCGCCGCCGCCGAGCTGATGGGCGCCTCGCCGACGCGGGTGATCGCCCGGCACCTGATCCCGAACTTCATGAGCCACCTGATCGCCTCGGCGACGCTGTCGATTCCCGGCATGATCCTGGGCGAGACGGCCCTATCCTTCCTGGGGCTCGGCTTACGGCCCCCGGTGACGAGCTGGGGCGTGCTGCTCAATGAGGCCCAGAACCTCGCCGCCGTGCAGCTCTACCCGTGGCTGCTCGTGCCGGTCCTGCCGGTGCTCGTCACCGTGCTGGCCTTCAACTTCCTGGGCGACGGCCTGCGCGACGCCGCCGATCCCTACCACTGAGACCTGCTGCATGGACGATCTCGCGGACGCTCTGGCCCGCCGCCTCGCCGAACGCAGCGCCACGGTCGGTGTGATCGGCCTCGGCTATGTCGGGCTGCCGCTGGCGCTCGCCGCCGTGCGGGCGGGCTTTCCCGTCACCGGCTTCGACATCAATCCGGACCGGGTGGCGCGGATCAACGCGGGCGAGCCGGTGATCAGCCATCTCGACACCGCGGCCATGCGCGCCGCGCTCGCCACCGGCCGCTTCCGGGCGAGCACCGACATGGATGGCCTCGGACGCTGCGACGCGGTCCTGATCTGCGTGCCGACGCCGCTGACGCCGCAGCGGGAGCCCGACCTCTCCTACATCCGCGCCACCGCCGCCGATATCGCTCGCACGCTCAGGCCGGGGCAACTCGTCGTGCTCGAATCGACCACGTGGCCCGGCACCACCGAGGAGGTGCTGAAGCCGATCCTCGAAGCCAGGGGCCTGACGAGCGGGCGCGAGATCTTCCTGGCCTTCTCGCCGGAGCGGGAGGACCCGGGCAACCGCACCCACACGCTCGCCACCGTGCCCAAGGTGGTGGGTGGCGACGGTTCGCTCGCGCGCGACCTCGCCGACGCGCTCTACGGCGCGATCGTGGCCCGCACCGTGCCGGTCTCGTCGACCGCGACGGCCGAGGCCGTGAAGCTCACCGAGAACATCTTCCGGGCCGTCAACATCGCGCTCGTGAACGAGCTGAAGGTCGTCTACGACGCGATGGGCATCGACGTCTGGGAGGTGATCGAGGCGGCGGCCAGCAAGCCCTTCGGCTACATGCCGTTCTGGCCGGGCCCGGGGCTCGGCGGCCACTGCATCCCGATCGACCCGTTCTATCTCACCTGGAAGGCGCGGGAGTTCGACGTCGCCACCCGCTTCATCGAGCTCGCCGGCGAGGTGAACCGCGGGATGCCGCGCTACGTGGTCGAGCGGCTGGCGCTGGCCCTCGACCGGCAGCGCGGACGGCCGCTCGGCGGCGCTCGGATCCTGATCGTCGGCGTCGCCTACAAGCGCGACCTCGACGACATGCGCGAGAGCCCGGCGCTGAAGCTGATCGCGCTCCTGGAGGAGCGGGGCGCGGTGATCGCCTACCACGATCCGCTCGTCCCCGAGATCCCGCCGAGCCGCGCCCATCCGGGCCTGACCGGGCGCCGCTCCGTGGCGCTGACCGCCGAGGCCTTGCAGGCCTGCGACGCGGCGCTCGTCGTCACGGATCACGAGGGAGTCGACTACGCGCTGATCGCCGCCGAGGCGCCGCTGGTGGTCGACACCCGCAACGCGCTCGCCCGCCACGGCCTGGCGGGCGGGCACATCGTGAAGGCGTGAGACGTGATCTCTACCTCTCCCGTGGAGGCAGGGCGATCACATATGGCCAACCCCGTCTCGGATTCCGCCCGAGCCGCGCACCGCGCCCTGCCCGCGGCGGGAGGAGGGTGGGCGCCGCCGCTCAGCGCTCCGCCCGGATGCGCTCCAGCAGCCCCGGATCGGCGTAGCCGTCCGGCGTCAGGCCGGACGCGGCCTGCCAGGCGCGGACCGCCGCCCGCGTCCGCGGACCGATCTTGCCGTCCGCATTCCCCACCGCGTGGCCGCGCTCGATCAGACGCGTCTGCAGATCGCGGATCTCGGAGACCGTCAGCGCGCGGTCGCCCCGCGGCCAGTCGCGGGCAAAACCCGGCTCGCCCCGCAGGCGGTCGGCGAGGTGCCCCACGGTGAGCGCGTAGGCCAGCGCCGTGTTGTAGCGCAGGATCGCCCGGAAGTTCGGCCGCAGCAGGAAGGCGGGCCCGCGCGCGCCGGCCGGCAGGATCAGGACGGCGCGCCCCTCCGGCTCGGCGAAGGTCCCGCCTCGGGGCGGGCGCAGGCCGAGGCCGGTCCAGTCCGCGAGGCTGCGCTCGGTGGTCTCGTCCGCGAGCGCGTGATCGAACCCCTCCGGCAGCGCGACCTCCAGGCCCCAGCCCTCGCCGGGCTCCCAGCCGGATTCGCGCAGGTACTGCGCCGTCGAGGCGAGGGCATCGGGGGCCGAGCGCCAGATGTCGCGCCGCCCGTCGCCGTCGAAATCGACGGCGTGTGCGAGGTAGACGCTCGGCATGAACTGGGTGTGCCCCATCGCCCCGGCCCAGGAGCCGAGGAGCGGGTCGGGCCCGTCGCCGGACTCCGCTATCCGCAGGGCGGCGACCAGCTCGTCGCGCCAGTAGCCGGCGCGGGTGCCGTCGCCGCAGGCGAGGGTAGCCAGCGCGCGCAGCACCGGCGCCTCGCCCATCGCGCCGCCGTAGTTCGACTCGACGCCCCAGAAGGCCGCCAGGACGTGGCGGTCGACGCCGTAGCGCTGCTCGATCGCCGCGAAGGTCGGCGCAAGGTCGCGCAGGCGCGCCTGCCCCTCCGCGACCCGCGCCTCGGTGACGGCGGCGTCGAGATAGGCCCAGATCTGCCGCACGAACTCGGCCTGCGCGCCGGTCGCCGCGAGGATCGCCGGATCGGGCGAGAGCCCGTCGAGCCGGGCGGCGACCCGCGCCGGATCGAGCCCAGCCGCCCGCGTCCGCGCGTCGAGCCCGGCGCGGCACTCCGCCGGCAGGCGGTCCGCGATCGCGGATGTCGGCTCGGAGGGCGTCTGGGCGCCGGCGGGCCAGGGGGCGAGCGCGAGGAGCGCGACGGCAAGTCTCGCATGACTCAGTCCCGCATGGCTCGTCCGTCCGGCCCGATGCCGCGTCCGGTCGCGCATGTCCCGCTCTCCCTATCGCCGCAACCGGTTGCCCAGCACGAAGCCGAACAGACCCATCAGGATGATGCCGACCGCGCCCTGGACGCCGACGAGCAGGTTGGCGATGCGGCCGGTGGGCTTGATGCCGATCTCGGGTGGGTTCGCCGTCATCATGTTGAGGGCGCTGTAGCTCATCAGGTCGAGGGGATTGTAAGTTGCCCGGCCCTCGCCCTCTAGGATCATGCCGCCGGTCAGGCCGTAGAGCACGCCGAAGACCAGGATCACGATCGCGAAGGCGCGGGCGATGCGCGAGAGGCTCTCGCCGTAGTCGCAGAGCCACTCCACGAAGCGGTCGGCCACCCAGCGGTAGCCGTGCTGCACGAGGGCGCGGGGCGCCCGGGCCGTCCAGGCGGCGCGGGCCTGGACCCCGGCCTGCATCCGGCCCATCCGGCGCCCGCGCTTGTAGGCCCAGCTTGCCGCGTCGTGGCTGCCGATGCTGCGCCAGTTCTGCTCCAGGGCGAGGTAGCTTGCCTGCGCGGCCTCGTAGGCCCCCGCCACCTCCTCGCCCACCGCGCCGCCGAGCTGCTCGACGCGCATCCGCGTGCCGGTGACGAAGGCGCCCGCGAAGCGCGCGTGGGTCAGCCGACAGGTGGCGAGGTTGAGCCGCACGAGGCTCGTGTCGGAGAAATCCGCCCCCGAGAGGTCGGCCCCGTCGAGCTTGACCCCGGCGAGGTTCGCGCCCCGCAGGCGCGAGCCGACGAGCCGCGCCTTGGTCAGGCTCGCGCCCTCGAAATCGGCGTGGGTGAGGTTGACGTCCGAGAGGTTGGCCTCGTCGAGGCGGGCTTGGCGGAAGTTGGTGTAGTCGGCGTCCGCCCCCGTGAAGTCCGCGCCCCAGAGGTCGGCGCCCGCGAAGTCCGCGCCGTCGAGGAGCGCCTTGCGGAAGTTGGCGAAGCGCATGGACGCCTCGCCGAACCGGGCATCCTCCAGCATGGCCTCGGCGAAGCTGACCTGCCCGGCCACGGCCCGGCAAAAATCCGCGCCGCTGAGGTCGGCCTCGGCCCAATCGGCTTCCTCCAGGTTCGCCCCCGCGAAGCGGGCCGAGCGGCCGACGACACCGCCGAGCCGCGCGCGGTGCAGGTTCGCGCCGGAGAGGTCGGCCGCCTCCAGCTTCGCTCCGGTGAGGTCGCGCCCGGCGAGCGCGAGGCCGCCCCAGTCGGCATCCCACCAGGGCGCGGAAACCACCGGATCGACCAGTGGCGCCAGCACCTCGCGGCCGAGGGCGGCGCGGGTCAGGTCGAGACCGGGCGCGCCCGCGCCGATCTGGTCGAGAAGCGCGGCGCGGCGCCCGTCCGGTGCGGTTTCGGTCATCGGTGCGAGGCCGTGGGGGTCCGGAGCGAGAGCCCGCACGCGGGCGGCCCAGCTTCCTTGCCGGGCCGCGGCTCCCGCGTCCAGCGTCCCGCTCAGGCGCCGCCGGTCGCGGCCTCCGGTACCGCGGGGGTGACGCGCACCGGGATCGCCTTGGCGGCCGGGGTCTTGGCCTGCGCGTCGTGGTGCCAGAGCGGGATCAACACGTTCATCTCCGGGTAGTAGCCGCCGCAATTGCCCTCCGGGATGTCGTACCGGACCACGCGCAGGCCCCGCACGACGCGGGCGACATCGTCGTCGGCATCCGTCGACACATCGACCGTCTCGCCGTCCGCCAGCCCCAGGCGAGCGAGGTCGTTCTCGTTCATGAACAGCACCTTGCGCGTGCCCTTCACCCCGCGGAAGCGGTCGTCGTAGCCGTAGACCGTGGTGTTGAACTGGTCGTTCGAGCGCAGCGTGATCAGGTCGATCACCGAGCGGTCGGAGCGCGGCATGTCCGGGTCGGCCTCGAGCCCCGGCGGCACGATGAAGTTGGCCTTGCCGGTCTTCGTCTCCCACTTGCGGTCGCGGGCGGCGAGCGGCTTGTAGAAGCCGCCGGGCTCGAACATGCGCTTGTTGAAGTCCCGAAACTTGTCCGGGTAGGTCGCCTCGATGCTGTCGCGGATCCGCGAATAGTCCGCGACCCAGCCGTCCCAATCGACCTTCGGGTTCGGCGCGAGCACCGCCTTGGCGATCTCGGCGACGATCCAGGGTTCGGAGCGGACGTGCTCGCTCACCGGCTCTGAGACGCCGCGCGAGCCGTGGAACGCCGAGCAGGAATCCTCCATCGAGACCGCCTGCGGCCCGCTCGCCTGCCGGTCGATCTCGATCCGGCCGAGGCAGGGCAGGATGTAGGCGATCTCGCCGCGCACCAGATGCGCCCGGTTGAGCTTGGTCGAGACCTGCACGGAGAGGCGCAAGCCCCGCCACGCCTCCTCCATCCGGGCGGTGTCGGGCACGGCCCGCACGAAGTTGCCGCCCAGACCGATGAAGGCCCGCACGCTGCCGTCGAGCACGCCCTCGCAGACCTCGACCGTGTTGAGGCCCTTCTCCCGCGCCGGCTCGAAGCCGTACTGCTCGGCAATCTTATCGAGCGGCACCAGTTCCGGCTTCTCCGAGATGCCGACCGTGCGCTGGCCCTGCACGTTCGAGTGCCCGCGCACCGGGCAGATGCCGGCCCCGGGCCGCCCGATATTGCCGCGCAGGAGCAGCAGGTTGACCAGCATCTGCACCGTCTCGGTGCCCTTGCGGTGCTGGGTCAGGCCCATGCCGTAGATGCCGATGGTGCTGCGCGCCCGCATGTAGACGCTGGCCGCCGCCTCCAAAGCCTCGCGCTTGAGGCCCGAGCGGCTCTCCAGATCGGCCCAGGCCTGGGCGTCGCAGAAGCGCACGAAGTCGGCCAGCCCGTGGGTGTGCTCCTCGATGAAGGCGACGTCGATGATGCGGGGCCGGCCGGCATCCAGGGCATCGCGGTCGGCGGCCAGGATCGCCTTGCACATGCCGGTGATCGCCGCGAGGTCCCCGCCCGCCTTGACCTGATGGTACTGGGTCGAGATCTGCGTCGAGCTGTTGGTCAGCATCTCCAGCGGCGCCTGCGGGTTGGTGAAGCGCTCCAGGCCACGCTCGCGCAGCGGGTTGAAGGTGATGATCGGCACGCCGCGCCGCCGCGCCTCCTGCAGCGGGTGCAGCATCCGGGGCGAATTGGAGCCGACGTTCTGGCCGAAGAACAGGATCAGGTCCGTCGACTCGAAATCCTCCAGCCGCGTGGTGCCGACCGGCACGCCGATCGATTGCGGCAGGGCCACCGAGGTCGATTCGTGGCACATGTTCGACGAGTCGGGCAGGTTGTTGTTGCCGTACATCCGCGCCAGCAGCGCGTACATGTAGCTCGTCTCGAGCGAGGCCCGGCCCGAGGCGTAGAAGACGACAGATTTCGGGTCGAGACCTTTGAGCTCCCGGCCGATCTCCGCGAAGGCCTCCGCCCACGCGACCGGCACGTAGCGATCGGTCTGGGGGTCGTAGCGCATCGGGTGGGTGAGCCGGCCCTGCTCCTCAAGGTCGTAGTCCGGCCAGGAGAGGAGTTCGGTGACGCTGTGCTCGGCGAAGAACGCGGGCGTGGCGCGGCGCCTGGTCTGCTCCCAGGCTGTCGCCTTGGCGCCGTTCTCGCAGTACTCGAAGGCGAGGGGCTTGGCGGGCTTGGCCCAGGCGCACGAGACGCACATGAAGCCGTCCGGCTTGTTCTGCTTCATCAGCATCGCTGCGCCCGAGGCCGGGATCTGCTCCCGGGTCAGGATCTCCGCCAGGGACTTGGCCGAGCCCCAGCCGCCCGCCGGTCCCTCGTAGGCTTCGATCTTCTGGTCGGTCATCGGACACGCATCCCTTCACCGGTCCGCAAACGCGGCAAATCGGTTTCAGGATGCAACGCGCGCGTCGCGCGGAGGATCAAAGGCCGCGGTGTCGCGCCGAGACCCTGGCGCGCGGCCGCCGGATGGAGGAGGATGACCTGCCGACAACCGGCACGGGGAGTGGAATCATGGCGAGCGTCGACGTCGAGATGGTGAAATGCGCCTGCCCGGACTGCGTCTGCGTGGTCTCGGTGTCCAAGGCGGTCGAGCGCGAGGGCAAGGCCTTCTGCTGCGACGAGTGCGCCGAGGGACACCCGGACCATGCCGGCTGCGAGCATGCCGGCTGCACCTGCCACGGCTGAGGCCGCCGCGGCCGCTCAGAAGCGGGCGGTCAGGAACAGGCGGACGTTGCGGCCCGGCAGCAGGATCTCGTCCTTCTTGAACGAGGCCGCGTTGCGGATGTCGGCGTCGAGCAGGTTGCGGCCCTGCAGCCCCAGTGTGACCTCGCTCGCGCCGTAGAGGGCCGGGTCGAGCGGCTTGGTGTAGCTGAGCTCGGCCCGCAGGTCGTCGTAGCCGGCTGTCGGGGTCTCGTTCGGAGCGGTCCGCGTCTGCGCGAAGGCGTGCAGCAGGTTCACCCGGGCGAACCAACCGTCGGCGCGTAGGTAGACGCCGCCGCCGATCCGGTAGGGCGGGATGCGCGGCACGTTGGTGCCGTCGTCGAACTTTGCCCGCACGGCGTCGAACTGGCCCTCGATGCCGAAGAAGCCGTTGCCGACCGGGATGGCATCGTACTGGCCGATCAGCTCGGCGCCGTAGAAGGTCGCGTTCTGCTGCGAGTAGACGACCTGGCGCAACTCGTCGCCCGCGCCGCAGCTCGCGAAATCGTCGTCGCAGAGGAGGCCGGTCAGGCGCTTGTAGATGAAGCCGGTGTAGCGCGTGTAGAAGCCCGTCGCCTCGAAGCGCAGCGGCCCGAGGCCGTGGCGGATGCTCGCCTCGACGGTGCGGGCGCGCTCCAGGCGCAGCCGCGGGTCGCCGATCTCGAAGGTGGCGGTGGCGTCGTGCGGCCCCTGCGAGAACAGCTCGTAGCCGGTCGGCGCCCGCTCCACGTAGGAGCCGGTCACGCTGCCGACGAAGCCGTAGGGCAGATCCTGCAGCAGGCCGAAGCTCGCGCTCTTCGGCGCGAAGCGGCGGGTGAGCGCGTAGCGCAGCGGATCCTCGCCCTCGACTGGCAGGTAATCGGCCGGGAACTGCACGGCGGTGCTGCGCAACCGGTCGCCCTCGATGCGGCCGGCGGCCTGGAGCCGCGTGCCCGGCACCACCTCCAGCTCCTCGAACAGGTACACGGCGTTCGCCCGCGAGTCGGTTCGCGGCAGGAAGCTCTCCAGCTGCGTGTTGATCACCCGCCGGTCCGCCTGCACGCCGATGGCGCCGGTGAGCTTGCCGAAGCTCGTGAAGACGGGGACGTGCTGCGCCTCGACCCGGACCTCGGCCTCGCGGTTCTTGAAGATCGCCTGCTGGCCCTCGCGCCCGTCCTCGCCGATGCCGATCTCGTCATGGCGGTAGACCGAGTAACCCGCCCAGTAGCGGATCACCTCGAAGGGGCCGTCCAGCGGCCGGTACTCGCCGCGCGAGATCACCCGGTCCTGATTCGGGGTCAGCCGCGTGCGCGCCTCCTCGGCCTCCCCGCCCGGGATCGCGTAGAGCGCGTTGTAGTGGCTGAAGGCGATGCCGACGAAGCCGCGGTCGCCGATCGCCGAGATGCCGACCGAGCCGCCCTCCGACGCATTGTAGGAGTTGCGCTGGATGCCGCCGGGGATGGCGTAGCTGTCGGCGGCCGTCTTGAAGCCGTCCGCGTGGACCGCGATGCCGTCCAGGCCCGCATCGACGGTCGCGGCGCCGAGGCGCCCGTTATCGACCGTGGAGTAGCCCGTCGTGACCTGGCCGGTGACGCCGTTGGCCGGGATGAAGGTCGGCACCCGGTTGTTCTCGGCCGAGACCACGCCACCGATCGCGCCCGAGCCGTAGCGGAGCGTTGCGGGCCCGCGGATCACCTCCAGCCGGTCGGCCACCAGCGGATTGACCGGCACCGCGTGGTCCTCACCGAGATCCGAGACGCCGCCATTGACGATGCCGTTCTCCTGGATGCGCACCCGGGCGTTGTCGAGGCCGCGGATGATCGGCCGCGAGGCCGCGCCCGGCGCGTAGGTCGAGGACGAGATGCCGGGCCGGTCGAACAGCGCGTCGCCGAGCGTGCGCGGCTGGTCGCGGGCGATCTGGTCGCGGGTCACGACGGTGACGGGCGAGAAGGTGTCGGTGACGACCGGCAGCACGCCGATGCCGCCGACCGCGCTCGCGGCGGCCGGCGGCGCCTGCACCGGACGGACCGCCTGGACCGGGCTCGGCGAGGTGACGCTGATCTCGTCGAGGGTCACGGCCTGCTGCGCCCGCGCGCCGGCGGCGAACGGCACGATCAGGCAGAGCGGGGCTGCGCCGGCAGCGAGGCGGTGACGGAGACGCAAGGTCGAGGATCCCGGAACGCGTGACAGTATAACGCTGCACGTCCGAGTGAGAGGTCGCAACCGGGTTGTCGGCGCGGATGAGCGATCGTGCGGATTAGTAACGTTATTACAACACCGTCTCGAGCGGGTTGCGCGTCGGAAGGACGGCGCCCGTGGTCGGCCCCGCTGTGTTCGGCTTTCCGGAATTGCGGCGTGGGCCGATCCGGAGGATCCAAGCCCGGGGCGCTGCCCCGGGACCCCGCCTACGGGGCACGCCCCTCGGAGATCCCAGGATCTAGAGTGCCGGCAGCCCGCTGCCGTTGAGGCCTGGGGCCTCAGCCTCGTCGTCCTCGGCCTCGATCTCCGCGTCGGCCTCCGTCTCCTGGCCGGAGACGCCCGCGGCGTCCGCGAGGTTGCGGGCGGCCTTGCGCAACAGCTTGCGCAGGCGCCGCCGCTCCTTGTTGTCGAACCCGTCGAGCAACTCGGCCTCGACCTCGTCCCAGATGCGCTCGATCGCCTCGGCCTTGGCGAGGCCGGCCTCGGTCAGGCGCACCCGCACGATCCGCCCGTCCCCGGCCTCGGCCCGGCGCTCCACGAAGCCGAGGGCGGCGAGCCGCGAGATCGTCTTCGAGGCTGTGGGCGGGCGCACCCGCAGGGTCGCGGCGAGATCGCCCATCGTCATCGTGCCGGCGGCGGCCAGCGCCTGCACCACCTGCTCCTGACCCGCGAAGAGGTTGAGGCTCGCCAGCCGGTCGCCGATGCGGCCGCGGTGGAGGCGGGCGGCTTGGACCAGCGCCCAGCCGACGCTCTTCTGCCCCGGCGGCCGCAGGCGGCGGCCCGCGGGCGACTCCGCCTTCGCGCCGGCCTTGCCGCGTTTTCCCTTGCCGTTCACGGGACTGCCCAAACTCGCGTCGTCCGGCGCGATTGCCGAACGTTCGTCCGCCGCCGACATCGTGCACCTCGCTCGCCCGGCTTCCAAGGGCCGGCTGTCGAGCCGGTTTCCAAGCACGTTCGCCCGAGCCTCCGGAGAGGAACAGGGACGCGCAGGGCCAGCCTGTGGCGCGCGAGCGTGAAGCTGCGATGACAGCGGGCGCGAAGGATGCCCGCGCCCAGCGGAAAACCCCGCCTCAGCAGGGCATCAGGCTCTTGAGCCGGTCGAGGATCTCGTCGCCGCTGCAGGGGCGGGCAATGAACTGCGCCCCGGGCGGCATGCGCTCCGGATCGGGCGCGGCGCGCCCGGAAACGATCAGGATCGGCAGTTTCGGCCGCGCTTCGGCCACCGCATTCGCCAGCTCGAAGCCGTTCGTCTTACCCGACAGCTCGACGTCGGTGACGAGCCCGCAGATGTCGGGCCGGGCCTGCAGGATGCTCAGCGCGCGCTCGGCCGAGGCGCACTGGACCGTGTCGTATCCCCCGTCCTCGAGGACGTCGCCGAGATCCATGATGGTGAGCGCCTCGTCCTCGACGAGGAGGATCACCGGCCGGTCGTCCTGAGAGATCGTCTGCTCACTCGACACGATGCGCACCTCCCGCGTTCCGTCCGGCCCCGCCCGAACGGCCGGACGCTGTGCCAACGGGCAAACCCGGCCCGGGTTGCAGCCCGTTCATCAACGATTCAGGGAAGCTGGGCCGACCGCACCGCCTCCGCCACGCTCTCGCGGAGCGCGGCGAGCAGGTGGTCGAGGTCGTCCGGGCCGATGGTCAGGGCGGGCGTCAGGTAGACGATGTCGCCGAAGGGGCGTACCCAGACGCCGCGGGCGACGAGGTCGGCCTTGAGCCACGCGAGGTCGGGGACGCGCGCGAACTGCACCGCGCCGATCGCCCCGAGCACCCGCACGTCGGCGATGCCCGGCAGGCGCGCCAGGGGCGAGAGCCCGTCGTGCAAGCGTGCCGCGATCGCCCGCGCTTGGTCGAGGCGGGGCTCCTGCTCGAACAGGTCGAGGCTGGCATTGGCGGCCGCGCAGGCGAGCGGGTTCGCCATGAAGGTCGGCCCGTGCATCAGGGCGGCGGCCGGGTCGTCCGACCAGAAGGCCTCGAAGATCTCGGTGGTCGCCACCGTGGCGGCGAGGGCCATCGTGCCGCCGGTGAGCGCCTTCGACAGGCAGAGGATGTCCGGCACGATCCCCGCCTGCTCGCAGGCGAACAGGGTGCCGGTACGCCCGAAGCCGGTGAAGATCTCGTCGCAGATCAGCGGCAGGCCGTGCCGGCGGGCGAGGCGGGCCACGCGCGCCAGCACCTCCGCCCCGTGCATCACCATGCCGCCCGCGCCCTGCACCAGGGGCTCGACGATCACGGCCGCGAGTTCGCCCCGGTGGCGGCCGAGCGCCGCGTCGAGGTCCGCCTCCTGCTCGGCCGTGCGGGGCAGATCGCAGAAGACCTGGGTCGGCAGGTAGGCGCCGAAGCGGCGGTGCATGCCCTCCTCGGGGTCGCAGACCGACATCGCCCCCATCGTGTCGCCGTGGTAGCCGCCCCGGAAGGCCAGCACCCGGCTCCGCCCGACGACGCCCCGGTTGAGCCAGAGCTGGGCCGCCATCTTCAGCGCCACCTCGACGGCGACCGAGCCGGAATCGACCAGGAAGACGTGGTCGAGGTCGCCCGGGAGCAGGGCGGCGAGCCGCGCGGCCAGCCGCTCGGCCGGCTCATGGGTGAGGCCGCCGAACATCACGTGCGGCATCCGGGCGAGCTGGTCGGACACGGCCCCGGCGATGTGCGGGTGATTGTAGCCGTGCACCGCCGTCCACCACGAGGCGATGCCGTCCACGAGCGCGCGCCCGTCCGCCAGCACGATCCGGCTGCCCCGGGTCGCGACCGCCTCGAGCGGCGCCGAGGCGCCCTTCATCTGCGTATAGGGGCGCCAGAGATGGCGGCCGGACCGTGTCGCGCGCATCGGACCGGGATGGTGCCGGGGGCACGTCGGGTCAAGGCCGCCCTTGACATCAGCGCGGTGCGCGGCGCCATGACGGCCCATGCTGAGCCTCGACACCTTCGCGCAGGGGAAACTCGACGCCCTCGACGAGGCCGCGCTGCGGCGGCGCCTCGTGCCGACCGAGCGCGGCCCGGAGGCCGCGGCGGAGCGGGGCGGGCGCCGGCTCGTCTCCTTCTCCTGCAACGATTACCTGGGCTTGAGCCATCACCCGCGGGTGATCGCGGCGGCGCAGGACGCGGCCGCGCGCTACGGTGCCGGCTCTGGCGGCTCGCGGTTGGTGACGGGCAACCACCCGCTCCTGGGCGCGCTCGAAGAGCGGCTCGCCCGGCACAAGGGCAAGGCGGCGGCGCTGGTCTTCGGCAGCGGCTACATGGCCAATCTCGGCATCACCCCGGCGCTCGCCGGACGCGGTGATCTCGTGCTGCTCGACGAGCTCTCCCACGCCTGCATGTGGGCGGGCGCCCGGCTCTCGGGCGCGCGGGTCGCCACCTTCCGCCACAACGACGTCGGCGACCTCGCCCGCGTTCTCGACGCCGAGCGGGCTGCCCACAGCCGCTGCCTGATCCTCACCGAGCGCGTCTTCAGCATGGACGGCGACCGGGCGCCGATGGGCGACATTCTGGGGCTGGCCGAGCGCCACGACGCCTGGACCCTGGTGGATGACGCGCACGGGCTCGGCGTCGCCGAGGAAGGCCCGCGGGCACCCCTGGAGATGGGAACCCTCTCGAAGTCGCTCGGCTCCTACGGCGGCTATCTCTGCGCCTCGCGGCCCGTGATCGACCTGCTGACGAGCCGCGCCCGCAGCTTCGTCTACACCACCGGTCTGCCGCCGGCCTCCGCGGCGGCGGCGCTGGAGGCCCTGGCGATCTTGGAGGCCGAGCCGGCGCGCCGGGCGCGGCCGCTGATGCTCGCGCGCCGCTTCACGGCCCGGCTCGGCCTGCCGGAGGCGGAGAGTGCGGTGGTTCCGGTGCTCGTCGGCGAGGCGGAGGCGGCGCTCGCCCTGTCGCGCACGCTGGAGGAAGCGGGGTTCCTCGTGGTGGCGATCCGTCCCCCGACCGTACCGCCCGGCACCGCGCGCCTGCGCGTCGCCTTCTCGGCCGCGCACGACACGGCGCAGGTGGACGCGCTGGCCGAGCGGATCGCGGCGCTCACGGGGCGCTGAGAACGGGCATTAGCGACCGAACACGCGTCCCGCCCTCGGTTGGAGGGTTGTGACCGCCCGATACAAAAAGACCCGGTTCTCGCGAACCGGGTCAAGGTCTCAAGTCTCAAGCCCGTTCGCGCAGCCGTGCTGGGACGGCTGTTGGCTGCGCGCAAGGACAGGAGTTCAGAAGTCGCGCTGGACGCG
>NZ_BPQM01000039.1 GCF_022179245.1 Methylobacterium gregans
TTGTTAGAGGCTCTAAGGCGCTTCGCACCCGGCCGGAGCCGCTCCTGATGAGACCGGGGCGCAGGAACGGCGGAGTCCATCCGCGCCCCGGCAGCGATCCGCGGCGGATGATGAACGGCGCAGATCTACCCGGCACCGTCCCGAGCTTTCAGGAGCCGCAGGGCGGTTTCGGCGGCGCGCTGGACGTGCTCGCGACAGGCTGAGAAAGCCTCATCGGCGTCGCGCCGCTCGATTGCCTCGATCACGCGCCGCAATTCGCGGATCGTCCATTTCAGGCGACCGGGATCGGACAGTGACATCGCCCGCAGCTGCATGTTCCGGTTGAGAAGCTGATCCAGCATCCGGGCGACGTAGGGGTTGCGTGCGCCCGCGAGCATGACGTCGTAGAAACGGCGCTTGATGGCGAGAAGATCTTCGCGCCGGGCGGTCTCGCCCGTCCGTGCGAGTTCCTCCCAGATCGCGCGAAGCTCTTGACGCTCCGTCTCGGTCGCGTTGCGCGCGAAGCATTCGCCCGCCAAGGCCTCCAGCACGCCCCGCACCTCGTAGATCTGTTCCGCCTCGGTAACCGAAAGGTTCGTGACGAACGGTCCGCGGTTCGGCACGACCGTGACAAGCCCCTCCGCCTCGAGCAGGCGCACCGCCTCACGCACGACACTGCGGCTCGCCCCGAACAGGTCGCAGAGGACACGATCCGGCAGGTGTTCCCCCGGCGCGAAGCGTCCATTCACGATCGCGGCTCTCAGCCCGTCCTCGACCTGCTTGCGCATGGGCTGAGGAACGATGCGAAGGGTTTCAGCCATGATTTACGTCCATCCCGGTCTCCCAAGGGTTTAGGGCGGCAACCCAGCAGCCTGTGACCGCCGCCGAAATATCAGACACTATGTCGGAAGCGCTGAGCAGGGACAGGGTGGCGGAAACCGGGCAGTTCCAAGAAGGTCCCGGTGGCGCGGTCTCGCGCGCTCGACGCGTCGGATGAGATGCGATCCGAGGCCGACGTCCGGAGGGCGGCGGTCAGTCTTCCGGGTCAGGCAGCTCTCAGCGATGCGCGTCGCGGTTGGCCAGCAGCGATCTGACGAGCCCGTTCGACCTCCGAAAGGCCACCGGCGACGCACCACGATCACGAGCCGTATGACAGCCCGCGCGTAGCCCACGCGCTTGTCAGCCCTTCGAAAATGCATCTATAATTATTGATGCGAGAAGCGGCCGACACGCTCGGGATGCCAACCGCCGATAAAAAAAGACGGATGGAGGAAACATGAACCTCAAGCTCGGCACGGCCGCTGCTTTGGCGGCGGCGGCAATCTTCACGGTTCAAGCGCCGGCGGCAGCCGACTGGAAGCCGGATCGCCCGGTCGAGTTCGTCGCGGCCGCGGGTCCGGGCGGGGGAACGGACCTCTTCGCCCGTGTCGTGCAGTCGGCCCTGTCCAAGGACAAGCTCCTCGACGTTCCCGTCATCGTCACCAACAAGACCGGCGGCAGCGGTGCCGAGACCTTCATCCACGCCAAGACCTCGGGCGGCGATGCCTACAAGCTCTTCTTCGGCACGCAGGACGCCTACGCCCTGCCGCTGGCCAACAAGCTGTCCTACAGCCTGAAGGATCTGGAGCCGGTCGCGGCGATGACCTTCGACCCGTTCATCCTCTGGGTGAACCCGAAGGCCTCCGGCATCCAGGACGTGAAGGGCTTCATCGAGAAGGCGAAAGCGGCGCCCGGGAGCATCAAGGTCGGCGGCGCCAAGGCGAAGGAAGCCGACGAGACCTTGATGACGCTCATCGAGAAGGCGGCCGGCATCGACCTCTCCTACATCCCCTACAAGAGCGGCAGCGAGGCCGCGGTGCAGGTCGCGGGCGGCCACATTCAGGCCAACGTCAACAATCCGAGCGAGAGCGTGGAGCAGTGGCGGGCCGGCGTGCAGAAGCCGCTCTGCGTCTTCGAGGAGAACCGCCTCGCCGACACCACGGTCATCGCCGAGGGCATGTCCTGGAACGCGATCCCGACCTGCGTCGAGGCCGGCCTCGACATCAAGTCCTTCGCCCAGCCGCGGACCATCTGGGCGGCCAAGGGCATCCCGCCGGAGGCGCTGGCCTACTACACGGATCTCTTCAAGAAGGTCGCGCAGACCGAGGAGTTCAAGGGCTACATGGCGCGCGGCGCGCAGATCCCGCGCACCCTCACCGGCGATGCGCTGAAGGCCTTCATCGAGCAGCACCGGGCCACCTATGCCGGCTACTACAAGACCAATGGCTGGTTGAAGGGCGCCGTGGACTAGGGCGCGGGCGCGGCGCCGTCAGCGGTGCCGCGCATTCGAGACCGAAGCAATCGGAGCGAACCGCCCGCGCGGCATGCCGGGACGGAACGGCAGGATCATGCCCATGGAAATCTCACGCAGGACCAGCGAGATCGCGACGTCGGCAGCCACAGCGCTCATCGGCCTGATCGTCTGCTACGGCGCCCTGGAAAACGGCATCGCCTGGGAGGAAGCGGGCCCGAGCTCCGGCTTCTTCCCCTTCTGTGTCGGCTGCCTGATCCTGCTCGGCAGCGCCGCCACCGGCGCGCAGGCAACGCTCCGACCGACCGAGGGGCAGCCGCCCTTCCTGGACGGCGAGCGCGCCCGCGCCGCGATCCTGTTCTTCCTGCCGATCGTGGCCTTCGCCGCGCTCGCGGTGTTTCTCGGGCTCTACATCGCGATGGCGATCTACATCGTCTACGCGATGTACGGGCCTGGAAAGCTGAAGCTCGCGACGTCGATCGCGGCGGGACTCGGCGTCGCCGTCGTCAACTTCGTCATCTTCGAGAAGCTGTTCATGGTGCCCCTTCTGAAAGGGCCCGTGCTGAACGCCGTCGGCATCTATTGAGGCGCGGACCATGAGCAACATCAGCCTGCTCCTCGACGGCTTCAGCGTCGCGCTCAGCACCCATCACGTGCTCATCATGGTCGGCGGGGTGCTGCTGGGCCTCGTCGTCGGCGTCCTGCCCGGTCTCGGCGCGCCGAACGGCGTCTCGCTCCTGCTGCCGCTGACCTTCTCCATGGATCCGGTCTCGGCGATCATCCTGCTCACCAGCATGTACTGGGGCGCGCTGTTCGGCGGCTCGACCACCTCGATCCTGTTCAACATCCCGGGCGAGCCCTCCTCCGTGGCGACGACGTTCGACGGCTATCCGATGGCGCGGCAGGGCGAGGCGGTGCGCGCGCTGACGCTCGCCTTCTCCTCGGCCGGGATCGGCGCGCTGACCGGGGTCATCGTCATCACGCTGCTGTCGGGCTGGGTCGCGAATTTCGCCCTGCGCTTCGGCGCGGCCGAGTACTTCGCCGTGTACTTCATGGCCTTCGCGAGCTTCATCGGCATGTCGAGCGGCTCGCCGTTCAAGACGCTGGTCTCGATGATGCTGGGCTTCGCCTGCGCGACCATCGGTGCCGACACGATCTCCGGTGAGAGCCGCCTCACCTTCGATTTCGAGCAGTTGATCGGCGGCGTCAGCTTCCTCGTCGCGGTCATCGGCCTGTTCGGCCTCGGCGAGTTGATCATGACGATGGAGGAAGACCTCACGTTCCACGGCGTCAAGGCCAGGCTGAGCCTGCGCGAGATCGGCCGCGCCGTGCTCGAGCTGCCGCGCTACTGGGCCACGGTCCTGCGCAGCGCGCTCATCGGCTGCTGGATGGGCATCACCCCCGGCGGCCCGACCGCGGCCTCCTTCATGAGCTACGCGATCGGCGCCCGCTTCGCGAAGGACAAGGCGCGCTTCGGCAAGGGCGCGCCGGAGGGCATCGTGGCGCCTGAGACCGCCGACCACTCGGCCGGCTCCTGCGCGCTCCTGCCGATGCTGGCGCTCGGCATTCCGGGCTCGGCCACCGCCGCGGTGATGATGGGCGGCCTGATGATCTGGGGCCTCGCGCCCGGGCCCATGCTGTTCACCACGCGCCCGGACTTCGTGTGGGGCCTCATCGCCAGCATGTATCTCGGCAACATCATCGCGGTGATCCTGGTGCTCGCGACGGTGCCGCTCTTCGCCTACATCCTGCGCGCCCCGTTCCGCATCGTCGGCCCGATGATCACGGTGGTGTGCATCATCGGCGCCTATACGGTGGCCAGCCACACCTTCGACATCTGGCTCGCACTGATCTTCGGCGTCGCCGGCTACGTGTTCAAGAAGCTCGACTACCCGCTCGCGCCCTTCGTGCTGGCCATGGTGCTGGGCGACAAGGCGGAGGACGCGTTCCGCCAGGCGATGCTCACTTCGGGCGGCTCGGCCTCGATCTTCTGGTCGAACGGCCTCGTCGGCACCATGATGGCGCTGGGCGTTCTGCTGCTCGGCCTGCCGCTGATCTCGAGAATGCTGCGCGAAACGGGTATCGGTCTGCGCAGGAAGGCGCTGCCGCAGCAACGGGAGATCGGCTCGACATGATCGCGATTGAGAACGCGTGGTCCAATCCCGTGCTGCCCCGGCCCGCCGGGCAGGCAAGACGGTAGAGTTCGTCGCGATGTCCTCCAGCACGCTGATCCGCCAGAGCCTGCACGAGTCGCTCGTCGCGCCGCTGCGCGAGATGATCCTCTCGGGCGAGCTTCGCGCCGGAGAGAAAGTCCCCGAGGAGCAGCTCTGCGAGCGCTTCGGGGTATCGCGCACGCCAATCCGCGAGGCGCTGAAGGTGCTGGCGGCCGAGGGCGTGCTGCAGATCATGCCGCACCGCGGCGCCATCGTCGCCCGCATCACCGAGGATCAGGTCAACGAGCTGTTCCCCATCATGGCCTCGCTGGAGCGGCTCGCGGGCCGGCTCGCCTGCGCGGCCGCCACCGATGCGGACATCGCCCGCGTGCGCGCCCTGCACGACGAGATGATGCGCCTCTACGCTGTCGGCGACGAGCCGAACTATCTCGCCGCCAACCGCCGTATCCACGACGCGTTCTTCGTCATCGCCGGCAACGCGACGCTGCACGCCTACTACCAGCAGGTGCTGACGCGCATCCATTCCTGCCGCTTCGTGATGCGCAAGACGCCCGAGCACTGGCGCGCCGCGGTGCTGGAGCACGAGCAGATGATCGCGGCGCTCGAGGCGCGCGACGGCGAGACGCTGGGCTCGCTGCTGGAGCGGCACGTGACGGGAACCACCGTCGGCATCGCCCGCGACTACATCCGGCAGAAGGCGGAGGAGAGCGGCGCGGACAAGACCCTCGGCGCGCGCCGGGTCTCGGCCTGAACCCGACCCGCTCGGACGCCCGTCAGGAGCGGGCGCCCGAGCAGATTTAATTATTGATTAGCGCACCCACCGCGCGTCGGATCTGGAGGACACATGACCGATCGTCTCGACCACCCTGAGACCAGTCCGGAGATGCAAGCCCCGGCCGGCTCCGGCCCGTCCGCGGCGGGGCTGCCGCTGGCGGGGGTGCGGGTGCTGGATTTCAGTCAGGTCATGGCCGGTCCGTTCTCGACCATGCTGCTCGCCGATCTCGGCGCCGACGTGATCAAGATCGAGCCGCCGACCGGCGACCAGACGCGCTCGGCGATGGGGTTCAAGATGAAGGGGCCCGACTCGATGGGCTTCCTCAACATGAACCGCAACAAGCGCTCGATCACGCTGGACCTGAAGAGCGAGGCGGGCCGCGAGACCTTCTACCGGCTGGTGGAAACGGCCGACATCCTGGTCGAGAACTACCGCCCCGGCGTGGTGAAGAAGCTCGGCGTCGATTACGAGACGCTGAAGGCGATCAACCCGCGGCTGATCTACGCCTCGATCTCCGGCTTCGGCCAGACCGGCCCCTGGGCGGACCGGCCCGGCTTCGACCTGATGGCGCAGGCGATGTCCGGCGTGATGAGCGTCACCGGCCATCCGGGCATGCCGCCGGTGAAGGCGGGCGTGCCGGTCGCCGATATCGGCTGCGCGCTGTTCTGCACCTACGCGCTGCTGAGCGCCTATATCGGTCGGCAGACGAGCGGCGTCGGCCAGTACATCGACGCCTCGCTGTTCGAGGCGGCGCTCGCCTTCTCGATCTGGGACACGTCCGAGTACTGGGGCACCGGCGTCGTCCCCGGCCCGGTCGGCACCTCCAACAAGATGAGCGCGCCCTACCAGGCGGTGGCGTCGAAGGACGGCTACTTCGTCATGGGCGCGACCAATCAGAAGCTCTGGGTGCAGCTCTGCGGGCAGATCGGCCGGGAGGATCTGCTGGCGGACGAGCGCTTCGCCACCAATCCGCTGCGCCTGCGCAACCGCGAGGCGCTGATCGCGGAGCTTGAGACGACCTTCGCCACCAAGACCTCGGACGAATGGGTGGACGAGCTCCTCGCAGTCGGCATCCCGGCCGGCAAGATGAGCACCTATCCGGAGGCGTTCGAGAGCGAGCACGGAAGGCACCGCAACATGCGCCTCGAGATCCCCCATCCGCTGGAGGGCACGGTCCCCAATATCGGCTTCCCCGTGAAGCTGATGGGCACCCCGCAGCAGATCCGTCGGCATCCCCCGTTGCTCGGCGAGCACACAGAGAACGTGCTGGCCGAGATCGGCATGGATGGCGACGCGATCGCCGGGCTGAAGGCGCGGGGGGCGTTCGGCGCATGAGCGGCCAGGTTCACTACACCATCGAGAACGGCGTCGGCGCGGTCGTGTTCGACCGTCCCGAGGCGCGCAACGCCATGACCTGGGCCATGTACGACGCGCTCGGGCAGATCTGCGAGCGCATCGTGCGCGAGGGCAACGCCCGGGTCGTCACCTTCCGCGGCGCGGGCGGCGAGGCCTTCGTGGCCGGCACGGACATCGAGCAGTTCCGCGGTTTCGAGACCGGGCAGGACGGGCTGGACTACGAGGCGGTGATCGACCAGCGCATCGGCCAGATCGAGCGCCTGCCGGTGCCGACCGTCGCCATCGTGGACGGGTGGGCGATCGGCGGCGGTCTCGCGATCACGGCGGCCTGCGATTTCCGCGTCGCCACGCCCTCGGCCAAGTTCGGCATTCCGATCGCGCGCACGCTCGGCAACTGCCTGTCGATCGCCAACGTCGCCCGGGTCGTCGCCGCCGTCGGCGTCGCGCGCGCCAAGCGCATGCTGATGCTCGCCGAGGTGCTGAGCGCGGAGGAGGCGAAGGCGGCGGGCTTCGTCGCCGAGATCGCCGAGCCGGACGTGCTGGACGAGCGCGTCGGCGCGATGGTCTCGAAGCTCCTCGCCAACGCGCCCGTCACGATGCGCGTCGTCAAGGAGGGCATCCGGCGCGTGGTCGGCGAGGGCCTGCCGGACGGCGATGATCTCGTGGCGGAATGCTACGGCAGCCGCGATTTCAGGATCGGTGTCGAGGCCTTCCTCGCCAAGCAGAAGCCCGCTTGGACAGGCACCTGATCGAGTTTCGACGGTTGAAGACGGCCTCCTTGGAGGCTGTCATGGATGGATTGCGATCCGAACGGCTTGTTCGTGCCTGATGCGTAGGAAGGCGATGACGTGCGTCGCGCCCAACGTCGCGCGCGACGCTTGTCGTCTTTGACGAGCCCGCGGACGTGGGTGGCCGAGGCGGCAGACGCCACAGCCCCTTTGTCCCGGCAGTCTTGCGCCCGCGCCCCTCACCGGCGCCCTCCGGCGATGCGTTCGGCCTCGGCCCGGATCACCGCGGCCGCGCGGTCGATGCCGGCGCGGTCCACATCCAGATGGGTGGTCGCGCGGATCTGCTCGGACCCGATCGCCCGCACGCGCACGCCTTCCGCGAGGCAGCCATCGGCGAAGGTGGCGGCCGGGATACCAAGGCCGGCCACCGAGAAGCTCAGGATGTTCGACTGGCCCGCCTCCGGCTCGAAGGTGAGACCCGGCACCCCGGCGAGGGCTTGCGCCAGGCGGCTTGCATTGGCGTTGTCCTCGGCGAGCTGATCGATGTGGTGGTCGAGGGCGTAGAGCCCAGCCGCGGCCAGCACGCCGCTCTGTCGCATGGCGCCGCCGAGCCGGTACTTCCAGCGCCACGCCTCAGTGACGAAGTCTCGGGCCCCGCACAGCACCGCGCCGACCGGACAGCCGAGCCCCTTGCTCAGGTCGATCCAGGCGCTGTCGAACCCCTCCGCGTAGGCGTGCGCCGGAATGCCGGTGGCCGCGACCGCGTTGAGGAGCCGAGCCCCGTCGATATGGGCCTTGAGGCCGCTCGCGTGGGCGATGTCGCGGATCCTGCGCATTGCCGCGAGGTCCCAGATCGAGCCGCCGGAGAAGCTCGTGGTCTGCTCCACCGAGATCAGGGCCGATCGGGGCGCCGTGCGCTGACGCGCGCGGATCGCGCCCTCCGCCTGCTCGGGCGTGTACAGGCCGTTGCGCGTCGGCAGCGCGCGCACGGAAACGCCGCCGATCGCCGCGGCGCCCGCGGCTTCCGTGTTGTAGATGTGGGACTGGTCGTCAACGATGATCTCGTCGCCTGCCCGCGTCTGGACCAAGATCGCTGCGAGGTTGCACATCGTGCCCGAGGGCATGAAGACGCCCTCCTCCATCCCTAGGAGGTCGGCCACCCGCGCGCAGAGCGCGTTCGTGGTCGGATCCGAGCCCGACTGCTCGTCGCCCACCTCGGCGCGTGCCATCGCCTCGCGCATGCCGAGCGTCGGACGGGTCTGGGTATCGCTGAACAGATCGACAATCACAGTCATTCCCCGGCGCGTGCGGCAATGGAGCCGGGCAGACCGCACCCGGCCGAGGTCTTATAGAACACTCTTCAAGCCGCGCCTGCCCCGGCGCCGGCCCAGCCACCAACAGGGGCAGGATTCTGGGCGCAAAGCGCTCGGCTGAGAACCCTGCCGGCGGAGGAAGCCGCGAAGCCGGAGTGGCGACATCATTCGGGCGCCGGCAGCGGCCCCTGAACGCGGGGTGCGAAAGAAAAGGCCGGAGAACGGCCAAGGCTCTCGCCGGCCGACTCCATTCCTCGCTCAAAGGTTGGCGAACCTCTGTCTGGGGGCTGCAGAGCCCCTCGACCGGCCACCTCGGACCGCTGCCCAGACCTTCTGCAGGGTTTGATGGCCGAGAGAACTCAGCTGGACCGGACGGCGGCTTTCGCAAAAGCCCGAATGATTTCGTTCCGTCATGGGACGTGCGTCCTGGCACGTCGCGTCGGCAGAGGGCTTCCCATCTCAGGATCACGCAAGACGATGCGGACCGGATCGGCCGGCCGCCAGCGTGATCTGGAGATGAAGACCCTCATGAAGACCCGTGTCGCCGCTGCTCTCGCCGCCCTCATGCTCGGCGTTGCTGCCCCGGCCTCGTCTGCGATGGCCTTCCCCTACGACGCGCCGCGCGGCCACGATACCGGCTACGGATCCTACGAACCGCAGACCACGGGCTCGATCGGCCTCTACGGCAGCCGCAATCCGGCCACCTGTCCGATGAGCTCGGCCGCCGAGGGCAACGCGAACCAGCAGAACTTCCCGGTCAAGCAGTACGGCCAGACCGCGGGCGGGAACCGTTGCTAAGGGAGTCGCAGCATGCACATGACGATGAAGGCGTTCTCCTACGGCATGATCGGCGCGTTCGTGGCCGGTCTCGGCCTGACGCTCTGGGGCTCGGTCGGCGTTCTCGCCGGCCTCTGAACATTCACGCACTCGACAACGAGACCGAGAAGGACCGCCTTCGGGCGGTTCTTTGCTTTTCTCGCATCGCGCACCACAAGCCTAAACGCCCCAGGATGATGCCCATCATCCGCGCTTCGCTGAACCGGACCTTCCCTCTCGCTCGTCCTGCCGCTCGGTCAGCCTACCACGCCGTCGATGAGGTTGCGGCCAAGCAGGAACTCGGAGGTAAAATCCGTGCGCACCACCGGCTCCAGGGCGATGTCGGGCTCCAGCGCGGCGGCCTCGACGCGGCGGGCCTCCAACGCCTCAGCCAGGGTCACCGCGCGGAAGCGCAGGCGCGTGCCGGCCTGCCCTTGAGCGAGGCGACCGAGGTCCGGTCCGATCACCGTGGCGATCTTCGGATAGCCGCCGGTCGGTTGCCGGTCGGCCATCAGGACGATCGGCAGGCCCTGGCCCGGCACCTGGATCGCACCGGCGGCTACGCCGTCGGAGACGATGTCGTGGCCGCACGCGTGGACGAGCGGCGCGCCGTCGAGGAAACAGGCCATGCGGTCGCCGCGCGCCGTCACCGTCCAATCGCGGTCGAGGAAGGCGGCGATCTCGGAGGGCGCGAAGAAGTCGTCCTGCGGCCCGAGTACGACGCGGATAGTGCCCGGCGGCCGGTCCATCCAGGGCGCGCCCAGCGACGCCGGCTCACCGAGCCTGGCACGAGGCTCCACCACGGCGAGTCCGTCGCCGGCCGCCAGAGCCCGCCCGTCGAGGCCGCCGAGGCGCGAGCGGGTGTGGGTGGCGGTGGAGCCCAGCACGGCTGGCACGTCGATGCGCCCTCCCACCGCGAGATAGCACCACGCGCCGGTCTGCCCCGCACGGATCGAGAGCACCATGCCGGGCCGCAACGTCAGTGCGCAGGCAGGCGGCAGGGGCCGGCCGTCGCAATCGATCCGGAAGGCGCCGCCGGCCAGGGCGACGTCGAGGGACGCCCCCTCGACGGCGACGGCGAGGCCGCCGAGGCCGACCTCGACCGCGGTCGCCCCGAGCGGGTTGCCTAGGACGCGGTTCGCGGTGGCGTGCGCCAAAGGGTCCATCGGCCCTGCCGGGGTGATGCCGTAGCGCATGGCGCCGTACCGGCCCCGGTCCTGAAGCGTGGCCCCGCCCCCGGCACCCGTGATGCGCAGGATCGGCCGGCCGGCCGCGCTCGCGCTCATGCGGCTCTCCCGGCGACGACCTCGCCCGAGGCGGCGCGGCGCTCCAGGCCTGCGAAAGTATCCGCGCTCACCGGCTCGAAGCGCAGCGTATCGCCGCTCTCGATCAGGAAGGCAGGGTCGCGCTCCGGCGCGAACAGGCGCTCGGGGGTGCGGCCGAGGACGTACCAGCCGGTGGGCATCGGCATTGTGCCGATGGCCGCGAGGCCACCGCCGATCATCACCGCGCCGGGCGGGTGCGGCGCACGCGGGCTGGAACGGCGCGGCAGGGCAAGCGCCTCGGGCAGACCGCCGAGATACGCGAAGCCCGGCGCGAAGCCGTACATGTAGACCCGGTACAGCGCGCCCGCGTGGAACGCTGCCGCATCCGCCACGGCGAGGCCGGCGAGGGACGCCGCCTCGGCGATGTCCTCGGCGAGGGCCGGATCGTAGCAGCAGGGGATGGTCCAGAGCCGTCCAGCCCCCCGCGCCGCGCCGCGCTCGGCCAGCCTCCCCTCCACGGCCGCCACCAGGGCGGCGCGGGAGAGGACCAGCGGGTCGTAGTGGATCATCAGCGACCGGTAGGTCGGCACCGTCTCGGCGAGGCCCAAGGGCGGATCGGCGCCGAGCGCGGCGTCGAGGGCGAGCACTCTGTCGTTGATCGCCGGATCGACCGCGGCGCCGAATTCCACGACCAGGGCCGCCTCGCCCGCGTCGAGGAAACGGGGCCGGTCGGCCGGTTCGGGATCGGGTGCTTTCATGGAGCGCCTCCGGGGCATGTCCGGACCGGGCCGGCTCAGCCACCATCCTGCCTCGTCACACGCCGGTCGTCATCGCCAATGGCAAGTGACCGCTGGCGAGCAGCTTCGGCAGCCCCGCTGCCCTTCATGAGCAGCGGTGTGTCCTGCGCAACACAGAACATCGACCGAGAGATCGGTCCCTGTCGGTTGGCCAGGATAAATCATGTTATAATGTTGCATAAGAGGAGCGGCCATGTTGACTGCGGCCTCCGTCAAGGCGAAGCTCCGGCTGCCAAGGTTCCCGTGCGTCTCGGCGTGCGGGCTAAGAGGGAATTCGGTCGGCTCCCTGGAGCGATGCCGAAGCTGCCCCCGCAACTGTAAGCGGCGAGCCCCTGCCGCCCATGGTCACTGGTGCCGAGCACCGGGAAGGCCAGGCCGGGGTGACGACCCGTGAGCCAGGAGACCTGCCTTGCGCGGTTTCACGTCCCCCGGGCGGGGTGTCCCGGCGGAGCGCATGTGCGGGCCCGTGCCTCGACGGCGCGTCCGCTCAGGCGTCCGCTCGGTCGCCGTCCGGCAACCTTGAGCATGCCGGTGACACGCCGTCCGAGCCCGAACGCCGCCCCCGTCGAGGATGGTCCAGCACCCGCCGCGCGGCGTCGGCACGCCCGACGTCTCGCGCTCGCGGCCGCGCTCTCGGCCGGTGTGCCGATGCCCGAGGCCCGCGCGCAGGACAGCGTGACCCTCGGCGAACTGTCGGTCGAGAGCGTCGGGCCCGAGGGTGTCGGCAACGGCGCGGCGCCCGGCACCACGACGGCCCGCGGCACGATCGGTCTGATCGGGCCGACGCCGGGCTACCGGGCCGACCGCGCGGTGAGCGCTACGCGGACCGACACGCCCCAGCGCGACGTGCCGCAGGTCGTCACCGTGGCGCCCCGCGAGGTGATCACGGACCTGGCCGCCACCCGCGTCGACCGGGTGCTCAGCTACACGCCGGGCGTGGCGCAGCAGAACAATTTCGGCGGCCTCTCGGTGTTCAGCTACGCGATCCGCGGCGTGACGACCTCGGAGCTCTACAAGAACGGCTTTCCGATCAACCGCGGCACCCCGCCGCCGCCCGACACCCAGAACGTCGAGCGCATCGAGGTGCTGAAAGGTCCGGGCGGCGGCCTGTTCGGGCGCAGCGACCCGGGCGGCCTCGTCAACATCATCACCAAGCAGCCGACCGCGGAGCGCTTCGTCGAGATGGGCGGGCTCTGGGGCTCGTTCGAGCAGTTCCGCGGCACGGTGGATGCGGGTGGCGCGCTCAACGCGGACGGCACGCTCCTCTACCGCTTCAACCTCGCGGGCGGGCGCCAGGGAAGCTTTCGCGATTTCGTGGACGGCGACCGGCTCCTCGTCGCGCCGGTGATCAGCTGGCAGGTCACGCCCGACACCCGTGTGACGGTGGAGACCGAGTTCCTGCGCAACCGCATCGTGTTCGACCGCGGCGTCATCGCGATCAATCGCCAGCTCGGTCTCCTCCCGATCTCGCGCTTCCTGGGCGAGCCCGGCCAGAGCACGTACCAGTCGAACGACACGATGCAGATCCGGGTCGATCACCGCTTCGATGCCGACTGGCAGATGCGGCTCGCCACCCACTTCAACACCGGCTCGCTGGAGGGCGAGTCCGCCGAGATCCGCTCGATCGCCGCGGACAACCGCACGGTCGCGCGCGACCGCAACGTGCGCGACTACCGCTGGGACGTGGCGATCGGTCAGGCCGAGGTCGTCGGGCGCTTCGACACGGCCGGCATCGGCCACACCGTGCTCTTCGGCTTCGAGCGCGAGAGCACCGACAGCCGCGTCCTGTATCTCCGCTCGAACTTCCGCACGAGCCCCTACGGCATCGACATCTCCGATCCGCGCTACGGCCAGCCGCTGCCGCCGCTCACCATCCCGCGCAACAACCTGGAGCGGGTGACCAACACCGCCCTCTACGCGCAGGACCAGCTGACCCTGAGCCCCGAGTGGAAGGCGCTCCTGGGCGTGCGCTTCGACTTCTTCGAGCAGGCCTTCCTGGAGCGCATCCCGCGCAGCCTCACCGAGCAGTCGCGGGCGGCGGCCTCGCCGCGGGCGGGCCTCGTCTACCAGCCGATTCCCGAACTCGCGCTCTACACCAATGTCGGCACGAGCTTCCGGCCGAATATCGGCCCGGACGCAGCGGCGGTGGCGCGCTCAGGCCCCTTCGCGCCCGAGACCGGGCTCGGCTACGAGATCGGCGCCAAGCTCGACCTGTTCGGCGGCGCGCTGGGGCTCACCGCGGCGGCCTTCCGGGTCGAGCGCCGGAACGTGCTGACGGCGGATCCCGCCAACAGCGGCTTCTCGCTGGCGGCCGGCGCCGTGCGCAGCCAGGGCTTCGAGCTGACGGCAGCCGGCCAGATCACCCCGGAGATCAAGATCCTGGCCGGCTACGTCTTCGCCGACGCGGTGGTGACCGAGGACAACGTGCTGCCGGTGGGCGCGCCGCTCATCAACGTGCCGCGCCACTCCGGCAGCCTGCTCGCCGTCCACGAGGTTCAGGCCGGTCCCTGGAAGGGGTTCGGCATCGGCGGCGGCGTGCGCGGCGTCGGCGAGCGGGCGGGCGACGCGGCCAACGGCTTCAAGCTGCCGGCCTACATCGCGGTCGACGCGCTGACCTACTGGCGCTACGAGAATTTCCGCTTCGCGCTGAATGTCGAGAACGTGTTCGACACCGAATATTACGAGAGCTCGCTCAACGCCTTCCGGGTCTATCCGGGCGCGCCGCGCCGCTTCACCGGCACGATGACGGTGCGGTTCTGATGGCGGACGACGGGCCCGTGCTGGCGCTGGACGGCGTCGTCAAGCGCTTCGGCCAGCGCACCGCGCTCGCCGGCCTCGACCTCACCTTACGCCCCGGCGAGGTCTTCGCCCTGCTCGGGCCGAACGGGGCCGGCAAGACCACCACGATCAACCTGATCCTCGGCTTCCTGCGGGCGGATGCGGGCACCGTGCGGGTGCGGGGCGTCGATGCCGGTGCCGACCCGGTCGGGGCGCGTGCGCATGTCGCCTACATCCCCGAGCAGGTCGCGCTCTACCCCACTCTCTCGGGGCTCGAGAACCTGCGCTACTTCGCGACGCTCGCGGGGCTCGACCTCGGCAAGGCGGAGGCGCGCGCGCTGCTGGCCGAGGCGGGCCTCGGCGGCGACGCCCACGACCGGGCGGCCGGCGCCTACTCGAAGGGCATGCGCCAGAAGGTCGGCATCGCGATCGCGCTCGCCCGCCGGGCCGGGCTCCTTCTCCTCGACGAGCCCACCTCCGGGCTCGACCCCGGCGCCTCGGCCGAGTTCTCCCGCACGGTGCGGGCGGCGGCGGAGCGCGGCAGCGCGGTGCTGATGGCGACCCACGATCTCTACCGGGTGCGCGAGATGGCCGACCGGGTCGGCGTGCTCGGCGCCGGCCGCATCGTCGAGGAGATCGACCCGCGGTGCCTGGACCACGTCGCGCTGGAGCGGCTCTACATCGAGCGGCTCTCGGAGAGCGCGGCGTGAGGCGGGTCGGGGCCGAGCTCGCCCTGATCCTCCGCGACGCGCGCCTGCGCTGGATCGGCGCGGTGCTCGTCCTGCTGCTCGCTCTGGCCGGCCTCGCCGCGTGGCGGGAGGCAGCGACCTACGGGGCCGAGGTCCAGCGCGTCACCGCGGCCGAGCGCGCGCGCTGGCTCGGGCAGGACGCCAAGAACCCGCACTCGGCCGACCATTACGGTCTCTGGGTGTTCCGCCCCTCCGCGCCGCTCGCGGTGCTCGATCCCGGCACCGAGCCCTTTACGGGCCGGATGGTGCGGGTGGAGGCGCACCTGTTCAACGATGCGGTCTACCGCGCCGTGCAGGATGCCGGGCCGCTGGCGCGCGCCGGCCTCGGCAGCGTCGCCGACATCGTGCAGCTCGTGGTGCCGCTCGCCGCGATCCTGCTCGGCTTCTCCGCCTTCGCGGCCGACCGGGAGCGTGGGACGCTCCGCCTCGCACTCGGCAACGGCGTGCCGCCGGGCCGGCTCTTCGCCGGGCGGCTCGCGGCGCTCGTCCTGGCGCTGGCGCTCGTGGTCGGGCTGCCGCTCCTCGCGCTCGGGGCGCTTGCCGCCGATAGTTTGGGAGCCGAAGGCTGGCAGGTCTGGCCGCGCCTCCTCGCCTGGGTCGCCGCCCAGCTCGCCTATGCGGGTGCCTTCCTGCTCGTCGCCATGCTGGCCTCGCTGGTCGCCCGCACGGCGCGCGGCGCACTCGCGGCCTCGCTCGCCGCCTGGGTCCTGCTCTGCGTCGCTGCCCCACGGCTCGCGGGCGCGGGCGTCGAGCTGCTGCAGCCCGCTCTGTCCTACCGCGAGGTGCGCGCCCGCATCGATGCGGGCTTCCGTGCCCACCGCACGGCGGAGGCCAACGACGGCCGGGTCCGCGAGGTGCTGGCCCGCTACGGCGCGAGCGATCCGGACGAGCTGCCGGTCGACCTGCGCGGCCTGATGATGTCCGAGAACGAGAGCCACAACTTCGCGGTCTACGACCGGGAGCTCGGCGCCTTCTTCGCGAGCCTGGGCGCGCAGGAGCGCGCCGCGGCCTGGGCTGGGGTCATCTCCCCGCGGGTCGCCCTCCAGGCCCTGTCGCAGACGCTGGCCGGCACCGATTTCTCCGCGCACGCCCATTTCGTCTGGGCGGCGGAGCGCTACCGCCGCACGATCTCGGAGCGGATGAACGCCGAGATCCGCGACCATCCGCAGGGCGGCGGCCGAGTGCTCGTCTCCGGGCCGGAGCTCTGGCAGGAGATCCCGCCCTTCCGGCACGCGCCGCTGCCCCTCGCCCGCGCGCTGGCGGATGCGGGCGTGCCGGCCCTGATCCTCGCCCTGTGGCTCGGGGCGCTCGCGGCACTCAGCGTGCCGCTGGTCCGGAGGCTGAAGCCCTGAGCGCCGCCCGCTTGTCCCGCCTGCTCGCCGCCGAGCTGCGCCTCGTCCTGCGCGAGCGCCTGACCTGGGCGATCCTGGCCGCGCTCCTCGCGGCCCTGTGCCTCGCGGCCCGAACGGGCGCCGAGCGCACCGAGGCGGCGCGCGCCGCGGTCGCGCAGGCGACCGAGGACGGGGCGCGCACCGTGCGCGAGGCCCGGGATGCGCACGCGCGCTACGCCCGGCCGAGCCCGATCACCGTGAACTACTGGCAGGACCCGACCGACGCCTTCGGCTACATGACCTACTTCATGGCCGCTCACGCGGTGAAGCCGCCGACCCCGCTCGGCCTGCTGGCCGCCGGCCAGTCCGACGTGCAGCCCGCCGTGATGCGGATCAGCTTCGGCTTCAGCACGGTGTTCGACGACACCGCCTACGAGCTCGGCAGCGCCGCCCGGCTCCGGCTCGGCGCCTTCGATCTCGCCTTCGTGCTGGTCTACCTCGTGCCCCTCGCCGTGATCGCGCTCGCGGGCACGCGGCTCTCAGCCGAGCAGGATGCCGGGATCCTGCGCCTGATCGCGGCCCAGCCGATCGACCCGCGACGGGTCGCCGCCGCGAAGTTCGGGGCCGTGGGGCTGGTCGCGCTGGCGGGCGTGCTCGGTGGGACGGCGCTGGCGCTCCTCATGGCGGGCGGGACCGGCCCGCTCGCGGGCTGGGGCGGCGTGCTGGCCCTGCTCGGCGCAAGCCTTGCCGCCTACACCCTGTTCTGGGTCGCGGCCTGCGCGCTCGCCGCCAGCCTGTGGCGCGGAGCGGTCGCGGCGCTCGCCGTCCTCGTCCTCGCCTGGGCCGGGCTCACGGTCGCGTTGCCGACCGCGCTCGGCCTCGCGGTGGACGCGCTCGCGCCGCGCCCCTCCCGGATCGCGGCGATCGAAGCGAGCCGGCAGGCCCAGGCGCGGTTCTACACCGGCGAGACGGGCACGCGGATCGCCGCGGCGTGGCTCGCCGCCCGCGTGCCCGACGCCGCGGAGCGGCCGGGCCTTGCCGACAAGCCGGAGATCAAGCGGCTCGCCCGCGACGCCTTCTACGACGCTGCGCTCCGCGAGACCCGGGCAGCGCTCGGCGAGCACGCCCGCGAACTGGCGGCCTGGAGCGGGCGCCTCGCCCTGCTCGCACCCGCGAGCGCCCTCGCGCTGGCGCTCGAGACCGGTGCGGGCACGGACGCGGCCCGGCACGCCGCCTTCCTCGCGGCGGCCACTGGGTATCGCGGGAACCTGCGCGCCTTCTTCGAGCCGCGGATCCTGGCCCAGGCGCTCGATCCGGCCCCGGTCTGCGCCGGCTGCCCGGGCCGGCTCGACTTCGACGCCTACGACGCCGTGCCGGCCTTCGCGCCCGCCCCGGCTCTGGCGGCGGCCCGGCTTCAGGCGTGGCTCAGCCTCGCGGCGCTCCTCGCCGGCACGCTCGCGCTGGCCGCGCTCGCCCATCGCCGGCTGCGCGCTTGGCCGGCCTGACCTCTACGACACGGTGATCCCCATGCTGTCCGACACGGCCGCGAGGCCCGCGGTGCGCGCCCGCATCGCCTCGATCGACGCGCTCCGCGGGCTCGTCATGCTGCTGATGCTCGTCGATCACGTGCGCGAGTTCTTCTACCTGCACGCGCAGGTCGGCGACCCGATGGATCTCGCCACCACGCCGCCGGACCTGTTCCTGACGCGGGCGGCCTCGCATATCTGCGCGCCGGTCTTCATCCTGCTCACCGGCCTGTCGGCGAGCCTCTACGGGCAGAAGCACGGCGACCGCGGCGCGACCAGCCTCTTCCTGCTGAAGCGCGGGCTGCTGCTGATCCTGCTCGAAGTGACGCTGGTTAACCTCGCCTGGACCCGCCTCCTCTTCCCGCCGATCCTCTATCTCCAGGTGATCTGGGCGATCGGCATCAGCATGGTCGCGCTGGCGGGCCTGCTCTGGCTGCCGCGGGCGGTGCTCGCCGGCCTCGCCCTGCTCGTCATGTTCGGCCACAACCTGCTCGATCCGGTCCGGCTCGCCCCGGAGGAGACCGGCTACGCGCTGTGGTCGATCCTGCACCAGCGCGGGATGCTGCCGCTGCCCTGGGGCCTGGCACGCACCTCCTACCCGGTCCTGCCCTGGATCGGGGTGATCGCGGCGGGCTACGCGCTCGGACCGCTGTTCGCGGGCGCGACCGCGCCGGAGGTCCGGCAGCGCCGGCTGCTCGCCCTGAGCGGGGCGCTGCTCGGCGCCTTCCTGATCCTGCGCGGGCTCAACGGCTACGGCGAGCCCGTGCCCTGGGAGGCGGGTGCGACACCGCTGGCGACCGCCCTCGCGTTCATCAACCTGACCAAGTACCCGGCCTCGGCCGATTTCCTGCTGCTGACGCTCGGCCTCGGCCTCGCCCTGCTCGCCCTGTTCGAGCGGCTGCCGGCGGCGAGCCTCGACGCCTTGCGCACCTTCGGCGGTGCGCCGCTGTTCTTCTACCTCGCCCATCTCTGGGTGCTGCGGCTGATCCACGACGGGGCCGTGGGCCTCGGTCTGGCGGCCTCGTCCGGCCGGATCGCGCTCGCCGCGCCGTGGCAGATCTGGCTTGTCGCCGCGCTCCTGAGCCTGCCGCTCTGGGCGGCCTGCCGCTGGATGGTCCGGCTGAAGCGCCGCGCCGCGTGGCCGGGGCTGAGCTACCTCTGAGCGCCCGGACGGGCGAAGGATTCCGCACGTGGCGCCCCTCTCCCCGCGCGCGGGGAGAGGGGATGCCCACCTACCGCGTCGTGGGCAGGAGCAGGTCGGGCAGCCACAGGGCGATGCCGGGCACGAGGCAGAGCACGAGGATGGCCACCGCCATCAGGATCACGAAGGGCAGCGTGCCCCAGATGATGTCGGATAGCGGGATGTCGGGCGCGATGTTCTTGATCACGAAGATGTTCAGCCCCACCGGCGGGTGGATCAGCCCCATCTCCATCGTGATCGTCATCACCACGCCGAACCAGACGAGGTCGAAGCCCGCCGCCTTCAGGGGCGGCAGGATGATCGGCGCCGTCATCAGGATGATCGAGACGGGGGGCAGGAAGAAGCCCAGCGCGATCACCAGGGCCAGGATCGTCACCAGCAGGAGCCACGGCGAGAGCTGCATCGCCACGATCGCGGCGGCCGCGGCCTGGGAGATGTGCAGGTAGCTCATCACGTAGGCGTAGAGCAGCGACATGCCGATGATCAGCATCAGCATGGTCGATTCGCGCAAGGTCGCCGTCAGGATCGGCCCGACATCCTTCGTGCGCCAGACCCCATAGATGACGGCGATCAGCCCCAGCGCCAGCAGGCCGCCGAGCCCCGCCGTCTCGGAGGGCGTGGCGTAGCCGCCGTAGAGCGCCACCATCACGCCCGTGAGCAGCACCACGAAGGGCAGCACCCGCGGCAGGGTGGAGAAGCGCTCGCCCATGCTGTAGCGCTCCTCCGCCAGGATCGGCGAGGCCGGCCCGCCGGCCGCGTAGGCCGCTTTGGCCACCGCGTACTCGTGCCGGAAGCGGTAGACCGACCAGGCGGCGAACAGCCCGACGAGCAGCAGGCCCGGCCCGATGCCGGCCAGAAACAGCCGGCCCAGCGACTGCTCGGCGGCCACCGCGTAGAGGATCATGGTGATCGAGGGCGGAAGCAGGATGCCGAGCGTGCCGCCCGCCGCGATGATGCCGGCGGCAAAGCCCGGCGAGTAGCCGCGCTTCCGCATCTCCGGGATGCCGGCCGAGCCGATGGCCGAGCAGGTGGCGGGCGAGGAGCCGGCCATGGCGGCAAACAGCGCGCAGGCGAAGACGTTGGCAATGCCCAAGCCCCCCGGGATGCGGTGCATCCAGGCGTGCATGGCCGAGTAGAGGTCCTGGCCGGCCTTCGAGCGCCCGATGGCCGCGCCCTTGAGGATGAAGAGCGGGATCGAGAGGAGCGTGATGGAGGCCATCTCCTCGTAGACGTTCTGGGCGACCGTATCGAGGGAGGCGCCGGGCATGAAGACCAGCATGAAGACCAGCGCGACCGCGCCCAGCGCGAAGGCGATGGGGATGCCCGAGAGCATCGCGGTGAGGGTGGCGCCCGCGTAGAGGGCGCCGATGGCGGCCACGCTCATCGCTTGCCCCCCGTGCCGAGGGTGGTGGCAACCGTGGTGCCCATCGGGTCGGGTCCCTGAGGTGTGAGGTCGGGGCGGTCGTGCAGGTCGCGGTTGATGTCGGCGGCGACACCGATCTTGGGCTCGGCCCAGCCGGCGCTGCGCGGCCCGCGGGCGAGCGCGGCGACGATCTGCAGAGCGAGTTGCAGGCACAGCAGGCTCATGCCCAGCGCCATCATGGTGTAGGGGATCCAGAGCGGCGGTCCCCAGGTCGATTGCGAGACCTGCCCGTCGACCCAGGCCTCGTGGTCGAGCGCCCAGCTCTTCCATGCGAAGAACAGACAGAAGGCGAGGCTGACGGCGTCGACCAGGATGAGGCGGACGCGGTTGACGCCCGCCGGCAGCAGGCCGGTGAGCGCCTCGATGGCGACGTGCCCGCGCTTGGCCTGGACGGCGGCGGCCGAGCCGAAGGTGGCGCCGATGATGAGGAACACGGCCATCTCGTCCTGCCACTCGGTGGGCTCGTGCAGGACGTAGCGGATGAGCACGGAGTAGCTGAGGACAAGGCAGGCGGCGACGAGTGCTAGGCCGCCGAGGCCGAGGATGAGGCGGTTGAGCAGGCCGATGGCGTGCTCGACCGCGCCGAGGAGGCCGGGCGGACGCGGGGCGGGCCCCGCATGCACCTCGGCGGCGGCGGAGGCCGCGTCGAAGCCGTGGCTCACGCGACCTGCTCCGCGAGCTTCAGAAGTTCCGCGCAGGTCGCGCTCTTGTTGGCGTAGTCCTTCCACGCCGTGTCGCGCGCTATGGTGCGCCAGCGGCCCATCGTCGGCTCGTCGAGGTTCTGCACCTTGGCGCCGGCCTTGGCGAACAGCTCCTCGACCCGGGTGTCGTCGGCCTTGGCGCCCTCCTGGCCGAAGCCCTCGAGCTCGGCGCCGACCGCCATGATCAGGTCCTGCTGGTCCTTCGGTAGGCGCTCGAACACGATCTTCGACATCATGATCGGCTCCAGCATGAACCAGTAGGAGCGCTCGCGGCCCGAGGTCAGCGCTTTCGACAGCTCCTCCAGGCGGAAGGAGATCAGGCTGGTGGACGAGGTGATGACCGCGTCGCAGGCGCCGGTCTGCATCGCGGCGTAGGACTCGTTCGAGGGGATCGAGAGGGTCGCGGCGCCCGCCTGCTTCATCATCAGGTCCATCTCGCGCGAGCCCCCGCGGACCTTCAGGCCCTTGGCGTCCTCGGGCGCGTAGAGCGGGCGCTCGCGGCTCGCGACGCCGCCGGCCTGCCAGACCCAGGAGACGAGGACGATGCCCTTGGCCTCCAGAATCTCGGTGAGCTTGCGGCCGACCGGGGCCGCCTTCCAGGCGAGCGCCTGCTGGTAGGAGGTCACCAGCGCGGGCATCAGGCCGATATTCGTCTCCGGCACCTCGCCGCCCGCGTAGGGCGAAGGATAGAGCGACATGTCGAGCGCGCCCTTGCGCATGGCGCCGAACTGGGCGTTCGTCTTCATCAGCGAGGAGCCGGGATAGACCTGCACCTCCAGCGCCCCCTTCGAGCGCTCGGTCACCGCCTTCGCGAACTTCCGGCACATGCGATCCCGGAAGTCGCCCTCGTCGATCGTGCCGCCGGGAAACTGGTGCGAGATCTTCAGCGTGGTCGCGGCCTGGGCGGCGCCCAGCCCGAATCTGAGGATCGCCGGCGCGGCGAGTCCGGCGGCGAGAAGGGTACGGCGTGTCGGCGTCATGATCTCTCCCGCACCGCACAAGAGCGGCTCTGTTATTTATTGCAGCGCATCACATATACTTGATGCGTCTTCGAGTATGGAGAAAAGACTGCCTTGTATATTTTGTCAACGCGTCCCTAGAATGCCGCGACGACGAGCGCGTCGCCCCATCAGGGTCGGCGGACGAGGGCAGCTGGGATGAGCCAGGCACAGCGTCTCCGGCGGGTGATCGAAGAGGACATCGTGGCGGGGCGGCTCGCTGCGGGCTCCCGGCTCGACGAGGTGCAGCTCGCCGAGCGTTTCGGGGTCTCGCGCACGCCGATCCGGGAAGCGCTGCTCCAGCTCGCGGTGACGGGGCTGGTGGAGACCAAGCCGCGCCGGGGCGCCGTGGTGAGCGCGCCCGCGCCCGATCTCCTGCTCGCGATGTTCGAGACGATGGCCGAGCTCGAGGCGGCCTGCGGGCGCTTCGCGGCCCGGCGCCTCGTACAGGCGGACGAGGCGGCCCTGCGGGCGGCGCTGGCGGCCTGCGCGACGGCCGCGGCCTCGGGCGACACGGAAACCTATTACGAGGAGAACCACACCTTCCACACGGTGATCTACAGGGCCAGCCGCAACGCCTTCCTGTACGAGCAGGCCTACAATCTGCACCGGCGGCTCGCACCCTACCGGCGGCTGCAGTTGCGGGCGCGGCACCGGCTCGGCCAGTCGCTCGCCGAGCACGAGGCCGTGGTCGCGGCGATCCTCGTCGGCGACGAGGCAGCCGCCGCCGAGCGCCTGCGCGGGCACGTTCTGGTGCAGGGCGACCGCTTCACCGACCTGATGATGAGCCTGCGGGCGATCGGCGACGCGGCCTGATCAGGCGGCGCGCCGCACCTGCGCGTAGGTGTCGAGGTAGCGCGCGGCGACCCCGGCCCAGGCATAGCGCGCGAGATCCTCGGAGGGCGGCCGCCCCCGCGCTGCCAGCTTCGCATGGGCCGCCCGCACGGCCCGCGCCGCCGCGGCAGGCTCGGCGAAGTCGCAGAGCGCGATACCGGGATGCCGGGCCGCGAGATCCGTGAAGGAGGCGTTCGGGTGGACCACCGGCACCAGCCCGGCGCTCATCGCCTCGATCAGCGCGATGCCGAAGCCCTCGTACTCGGAGGCCGAGACGAACAGGCTGGCCTCGCCGATCAGGGCCCGGACTCCGGCGGCGTCGAGCCCCGCGTGGACGCTGACCGCCCCGCCGAGGCCGGCCGCATCGATCTGCGACGCGAGATCCGCGACGGAGAGGTCCGAGGGCACGCCGACGATCCGGAGCTGCCAGCCGGCCTCCTCCGCGCGGAGCGCGCCCATCAGCGC
>NZ_BPQM01000040.1 GCF_022179245.1 Methylobacterium gregans
CCCCGGCCCTCTTCGTTTGAGCGGCGGTCTGGGCGCCGCCGTGAGGCGGCGCCCGTCCCTGTTCTTAACGCAGGAGCTGCAGCACGCTCTGCTGGGCCTGGTTGGCGAGCGACAGAGCCGAGACGGTCAGCGACTGGCGGGTCGAGAGGGCCTGCGAGTTCGCCGCCTCCTCGTTGAGGTCCGCGTCGGTGAGCTTCGACGAGCCGGTCTGCAGCACGTTGATGATCTGCTTGTTGAAGTCCTGGCGGTTCTGCACCACCGACAGGTTCGAGCCGAAGGTCGAGGCCTGCGAGCGAAGGGCCGAGGAAGCCTGGGTCAGCGAGTCCAGCACCTTGTTGGTCGAGGCAATATCCTTGAACTCGTTCGCGCCGCTCTGCCCCAGCTTTGTGAGGCCGAGGCCCGCCGGATCGAAGGTCACGCCCTGCATACTCATCGTGGACGACCCCTTCTCGTTGAACACGAGCTTGAGGGTGTCGCCGTTCAGGAGGTTCACACCGTTGAAGGAGGCGTCCTGTGCCGTTGTCTTGATGTTGTCGAGGATCTGGTTGAACTGCTTCAGGAGCGAGGCGCGTGTGTTCTGCGAATTCGCATCGACCACGGGAGCGCCCGCCGCAGAGAACAGAGCCGCGGCCGTTCCACCGATTGCGCCGCCATCGGTCGCGCTTCCGATCGTCGATGAAGCGTAGTCGTTGGTCGTCGAGATCGTGAGCTTGCCGCTGGCGTCAAGGGCAGCCTGTAGGTTGTTGGAGGCGAGCTTCGTGTTGAGGTCGTCGAGGGTCTTAACGGTCCCGTTGGTGCCATCGCCGAAGGTGACGTTGACCGCCGTACCATTGTTCAGGGCGCCGAAGGTCAGCGTCTTGCCCGACAGGCCGCCCGGAGTCGAATTGCGCGACGCGGTGAAGCTGGTGTCGGTCCCGGCATTGCCAGCAAGCCCGAGGGCGGAGAGCGCGTTGCCGGTGCCGCTGATCTTGAGGTCGGCAAGCGTACCCGTGCTGATCTTGAGCGAGCCGGCGACCACCGACGAGTTCGTCGCGCCGGTAGCGGTTGTGAGCGTCGCCGCACCGCTGGCATTGGACGCCGTCTGGGTGCCTGTAGCCAAGTCGATGGCAGTCAATACATCGTTCAGCGATCCGGCCTGCAGATAGACCGTCGAGTTGCCTTTGCCGTCGGTCACGACGTTGCCGGTCTTGCCGGACCCGCTCGGAACGTTCGCGGCGGCAGGCGTCTCCGCGTTCTTGAACGTAATCGTTTTGCCGTTGACGTTCAGCGTAGACCCGTCCTGGATGAGGCTCCCCGTCGTTGTCGAAGCCGTCGCGCGCGCGACGCCAACGTTGGCCGTGCCCGCGCCGGTCGCGGTGGTCAGGCCGAGTGCCTTCAGCAGGTCGGCTTTGCCGGAGATGTCGACATCGGAGCCGATCGAGCTCTGGAGCACGACTTTGCCGCCGGTGACGGTCGATTGCGTCTGGCTGCTGCTGGCGCTGATTGTGGCGGCGCCGGCAGAGTCGATCGCAACCTTGTTCACGCCGCTCGCGATATCGACGGCCTTCAGCAGGTCGTCGACGCTGCCCGCGGGCGTTCCGGTGGTGCCGAGATAGACGGTGGAGTTGCCGTTCCCGTCCGTCAGGATATTGCCGCTGACGCCCGATCCGGAGGGGATCGAAGTCCCCGACGGCGCCGACCCCGAACGGAACGTGATGGACTTGCCGTTGACGGTCAGCGTGTCGCCATCCGCCGGCTGCGCGTTGCCGATCAGGCCGGTCGCGGAGGTGCCGGTGGCCGCGATGAGCTTGATGGCACCGGTCAGGGCCGTGGTGCCGTCGCCGGCGGTCGCGGCCGCACCCGTCAGGGCGGCCTGTACTCCGCCCAGCGTCGAAGCACCTGTGGCGGCGGTCGTGCCGCCCGCAGTTCCATTGAACAGGACGTTGCTGTTCGCCTGAGCATTCGCGTAGGTGGTCGTCCCCCGCAGGTCGCCGGCCGTGGCGCCGGTGATCGTGGTCGAGACGTTGGACTTCGTGGCGTAGCCCATCGTCGCCTGCAGCGCCTGGTTGGCGACCGACTTGGCGGAATCGACGAGCTTCTGCAGCGAGGTGATGCCGGTGTTGGCGGCCTGGATCACCTGCACGCCGTTCGAGATCGAGTCGAGGATGTTCGAGAGGTCGCCGGCGCGGTTGTCGAGGCCCTGGGCGGTGAAGAACGAGCTCGGGCTGTCGAGGGCGGAGTTGACCTTCTTGCCGGTCGCGAGGCGGTTCTGGGTGGTGGACAGGAGGCTTGCCGTATCCTGGGCCACGAGCAGGTTCTGCCGGGTGGCAGACGAGAGGGTGATGCTGGACATCGGGGCGATCCGTGCTGATCTGAAGACCTGCCTTTCTGGCAGTCGCCCCAGAGATCACGCGGGCCCTTGCCGAGCCCTTAAGCTGATCCGCGAGGTTCCTTGCGTGAGACGCCCGGCGCGGTTTTTCCGAGGGCCGCGTTGAGTCACGGTTAACGAAGCGTGACTAGGGTGGCGGAAGGTTCTCCGGAGAGCACGCCATGCCCCTGCGCATCGAACTGAAGCCGTTCGAGCGGCTGATCATCAACGGGGCGGCGATCCGCAACGGCGAGCGCCGCGCGGCCTTCCTGATCGAGACCGAGTGCAAGTTCCTGCGTGAGAGCGAGATCATCACCGAGAGCGAGGCCGACACGCCCTGCAAGCGCCTGCACCTGACGCTGACGGTGATCTACCTCACGGAGGAGCCGACCGGGCCGCTGGCGCTGTTCTACGCGCAGGCGGCCGAGCTCGTGCGTCAGGCGCCCGGCACTGCGCCCTACCTCGCGGCGATCCAGCAGGAGCTGGAGGCAGGGCGCCACCACGCCGCGATCAAGCGCGCCCGCGACCTCGTCGCCTACGAGCGCGCGCACCTTGCGCCCGCGGCGGAGCCGGGGGCGGCCTGAGGGGCGTCAGCGGCCCTGGAGGCCGGCCGCGAGGTTCTGGTTGATGGTGATCAGGGCGTCGAGCTTCTCGCGCGAGGGATCGACCATGGTGTCGAGGATCCGGCGGAACACGAAGGCCGCGAGGTTGGCCACGTCCTGCTGCAGGTCCGGCGGCAGCGGGCTTGCCGGGTCGGTCGCGGCGGTCGCCAGGATCGTCCAGACCTTCTGGTTGAAGGTGAGCACCGCGTTGAGGCCGGCCGCGTGGTTGTCCCAGTCGTCGCGCGCCGCCTGGAGCTGACGCGCGGCCTTCATCAGCACCGCGGCTTCCGCCTCGCGCGGGCTGAGCGCGACCTGCGCGGTTCTGGCATAGGCGTTGGCGGCGTAGCTCATGCGGACCCGTTCCCTGCAACCCGTTCCCGGACGGCGGATGCCGCCAGGCGGGGCATCGCCGGGGATTGATCACACGGTAAGCTTAAGGGTGTGTAAGCGCCGCCCGCCGCAATGGTGCCCGCATGCGATGCCAGACCGACACCGGTGCGGGGGACTCCGCGTCCCCGGGAATGCTCTATTGCGATGACGAACTTTCTGCTCGGGGCGGTAGCGGGTGCGCTCTTCGCCTGCGTCGGCACCATCGCGGCGGTGCGCCAGCCGGAGATCCAGACCCGGCTCGGGCTGAGGCCTGCGGTGATGCTGGCCGCCGCGCCGGTGCCCGCTCCCCGGGCTGAAGTCGCCTGCCCGCCCGCGGCCGACGCCAAAAAGGTCGGCACCGTCGAGATGCTGCTCTCGCCGCGCCGGTTCTGGTGGATCGCGCCCTGACGGGCCGCGATCCCGGTCGCCGCTCAGACGCTGCTGAGCAGGAACATCAGCGCCGTCGTGGCGACCGTGGTGCTGAGGAAGCCGCACAGCGCGGCCGCGAAGGACGGGCCGGTCGGGGCGCCGAGGGGACGGTTGCCGGTGTCCTGGCCGATATTCTGGCTGAGGCTCTGAGTCATGGCGGAGATCCTGTCGCCGACGGGCTCGCGTCGGGCATGGGTTAAGAGTGCGGTCAAGCTCGCGCCGCTTCTGTGCGAAGGCGCACGCGCTCGCCGGTGGATCGGGATGAGATGGCTTTAAGGGCTGCGTCGCGGGCCGCTAGTCGCAGCGGTTGATCCGCTTGGCGACGCGCAGGGCGCGCAACTCGCTGCGCAGGTCGATGGCCACCACGCCGGCCCCGCAATCGTCGAAGGCGTCGCGGGCGTCGTTGTAGCGGTCGCCGACCTCGTCGAGCGTGTCGCAGACCCGGTCGCGGTCACCGAGGCGGGCTTCCTGGCGCGCTTGGTAGCGGAGCGCCACGGCCTCGTCGACCTTGCGCCGGGCCTCGATGCAGGCGGGTGCCGCGAGAGCCGCCTGCGCGGAGAGGGCGAGCCCGAGTGCGGCGATGGCGGCTGGTAGGGGCTGTCTCATGGGAACACCGTGGAAACGGGCGCCCGGGTCCGCCCGAGCGGAGATCCGCTCGCGGGCCCATGCGCGTCTGTGACGTGGTCCGAAGGTGGTCCGTCGACCGGACACGGGATGGGCGGAGGTCGTTGGCGGCGTCCCTGCCGAGACGCTGCCGCGTCCTCCTGTCTTCTGGCCTGGAAACGGCAGAGCTAAGCCGATGGTTCCGTGGGACGTTTCGCGCCGCGCCGTCGCGAGACCAGGATCTCCGCGAGGGTGACGGGCACGAAGCCCTGGGCATCGACACCGACGTCGTACTGTCTGGGGATCGGCTTGAGTTGTCCGTGGGAATGCCCGTGCAGGTTGAGTGCGCCGCGGCCGATCCCGTTCCAGGTCCTGAAGGCGTAGTGGCACAGAACGAGGCGGCGCTCGTCCACGGTGATCTCCGCGTAAGTCCCGACCCAGGCCCAGCCCGGTGCCGCGAGCGTGTCCGGCCCGTCGTTGTTTCCGCTGATCAGGCGCTTGGTGCCGTGAAGGTCTCCCAGAATGTCGTGGACGCGCGCCGCGCTCGGTCCGAGGGCGAAGTCGCCGAGGTGCCAGACCTCGTCCTCCGGTGCGACCCGCGCGTTCCAGGACGCGATCAGGGCGGCGTCGTGCGCCGCGAGGTCGGGGAACGGCCTGCGGTCGAGCCGCAGCACCCGCGGATCCCCGAAATGCGTGTCGCTGGTGAAGAAGATCGTCATGGCTCGGCCCGGAACCGCCCATCGACGCGCCGCGGAGCGTCCGGTTCCATCGGAAGGACGGCAGCGCGTCGGGGGCGCCGGATTCGGCTGGACAGGCGGCGGCGCGCCCGTTAACCAGAGCGGCGACGCGGGCGTAGTTCAGTGGTAGAACGTCAGCTTCCCAAGCTGAATGTCGTCGGTTCGATCCCGATCGCCCGCTCCAAAAATTCCTCTGCGTTCGCGGACGCTTACGGGTTCTGCGTCACGGATCCACAGGCGATGGGTCGTACCCGGCACATCGGCAGAGGTCGACATTCGTATCGGCTCCGCGCAGACTTCTCGCCGTGCCCGGCACATGGCGGCAGCCATGGACAGCCGCAAGGTTGCATCCGGGACGGTGACAGGCGCGGGTGGTCGATAGCCGAGCGGTGCATCCGGTCGCAGGTGGTCGCGGGCGCCGGAGGAGGTTGGAGGCGGCACGCCCGTCCCGGGATCCTGACCCCACGAGCACCCGCCGATCCGGCAGGTCCCGACCTTCGTGTCTCAGTGCGGGGTTGACGGCACTCAACCCGATGCGGAGCCAGTCCCGTATTGCGGCCCGAGCGTCGGGCGGCCGGCGCTCGCAGCCTCGTCCCCTCGCCCGCGCCAGCCGTGGGGATCGTCGCGACGCGCGGTCCGGAGCAGGTGCAGGTCCGGCGGGCGTGTCGCGTCCCGCGATCGCTCACAGGATCCGGCCGACGAGGGGGAAGCTGCGCAGGGAGGAAGCGCAGGCCCAACTCGCTGCGAGCGCGACGGTGAAGACGACCGCGCTCTTCATCGGGGCACCGGCCCGCGTTGCAAGCAGGCCGTACTGCGTCCACGTCACGAGAGGGTAATGCAGCAGGTAGATGGCGAAGCTGTTCGCCGCGAGGCTGTCCCACGCGGCTGAGCGGCCCCCTCCGAAGCGTAGGAAGAGGGCGAGCAGCCCGAAGCTTGCGGCGGCGCAGAAGGTCACTTGCATCGTGCCCAGGGCGACGAGCGTGATCGGTGCCGGTCGGTGAAGACCCCAGCGTGCCGTCTCCCCTGCCGTGAGGAAAGCCGCTCCCGTCAGAGCGGCGAGCAGGCTCCAGGCCGTCCATCGGGTAGACAGGCGGCGCGCGAACTGCACGATGGCCGGCATACCCCCGCACCCCAATCCGACACCCGCGGCGAAGTAGCCCGCATAGAGGCCGATGCGGCTGCCCTGAACGGCGAGCGGCCCGATACCCAGCCAAAGCGTCGGGCCGAGTGCGAGGAGCAGGGGTAGGTAGAGCAGGCAGGAGCCGGCGAGCAGCAGCGCGAAGCCGGTGACCGCGCGCGGCGCGGGGGGCGGGACGGGTCCGACGATACAGCGTGACGCGAGGATGAAGACGAGCGTGGCAGCCACGTCGAACAGCAGCAGGACGCCGATGAACCAGGGTGGACCGCTCGGCCACGGTCCGGCCGTCACCGTTCTGATCCAGAACGACCCGAAGCCCGGCGTCCCACCGGCCTGGAGGAAGGAGGGATAGTAGGCCAGCGGGCCGACCGTCAGGATCGCGATCGCGAAGGGCAGGCCGAGGCGGCGGATCCGCGTGCCGAGAAAGGCGGCGGGCCCGTGGCGGATCAACCCGTCCCGGACGAAGAGCCCCGAGAGCAGAAAGAGCAGCGGCATGAAGAAGCCGTCGTCGAGGCGGACCACGAGGTCGAAGACGACCCAGCGCTGCGGATCCACGATGGGCGCGGTGGATCGCGCGTAGTTCACCCGGTCGATGTGGCCGAAGGTGCAGTAGGCGAGCGTCGCGTGGTGGAGAACCACGAGGCCAACGACGAAGCCGCGCATGTGGTCGAAGGCTCTCAGTCGCTCGCTCCGCGCATCGGCGACGGCGGAAAGGGACGTCGATGGTGCGCAGTCGACAGTGGACGTCATCTCGGGGCCGCCGAACGTGAGATGTTCGTGTAGGACCCGGTCGCGCCGCGCTCCATGCAAAAGCGTGTGTGTCGCGCGCGCGCATCCGGCTCGCGGCGGGGGCGTGGAGGCTGCCGTCCTTCGCGCCTCCGTGTTTCTCAGCTGCCGGATATCCGTCTCCCGTGCCGGGCCCTCCGAGCGCCCGCCGCCGGGACACGGAGCCCGCCTCGAGCGGAGGCCGGGCGCGGCTAGCGGGCCTGCATGCGCAGGGCGCCGTCGAGGCGGATGGTCTCGCCGTTGAGCATCGGGTTGGCGAGGATTGCCATGACGAGCTGGGCGTACTCGTCGGGCCGCCCGAACCGCGCCGGGAAGGGGACGGCCGCTCCGAGGCTCTCCTGCACGTCCTGCGGCAAGCCCTGGACCATCGGTGTCTCGAACATGCCCGGCGCGATCGCGCAGACGCGGATGCCCAAAGGCGCGAGCTCGCGCGCGGCCGGCAGGGTCAGGCCCACGACGCCGGCCTTCGAGGCCGCGTAGGCTGCCTGCCCGATCTGCCCTTCGTAGGCGGCGATGGAGGCCGTCGAGACGATCACGCCGCGCTCGCCCCCGTCCAGCGGTTTGAGGCCGGCGGCGCCGGCCGCCACGAGGCGCAGCATGTTGAACGTGCCCACGAGGTTGATCTGGACGACCCGGGAAAAGGCATCGAGCGAGGCCGGTCCGTTGCGCCCGACCACCTTCGCGGCCGGGCAGATCCCGGCGCAGTTCACCAGGATCCGCGCGGGCCCCTGCTCGGCTGCCGCGCGCGCCACGGCCGCTTCGGCGCTCGCGGCGTCCGCCACGTCGCAGGCGAGCGCGAGGCCGCCGATCTCCCGCGCCGTCGCGGCGGCGGCCTCCGCGTTCAGGTCGAGGAGCGCGACCCGGGCGCCCGCCGCCGCCAAGGCCTTCGCGGTCGCCGCCCCCAGTCCCGAAGCGGCGCCGGTGACGACCGCCGCGATACCGTCAACCTTCACGAGAACCTCCGGAATGCGGGAATCAAAGCCGCTCGACCGCGAGGGCGGTGGCCTCGCCGCCCCCGATGCAGAGCGCGGCGATGCCGCGCCGCCCGCCGGTGCGCGCGAGGGCGGCGAGCAGGGTCACGACGATGCGCGCGCCCGACGCGCCGATCGGGTGCCCGAGGGCGCAGGCGCCCCCGTGGACATTGACCTTGTCGTGGGGCAGGCCGAGATCGCGCATCGCCGCCATGGCGACGACGGCGAAGGCCTCGTTGATCTCGAAGAGGTCAACGTCGTCCAGGGCCCAGCCGACCTTCCGGGAGAGCCTGGCCATGGCGCCGATCGGGGCCGTCGAGAACCAGGCGGGGGCCGCCGCGTGACTGGCATGCCCGCGGATCACCGCGAGCGGCGTGTGGCCGGCACGCTCGGCCGCCGACAGCCGCATCAGGACGAGGGCCGCCGCGCCGTCCGAGATCGACGAGGCGTTGGCCGCCGTCACGGTGCCGTCCGGGCGGAAGGCGGGCCTGAGCGTCGGGATCTTGTCCGGCCGAGCCTTTCGCGGACCCTCGTCCGATGTCAGGTCCGAGACGGGGACGATCTCGTCGTCGAAAGCGCCCGCCTCCGCGGCGCGCTTCGCGCGAGCGAGCGACTCCAGCGCGTAGGCGTCCTGGGCCTCGCGGGTGAACTGATAGTGCTGCGCCGTGTCCTCGGCGAAGGTGCCCATCAGCCGGCCGCGGTCGTAGGCATCCTCGAGCCCGTCGATGAACATGTGGTCGAGGACGCGCCCGTGCCCGAGGCGATGGCCGGCGCGCGCCTTCTCGAGGAGGTAGGGGGCGTTCGACATCGACTCCATGCCGCCGGCCACGACCACGTCGGCGGAGCCGGCCGCGATCATGTCGTGGCCGAGCATGACCGCCTTCATGCCCGAGCCGCAGACCTTGTTGAGGGTGGCGCAGGGCGTGCCCTCGGACAGGCCCGCCCCCAGCGCCGCCTGACGTGCCGGCGCCTGTCCGAGGCCCGCCGGGAGCACGCAGCCCATCACGACCTCGGAGACGCCCTCCCCCGACAGCCCGGCGCGTTCGACCGCCGCGCGGATCGCGGCGGCGCCGAGTTCCGTGGCCGAGAAGGCCTTCAGGTCCCCCTGGAACGCGCCCATCGGGGTGCGCGCCGCGCTGGCGACGACGACCGGATCCACCTGCATCTCCCGGGTCCTCCTCCGGTTGCGCGTCTCATGGCGCGGTTGCGCTGCCCGCCCGTCCGCGCGAGCCGCTTCTGGGCGGGTGCCGGCCTCGGAGCCGCATCGCGATGCCCTCCGTGCCGCGATCGCCATCTTGGCTGGGCCGGACGAGCTTCTGCAACTCCTCGCCCGCATCGGCGCGCCGATTGCCGACGAACGTGACCGCGCGGGCCGGTGCGCGGATCGGTCGGCGGCCCGACAGCCCGTCGGGGATCCGCTCCGCGCGCCGTTCGCCCGAGACGATTCGACGGGCGGTCCGTCGAGCCGGCATTGCCGTGCTGGGGCGTCCGGATAGAGTGCGCCCGCCAGCGGCGCCGGTGCGACGGCGCCGATCTCTCCGTCACCCGTCGTGAGCCGACCCTCTCGGATGTCAGACCCGTCGTCCCGCCTCTCCCCATTCCACGCGCTTCTCGGCGAGGGCGGTGTCGTCACCGATGCCGACAGCCTGATCCGCTACACCCATGATCAGCGGGCCCTGATGCAGGGGCAGACCCCGGGCGTCCTGCGCCCGCGCTCGACCGAGGAGGTCCAGGCGATCGTCCGCCTCGCGGTGCATCTCGGCTTCGGCCTCGTGCCTCAGGGCGGCAATACCGGCTATGTCGGCGGCGCCACCCCGGAGCCCGGCCGCGGGCAGCTGGTCGTGAGCTTCGAGCGGATGAACCGGATCCGCTCGGTCGACGCGGCCGGCTTCACTCTCGCCTGCGACGCCGGCACGATCCTCGCCGACGCGCAGGCCGCCGCGGAGGCCCAGGGCTGCCTGCTGCCCCTGAGCCTCGGTGCGGAGGGAAGCTGCCGCCTCGGCGGCAATGTCGGCACCAATGCCGGCGGCTTGCAGGTGCTGCGCTACGGCATGACGCGGGATCTCGTCCTCGGGCTGGAGGTCGTGCTGCCGGACGGGTCGCTGTTCTCCGACATGCGCACCTTGCGCAAGAACAACATCGGCTACGACCTGAAGCAGCTCTTCATCGGCGCCGAGGGCACGCTCGGGCTCGTCACCGGCGTCGTGCTCAAGCTCTGGCCCGCCCAGACGCGGCGCGCCACCGCCTGGCTCCAGCTCGCTGCGAACGCACCCATTCCGGAGATCGCGGCCCTGGTCCGGCGGGAGACCGCGGACCTCGCCTCCACCTTCGAGCTCATCTCGGCTTCGTCGCTCGCGCTCGTCGCCGACATGCGCGGTGCCGATCTCGGCCTCGCGGCCGGGCCGGGCGGCGCGGTCCTCCTCGAACTCTCCGCCTCCTCGGAGCGCATTCCCCTAGACGACGTCCTTCTGGGCACCCTGGAGGCGCTGATCGAGGCCGGTCACGTCGAGGACGCGGTGCTGGCGCAGTCCGAGCGGCAGCGGCGCGAGATGTGGACGATCCGCGAGACGATCCCCGAGGCGGAGAAGCACGCGGGCGGCTCGGTGAAGCTCGACATCGCGGTTCCGACCTCTGCCGTCTCCAGCTTCCTGGAGCGGGCGGGCGCCGTCGTGGCCGCCGAGGCGCCGGGTACGCGCCTGTCGTTCTACGGCCATGTCGGCGACGGCAACATCCACTTCAACCTGATGGTGCCGGCCGGCCGCGACCGGCTCGCCTTCACCCGCGAGGTGGAGGCGGGTATCGCGCATGCCGTGTACGCGGTCGCGGTCGATCTCGGCGGCAGCTTCAGCGCGGAGTACGGCATCGGCCGCTTCAAGCGGGACCTGCTGGTCCGCTACGGCGAGCCGAACCGCCTGGCTCTCCTGAGCGCGATCAAGAGGGCCATCGATCCGCACGGCGTGATGAACGCCGGCGCGATGATCTGAGATGATCCGACCGGCCCGCGGCGACCGGCGGGACCCGCGGTGCGGATCCCGCCGGTCGTCGTCGAACAACGGTCACATGGGCGGCGTCAGGCCGTCCTTGCCCACTGCGACGAGCTTGCCGTCCGTCTTGCCGCCGTCCTTCGCGACCACCGCGAAAACCTTCGCGCCCGGTGCCAGCGCGGACTTGTCGGCCGGCTCGAACGCGACGATCGGCGCGGACGGCGGAACGACGATCGTCTTCGTGCCGCCCTCCTTGCCGTAGCTCACGGTGAGCGTACGCGCGCCATCGCCCGAGCCCTGGCCCGCCTGGACGGTGCCGTTCGTCATCGCGCTCTTCACCTTCGGGGCGCCGCTCGTCTCGGCCTTGACCGTGCCGTTCGTCATGGCGCTCTTCACCTTGGCGCCGCCGGCCGTGTGGTCGGTGATCGCGTCCCAGGCATAGTGGCCCTCACCCGTCCCGCGCATCGCCTCGGGGAAGAGCACGACCTCGAGCGCGGTCATCGGGTTCTCGCCTTTGGTCGCCGTACCGATGAAGACGCCGTCCTTGATCGCGTCGAGATTGGACGGAACCACGGACACGACCTTGGCCGCGCCGAGATCGATGGTCTCGGTGGCGCCGGCCTCCGTCTTCACCGTCACGGTGCCGCCGTCCGCCTTGTCGATCGTTCCGCGCACGCGCTCCAGCGCCGAGGCGGCGGTCGCCCCGGTCAGCGTCATCAGCGCGGCGGCAGCGAGGTTCGCGTAAGGGGTCATCGATGAGTCTCCCATTTGGTTGTGCGTGTTATGGCGCTCCGAGGCGCCGGAGGAATGATCGCGCACAATCAAAATCGAGTGATTTCTGAAGAAGCGTAGTCATTGCCGCGCGTCGAACGGGAAACGTGCGATGCCGAATGGCTATATCCCGGCGTACCACTCGTAGCCGCGGTCTTCCCAATAGCCGCCCAGCCCGCCGCCGATCCCGGTCAGGGCATCGACGACCTCGATCCGCATCACGTATTTGGCCATCTTGTAGCCGAGTTGCCGCTCGACGCGCAGGCGCAGGGGAGCGCCGTTGCCGACGGGAAGCGGGCTCCCGTTCAGGTCGTAGGCCAGGATGGTCTGCGGATGAAGCGCGTCCACGAGGTCGATGCTCTCGTAGTACCGGATCGGCGTGCGGCGGTCGGGCTCCTGCGCTTCCGGCTCGCCGCCGCCCCAATCGTCCGATCCCGCCGCCGCGAGCTGGATGTGGCGAACATGGTCCGGCGTCTCCGGCTGCAGGCGCGCGCCGTCGAGGCCGCCGGCATACTCCATCGTGTCCGCGCAGTGGAACACGACGTAGCGCGCCTGCGGCTTGAGGCCGGCCCGGGTGAGGATCTCGGAGAGCGGTGCGCCGGTCCAGCGGCCGATGCAGCTCCAGCCCTCGACGCAATCGTGCCGCGTCGTCTGGGTCCGGGCCGGCAGGGCGCGCAGATCCGACAGGCCGAGCGAGAGCGGCCGCTCCACGAGGCCGTCCACGGCGAGACGGTACGCCGTGAACTTGGCGCCTGCGAGCGCCCGATAATCCTGATCGGGCGGATCGATGGTGCCGTTGGGCTTGAACCAGGGCGAGATGGCCGAGTCCGGAAACTCGCGCGCCAGGGCGGCAGGCGAGAGCAGCAGGCGCTGCGCGAAGCGGTTGGCGTCCTCGCCGAGCCGGAGCGTGCGCCGACCGGCATCGGTTCCGGCGAAGCGGTCGCAGCCGCCCAGCGCGGCGGCGCTGACGAGGCCCAGGGAGGTCGCCAGGAAGCGGCGTCGCGGGGTGAGGAGTGCCATCGTCACGGCCTCACCGTGCCGAGGCTGAACCAGCCGGTGACCATGCCGCGCATGTTGTTCCAGAAGCCCGAGACCAGGACGAGCAGCACGTGCACGATCACGAACAGCACCAGGAGGTTCGCCGCGATGAAGTGCACGCTGCGGGCGGACTGGCGCCCGCCGAACAGCGTCGTCAGCCACGGCCAGGCCGCGTCCATGCCGGGCGACATGGCGAGCCCCGCGAGCACCATCACCGGAAGGAGCAGCAGCACGACCACGAGATAGGTCAGCTTCTGCAGGACGTTGTAGCGCTTGGCCTCCTCCCCCTCCGGGAAGCGCAGCCGCATGTGCTCGCGCACCGAACCGCCGATGTCGCGGATCTGGTCGCCGTCGGGAATGAGCCGGCGGCGCAATTGCCCGGTCCCGATCCCGTAGAGGAGATAGACGAGGCCGTTCAGCACGAAGGCCCAGGCGAACAGGTAGTGCCAGCGCCGGCCGGTCGCGAGATCCTGGTTCGCCGGGAGCGTCGCCCAGCTGGGGAAGGCCCGCTCCGTCTCGACCCCCGCGGTCTTCGAGAGGCCGAGCACGCCGGTGGCGTCGAGGCGCAGCGGGCCGACCTGCACGATGCCGCGGCTCGCACCGTCCGCGCCCGCCTCGGCGGTGATGGAGAGAGCCGGCGCATCGAACGTCGAGCGGTCCCCCCAGTACAGGGCCGGATGCGCGTTGAAGATCTGAAGGCCGCTCATCAGGAGAACGAGGAGCGCGACCGCGTTGATCCAGTGCGCGAGGCGGATCACGAGCGGATGTCGATAGTGCCAGAGACGCCGCGTCGCTTCGATCCGTGTCGCTTCGGTCCGCGTGGCAGGGGGCTGCAGCAGGGGATGTCTCCTGACCGGGCGACCGGGATCGGATGGCGGTCGATGGCAAAGTGCGTCGGTGCGCTATCGGTTGCCGCGATCTCGAAAACTTGAGTTGCGCACGCGGGCAGGGATTCGAGGCGGCGGAGGCCAGCGGTCGGCGACGCTGCCCGCCATGTCGACAGTGGTCCGGACCGCCGGTGCGCGCCAGGACAGGTTCCCCCGGCATCCGGGGCGGGTGCTCGGAGAGGAGGCTGGCCGCCCTGCGGCTGATGCGGCTTCCGAACGCGTCGTCCCGCCGATGGCTCTTCGGCAGGGGCAAACGGTCCGCTCGCGCGTTCTCCTCCCGACGCTGGCACGGATCGGATAATGGCATGTGGTACCTCTACGGCGTCGTCCTGCTCGCCGGCATCGCCAACGCGATCCAGCCCGGGCAGAACGGCGCGTTGGCCAAGGGCTTCTCCTATCCCCTCACGGCCGGCCTGGTCGTTGGCCTCGGGACCTTCCTGACCGTTCTGGTCATCGGCCTGCTCTCGGGCCGCCTGGCGCTGCCGACCGTCGCGGAGGCGGCCCGCATCCCGTGGTGGGCCTGGTGCGGAGGTGTCCTGGGTGGCGGCATCGTCGTCACCCAGCTTCTGGTCGCGCGGCAGATCGGCGCTGCCGCGTTCACCGGCCTGCTCGTCACTGCCGGCGTCGTCACCTCCATCGTCCTCGATCATTTCGGCTGGGTCGGGTTCGAGCAGCACACGGCGACCCTCCCGCGCATCCTCGGCGGCCTGCTGATGATCGCCGGTGTGGCCCTGATCGCTCGCTCCTGACCGGCCGTTCTCCCGACCCGTCCGAGCCGCCCTCGGCTCGACGTGGACGAGACCTTTTGGAGATTGCGTTCAGCAGAGCGCAGGGCCGCTCGGTCGCATGATGCCGCCCTCGCATTGATTGATGCTTGAATGCGCGGATCGCTTTTGAAGCTTGCCACAATCAATATCGTTGCGATACATTTTCCATTTATGAAATCATCGAATATATAACAACCTAAGCTCGAATGAGGCCCATGATGTCAGGCTTGGGTGCGTGATTGGCTGAATTTTGTTGAGCGGAATACGGTGAGAGTCGCTGCGAATCGGATGGGCGTGCACGCCGCTTGCTCTTCCCAATGACCGGGCGCGTCGGTTGACCGATGCTCTGGAGGACGAGGTTCTGGCCGGCGCCCGCGAGACGATCCTCAGGAACCGGCCGGCCATCCTGATGGAGGTCGCGCCGAGCTACTACGAGCGCAAGGGGGTCGATTTCTACGAGCGCGTTCTCGCCGCATTGCCCGCCGATGACCGGTTCCTGGCGATCGAGCTTGAACGACGGAGTGTGCTGCGCCCGCTCGGGACCCTGTTGAGCCTGACGGAGATCGCCGACCGCGCCGGCTTCATGCGCCCGCAGGACGTACTTCTGCTCCCGCCTGAGCGCCGCATCGGATAGCGGCGGCCCATATGTTTCGGCCTGTTCGCTTCATCGGGGCGAGGCGTGCGCGCCTGCGAGCGGAGTTTGCCGCCCATGACGCCGCCCACGAAAAAGCCCGCTCCGGTTTCCCGGTGCGGGCTGAGTTCTGAACCTGGCAGCGGGGGTGTGCTGCCCGTCCTCACAAGCACCAAGCGAATCGAACGGCCAAGGTTCCGCGATCGGTCGAGACAATTCGCCGGGCCGCGCCGGAGCGGGTCCCGGCGCCGCTTACGGGCTGCCCCCGCTATCGCCGCCGCCGCCACTGCCCAACGGGATCGCGCGTTCCGGCTGACCGGCATTGCCGCCCGCGGCGGAGTTCAGGAAGATCGTGTCGGCACCGGTGCTGCCGCGGGGGATGATCAGGCTCGCTGGGGCACCGGTGTCGTTCGCCTGCACACGGGCGCCGACCGCTTCCGGCGCGGGGCGATGCGGCAGGCTCCGGGCGACGGCCGGATCGGTTGCGCCCAGCGCGAGCGCGCAGACAGGCAGGATCCACTTCATGACGCGCTCCGAATCGGTCTCTGTCCGGCTCGCGCCGACACCTGCGCATATGTGGGCGAGCCCGACCCAGCGTGTACGACCGCGGATGTCGCAGGCGGAAAAAACCCGCTCGGCAGGCCGAGCGGGCTGAGTGTCCAGGGCCGATCCGCGTCACCGGACCGAACGTTCCGAGCGTATCCGCTGGCAGGAGCGATACAACCAGTACGGGTGACGATCGGGGCGCAACGAAACCCGCCTCCCGAGACCACACATCTAGGCGCGCGGTGCCGTGTCGTCCGTCCCGCTCGGGGCGGCGAAGGTCCTGGCGATGGACGCGAAATCCGAGGTTCGCAGATAGCCGTAGGACTTGTGAGGGTTCGGCTCGCCATCGAGGCGCCGAAAATCGTTCACGACGCGTCGGTCGGTGATACGGATGCCGGTATCGCTGGGGCCGTAATCCGTCTCCAGCGCTCCCATGATGGAGACGACGTCGTCCCCGTCCGCGAGGTTCGTCCAAGCGGACACGTTGTTCGGGACGCGCAGGGGACCGTGCTCGGCCTCGAACTTGAGCTTCACCTTGGCAAGTCCCAGAGGCGAGCCCGCCGTGACGAAATGATCGACTCGGAGTGTCGGATCCTCGCGCTCGAGCGACCGGAGCACGTCGTACGCGATGACCGAGCCCATCGAGTGGGCGACGAGCAGGATGCGGTGGTTGCGGAATGCCCGAAGGCGCTCGGCGAGCCGGGCACGGACCTGCCGGGCGAAATGTCGCTCGCCGTGATAGTGCCAGAGGTCGTCGAATCGGTATTCCAGGATCAGGTCGTCCACGAGGGTGAGGCCCGTCGCCTCCTCGACGCGGTCGATGCCCGCGTAGAGCGGCGCCAGCAGGTCCTTGGCGGTGGGGGCGGACGGTCGTTCCGCGCGCGACGACCCCGCTTCCTGCGGGCGATACGGCTCCCGGTTCATGTCATCCGAAAGGGGCGTCTCGTAGCGGAGGTCGGCCCAGTATACGAACGCGAAGGAGAAGACGGGGTTCGTACATCCCCCGTGCTGGGACAGTCCCTCGGTGATCGCGGCCTTCCACCACCGCGTCTTCTCTTCGACGGGCGGCTTGTTGGCCAAGCCATGGATGCCGATGATGACGCCGTCCTGCTTCATCGGGATTGAGCGACTCTCCGCTTCGGCGGTCGGGCCCGCGTCTGCCGCCGCATTTCGACAGATCCGGTAACGCCGTCACCTGAATTTGGATGCCGGATCGGCGAGGACTGCGGCACTGAAGCCTTCGCGACCGGGTCGCGAAGGGCCCGCAGACCACGGCACGATCGCAACGGGCCGGCATTCTCCGCCGTCGCGGGGCCCAGCACAGGGTCTCGCGCTTCGTATCATCGTGGCGGTCCGGCGACGCCGGACTGTGGCGTCGGCTCTCGGGTTCAGCCTTCCGGGAAGCGTGCGAAGGCCGGCAGGGCGTGGGCCTCCTCCATCCAGGCGAGGCGCTCGGCCGTCTGGATCTGGATGGTCGGCGGCAGGGCGTCGGGATCGTCGAGGGTGCCGGTCTGCATGTCGATCATGCCCGGCAGCATCCGCTCGTTCACGTAGAAGAGCCCGGTGCCGCAGGCGCCGCAGAAGAGGCGGCGCCCGTGCTCGGACGAGCGATAGGTCACGGGTGTGCCGGTGATCTGCACCGCCGCGGCCGGCACCATCGCCCAGCCCACCATCGGTGCGCCCGCGTGGCGGCGGCAGTCGGTGCAGTGGCACAGCGCGTTGTGGGCGACCTCCGCCGGCATGGCGTAGGCGATCGCGCCGCAATGGCAGCGTCCTGTCAGCATTTCGGCGCGCTCCGTGCTGCTCGCGGGGTCCCGCGGCGCCCTGCTCCTCGACGTACTTCGCCGCGATTGACGCCGATTCCGGCGACCACTACCACGTGGCTCCCCGGGCGGAGAAGCCGCGCCGAATCGGCGCCGATGCCCGATGGGATCCTCGGGGGAGTTCCTCGGCAAGAGGCGTTTCAGCACGATGTACAAGGCAGAGACGCGCGGGATCAGCGTGACGGTCATGCCCCGTTTCGTCGAGGAGGAATCCTCTCCCGGCGAGAGCCGCTACTTCTTCGCCTACACGGTCGAGATCGTGAACAACGGCGCCGAACAGGTGCAGCTGCGCGCCCGGCACTGGCGCATCATCGACGGGCGCGGGGCCTGCCAGGAGGTGCGCGGCACCGGCGTCGTCGGCAAACAGCCGGTGCTGGAGCCTGGCGAGTCCTTCAGCTACACGAGCGGCTGCCCGCTCACGACGCCCGACGGCCTGATGGCCGGGACCTACACCATGGCGACGGTGGCCGGCGAGAGCTTCGAGGCTGAGATCCCCGCCTTCTCCCTCGACAGCCCGCACGTGCGCCGCAGCCTGCACTGAGCCCGACCGCGGGCTCGAAGCCCGGAGGAAGGATGCCCCATGCGGACCGGTGACCGGCTCGAGACGCTGGAGCTGCTCGCCCGCCTCGTCGCCTTCGATACCGAGAGCACCCAGTCGAATCTCGCGCTGGTCGCGTGGGTCTCGGACTACCTCGACGGCTGGGGCGTCCGGTTCGTGCGCGTGCCGAACGCGGCCGGCGACAAGGCCGCCCTCTTCGCGACCCTGGGCCCGGCGGTCGACGGCGGCGTCGTGCTCTCCGGCCACACCGACGTGGTGCCGGTGGCCGGCCAGAGCTGGAGCGCCGATCCCTTCACCCTGCGGGTCGTGGACGGGCGGGCCTACGGCCGCGGCGCCGTCGACATGAAGGGTTTCTGCGCGCTGGCGCTGGCGGCCGTGCCCGATATGCTGGCGGCCGATCTGACGCGGCCGATCCACATCCTGCTCTCCTACGACGAGGAGACCACCTGTCTCGGCGTCGTCGACACGATCGCGCGCTTCGGCCGCGACCTGCCGCGGCCCGGCGCCGTGATCGTCGGCGAGCCGACGAACCTCGAGGTCGCCGACGCGCACAAGAGCGTGGTGACCTGCCTGACCACGGTGCACGGCCACGAGGCCCATTCCTCGAAGCCCATGCTCGGCGCCAACGCCGTGATGGCGGCGGGCGATCTGGTCGCGGCGCTCAACGGCATCGCCGACGCGATGATCGCCCGGGGCGACGCTTCGGGCCGGTTCGATCCGCCCTTCTCGACGGTCCATGTCGGCACGATCCAGGGCGGCACGGCGCGCAACATCCTGCCGAAGGTCTGCAGCTTCAACTGGGAGTATCGCGGCCTGCCCGACCTCGATCCGACCGAGATTCCCGCCCTGTTCGGTGCGGCGGTCGAGCGCGTCACCGCCGAGCGGCTCAACCGCTACGGCGATTACGGGCGCATCGAGACCCTGGAGGAGGTGGCGGTGCCGGGCCTCGCACCGGAACCCGGCTCCGAAGCCGAGCGGCTGGTCCTGCGGCTGGCCAAGCGCAACCGCACCGTCTCGGTGCCCTACGCCACCGAGGCCGGGCGCTTTCAGGCGGCCGGGATCCCGACCGTCGTGTGCGGTCCCGGTTCGATCGACCAGGCCCACCAGCCGGACGAGTTCATCACGCTGGCAGCGCTCGCCGAGGGCGAAGCCTTCATGCGCCGCCTGATCACGGAGTGCTGCCGATGAAGCCGCCGCCGGACCGGGTGAAGCTGCGTCCCCTGGAGCGCGAGGATCTGCTCTTCGTGCACCAGCTCAACAACAACGACAGCATCATGCGCTACTGGTTCGAGGAGGCCTACGAGTCCTTCGCCGAGCTGGCGCAGCTCTATGAGCGCAACATCCACAACCAGAGCGAGCGGCGCTTCATCATCGCCAACGACCGCGACGAGCGGGCCGGCATGGTGGAGCTCGTCGAGATCAACCACCTGCACCGGCGCTGCGAGTTCCAGATCGCCGTGCATCCGGGCTTCCAGGGACGCGGCTACGCCTGGCAGGCCACGCGCGTTGCGATCGACTACGCCTTCAGCGTGCTCAACATCCACAAGCTCTACCTGCACGTGGACAAGGACAACCGGCGGGCCGCGCAGATCTACGAGCGCTGCGGCTTCCGTCCCGAGGGCGTGCTGAAGGACGAGTTCTTCATGAACGGCCGCTACCGCGACGCCGTGCGGATGTGCCTGTTCCAGCCGGAATACCTCGCCAGCCGCGGCAGCGGCGACATCGCCGAGCCGGTGCTGAAGACCTGAAAACGCGAGGGGAGGCACCGTTGCCGGCACCTCCCCGTCGTCTCCGAACGTTTTCGGCTCAGTTGCGGCCGCCCATGCTGCCGCCGGCACCGCCCTCGCGGCCGGCGGCAGCACCGCCCTGCATGCCGCCCTGACGGCCGCCGGCATTCATGCCGCCGCGCTCGGCCCCGCCGCGGTTCTCGCCCATGCCGCGCTCACCCATGCCGCCGCGCTCGCTCCGGTCGGAGACGTTGCGCATGCCGCCATCGCGGCCGCCCTGCTCGCGCATGCCGGCGTTGCGGGCACCGTTCTGCTCGCGCGCCTCCGTCCCGGCGCGATCCCGGCCCTCGCGGCGCTCGGCGTCGCGGCCGAAGCCCCGCTCGCTGCGCTCCTCGCGGCCCGCCCGCACATCCGTGCGGCTGCGCTCGCTGAAGCCGGCATTGATGGTCCCGCCGCGGCGCTCGCTGGTGCTGACCGTCAGGCGGCGGTACTCGGGCGAGCCGTAGACGACGCGCTGGCCGCGCACCGTGACGTAGCGCTCGCGCGGACCGGTCTCGCGCACGCTGACGAGACGACGGTACTCCGGCGAGCCGTAGAGGACCCGCTGACCGCGGATCACCACGTAGCGCTCACGCGTGCCGCTCTTGACGCTGACGAGGCGACGGTACTCGGGCGAGCCGTAGAGGACGCGCTGGCCGCGGATCACGACGTAGCGCGCGCGCGGGCCGCTGCGGTGCTCGGTCACGATCAGACGGCGGTACTCGGGCGAGCCGTAGACCACCCGGCGGCCGCCGATGAAGACGTAGCGGCCCTCACGGCGGTAGCCGCCGTCGACCACGTTCGTGCGGCTGCGGATATCGGTGCGGGTGCTCACGTCAGTCCGGCCGCGGATATCGCTGCGCTCGCTGCGGCGCTCGTCGCGCGCGCCCCGCTCACCCCGCAGCTCACCCCGCTCGGCCCTGTCGCCGTCGCGGGTGCCACGGCCCTCGGCGCGTGCACCGTCCCGGCCCTCGCCGCGCTCGGCCGTTGCGCCGCGATCTGCACCCCCACGGCCGGCTTCGCCGCCGCGTGCCTCGCCGCTCCGCGCCTCGGCGCCCTGCCCCATCGCGCCGGAACCACGCTCCATGCCGCCGCGCTCCGCGCCGCCCCGCGCCTCGGCGCCACCGCCGGCCCGCATGCTCGATCCCGCCGCGCCGCCCCGCCCGGCGCCCGCCTCGCCGCCGGCAGTGCCGGCCGCGTTCTGCGCGTAGACCGAAGTGCTGAACAGAAGGGCCGCGAGGCCCACCGCGATCTTGTTCATCGTGTTTCCTCCGGAATTCTAAGACGCCTCGAAACGTCGCAGATCCCGAAAGGGTTCACACGAAAAGTGAGCGTGTCGTGCCGGCCTACAAACTGATGGACGGCCCAGCCTGAGCTTCGCGAAAGCTTGGCCATTCGCGGCCTGTTACTGGGTTGGGCGCGCCTCGATCTCGCGCTCGACCTCGGCCGGGTCCAGGGCGTAGCGGCGCGAGCAGAACTCGCAGGTGATCACGATGCGGCCGTCATCGGCCACCATGTCGCGCCGGTCCTCCGGCGTGAAGGAGCGGATCATGCCCATGACCCGCTCGCGCGAGCAGCGGCAGGTCTCGCGCACCGCCTGCGCCTCGAACACCCGCACGCCGCGCTCGTGGAACAGGCGATAGAGCAGGCGCTCGCTGGACAGGTTCGGGTCGACGAGCTCGTGGTCCTCGACCGTGCCGGTGAGCGAGCGGGCCTCGACCCAGGCGTCGTCCTCGGGCGCGCCCTCCCCGAGATGCGCGTGGCCCTCCGGGATGTCGCCCGGCGGCAGGTCGGCGAGCCGCGCGCGATCGACGGACTGGGGCAGAAACTGCACGAGCAGGCCGCCCGCGCGCCAGCGGCCGGCGCCGTCCTCGAAGGCCTCGGCCACCGCGAGCCGGACCTGGGTCGGGATCTGCTCGGACTGGCGGAAATACTGGTGCGCCGCCTCCTCGAAGCTCTGGCCCTCCAACGCGACGACGCCCTGGTAGCGGCTGGCCGCCGAGCCCTGATCGATCGTCATCGCGAGGTGGCCGGTGCCGACGAGGTCGGCCGTCCTGAGCGGGCCGCTGCCGAGCGCGGCCACCCGCTCCGCGTCGAAGCGGGCGGTGGCGCGGAGCCGATCCGGCGCCTCGAAATCCACCACGATCATCGCGACCGGACCGTCGGTCTTGGTCTGGAGCTGGAAACGGCCCTCGAATTTCAGCGAGGAGCCGAGCAGCACGGTCAGCGCCGCCGCCTCGCCGATGAGCCGCGCGACCGGGTCCGGGTAACCGTGGCGGCGCAGGATGGTGTCGACGGAGGGGCCGAGCCGCACCGCGCGCCCGCGCACGTCGAGGGCCTCGACCGAGAAGGGCAGCACGGCATCGTCGCCGCCCGCGTGGCCGTTCTGGTGGATGTCGTGGGTGGGCTCTGTTCCGGAGGTCATGCCTGCTCCGCGGCTTCGTCGGCCCGGCGCGCGGCCGCCCGCCGGAAGGGGGCTTAGGGGTCAGCGCGTCGCGGGGCCGGGGGATCGGGAACGGGCGCGAGGCCCGCTGTACCCCATATGGGGCCACGTCGGGATTTTCGCGAGAGCGGCGCTCGCCTCCCCCGTAGAGGGGGAGGGTTGATGAGCTTCAGAGCCCGTTCGCCCGGAGGCACCAGGCCAGCACGCCCTTCTGGGCGTGCAGGCGGTTCTCGGCCTCGTCGAACACCACCGATTGCGGGCCGTCCATGATCTCGGCCGTCACCTCCTCGCCGCGGTGGGCGGGCAGGCAGTGCATGAAGATCGCGTCCTTGGCCGCTGCCGCCATCAGCTTGGCGTTGACCTGATAGGGCGAGAGCAGGTTGTGGCGGTGCTCGCCGTCGTCGTCGCCCATCGAGACCCAGCAATCGGTCACCACGGCGTCGGCTCCGTCCACCGCCGCGAAGGCATCGGTGGTGAGGTTGACCCGCGCGCCCTCGGCCTTGGCCCAGGCCATCACGGAGGCGGGTGGGGCGAGCTCCGGCGGGGCGGCGACGTTGAGGGTGAAGTCGAAGCGCGCGGCGGCGTGGACCCAGCTCGCCAGCACGTTGTTGCCGTCGCCCGACCACGCCACGGTGCGGCCCTGGATCGGCCCGCGATGCTCCTCGAAGGTCAGGAGGTCGGCCATGATCTGGCACGGATGCGAGACCTTGGTGAGCGCGTTGATCACCGGCACGGTGGCGTTCTCGGCGAGCTCCAGCATCAGCCCGTGGTCGAGGATGCGGATCATGATTGCGTCGACGAAGCGGGAAAGCACCTGCGCGGTGTCGCCGATGGTCTCGCCGCGGCCGAGCTGCATCTCGCTGCCCGTCAGCATCAGGGTCTCGCCGCCGAGCTCGCGCATGGCGACGTCGAAGGAGACGCGGGTGCGGGTCGAGGGCCGGTCGAACACCATGCCGAGATACTTGCCGGCGAGCGGGCGCTCGGCGGGGGGCTCGCCCCGGCGGCGACGCGCCTTCATGGCGGCGCTGGCGTCGAGCACGGCGCGCAACGTCTCCGCCGACAGGTCCTTCAGGTCGAGGAAGTGGCGCGGGCCGGCACCGTCAGCGGGAACCGAGGGGGCGGCCTTCCGGCCGTTCGTCTGGGCAATCATCTCACACGTCGTTTCTCATCATCAGCGCACGGGGTCCTGACCCCGTGCGATCCGGCGCATCGGCGCCGACGCGCGGTCGCGCTTGCACCGGGCGGACCACAATCCGCCCGGCGGGATGTCGTCACTCGGCCGCGCCGCGCAGCGCACCGTCGAAGTTCGAGGCGGCGGCCTCCAGGCACGCGACCGCCCGCGCCACGTCGTCCTCCGTGACGATCAGCGGAGGCAGGAGTCGGACCACATTGTCGCCGGCCGGGATCACCAGGAGGTGCTCGGCGCGGGCGGCGGCCGCGAAGTCGGTGTTCGGCACGGCGAGCTTGAGGCCGAGCATCAGTCCCTCGCCGCGGATCTCCCGGACGACGCCCGGGTGGCGGTCCATCAGGGCGGCGAGCTTCTGCTTCAGGCTGAGCGCCGTACGGTTGACCTGCTCCAGAAAGCCCGGGGCCAGCACCACGTCGAGCACGGCGTTGCCCACCGCCATGGCGAGCGGGTTGCCGCCGAAGGTGGTGCCGTGCGAGCCCGGCACCATGCCGCGCGCGGCCTCCTTGGTGGCGAGGCAGACGCCGAGCGGGAAGCCGCCGCCGATGCCCTTGGCCGCGCTCATGATGTCGGGGGTCACGCCCGACCACTCGTGCGCGAAGAGCTTGCCGGTGCGGCCCACCCCGGTCTGGACCTCGTCCATGATCAACAGGAGGCCGTGCCGGTCGCAGAGCGCGCGCAGGTGCCGCAGCTCCGCGTGGGGCACCACGCGCACGCCGCCCTCGCCCTGGATCGGCTCGATCATCAGCGCGGCGGTCTCGGGCGTGATGGCGGCTTCCAGCGCCGCCATGTCGCCGGCCGGCACCTGGTCGAAGCCGTCCACCTTCGGGCCGAAGCCCTCGATGTACTTCTGCTGGCCCCCCGCCGCTATGGTCGCGAGCGTGCGGCCGTGGAAGGCACCCTCGAAGGTGACGATCCGGAACCGCTCCGGATGGCCGCCCTCCGCGTGGTACTTGCGCGCCATCTTGATGGCCGCCTCGTTCGCCTCGGCGCCCGAGTTGCAGAAGAAGGCGATGTCGGCGAACGTCGCGTCGACCAGCCGCTGGCCCAGCCGCTCGCCCTCCGGGATCTCGTAGAGGTTCGAGACGTGCCAGACCTTCTGCGCCTGCTCGGTGAGCGCGGCGACGAGGTGCGGGTGGGCGTGGCCGAGCGCGTTCACGGCGACGCCCGCGCCGAAATCAAGATATCGCTCGCCGCCGCGCGCAACCAGCCACGCGCCCTCGCCGCGCTCGAACGCGATCGGGGCCCGCACATAGTTCGGCAGAAGGACGGACGTCATGGGTCCCAGCTCCTGTGTCCGGCGCGCGGCGCGGGCCCCCAGGCCGCCACGGCCTCGAGTACCCGCCCAGAAATGAAAGTGCCGCCTCGTCACCGGGGCGGCACGCGCGCGATTACTATGAAACAGCGGTCCTCTGTCAATGATTTGACGGGCTGGCCGGCCATGCGGGATGGATTCCCGGGGCCCCGCGCGGGTTCCCGCCGCCCCCTTGCGCGGCCCGCCGCCCCTGTGCTCAGACCCCGCCGGACGGATCGTCGCGAAGGGAATCAGCATGAGCTCGATCAAGGAACGCCTGCAGGCGCTCGGCCTCACCCTGCCGAAGGCGGCCGCGCCCGTGGCGAACTACGTGCCCTTCGTGCGCACGGGCAACCTCGTGGTGATCTCCGGCCAGATCTGCTTCGGCCCGGACGGCAAGCTCGCGCCCGAGCACACGGGCAAGCTCGGCGACACCGTCTCGGACGCGGCGGGCATCGCGGCGGCCCGGCTCTGCGCGCTCAACGTCCTGGCCCAGCTCGAAGCGGCGGTGGGCGACCTCGACCACGCGGTCGAGCGGTGCGTGCGGCTCGGCGGCTTCATCAACGCGGTGCCCACCTTCGCGGGGCTGGCGCCGATCATGAACGGCGCCTCCGACCTGATGGTGGAACTCCTCGGCGACCGCGGCCGCCACGCCCGCTCGACCGTCGGCGTCGCCGAACTGCCCCTCGACGCCGCGGTCGAGGTCGAGGCGATGTTCGCGGTGCGCTGATGCGGGCCCCCGCCTGGCTGACGGCGCGGCCGATCGCCCACCGCGGCCTGCACGACCGGGCGGCGGGGATCCTCGAGAACACGCTGGCGGCGGCCCGCGCCGCGGTCGCGCGGGGCTTCGCGATCGAGTGCGACGTGCAGCTCACCGCCGACGGCGAGGCGGTGGTGTTCCACGACTTCGCCCTCGGGCGCCTGACGGAGCGGAGCGAGCCGGTAGACAGCCTGTCGGCCGCCGAGCTCGCGCGCCTCACGGTCGCGGGAACGGCCGAGACGATCACCCCCCTGCCCGCCTTCCTCGCGGCGATCGGGGGCGCCGTGCCGCTGGTCGTCGAGATCAAGTCCCGCTTCGACGGCGACCTCGCGCTCGCGCGGCGCGTCGCCCAGACCGTGTCCGGCTACGCCGGCCCGCTCGCGCTCAAGTCCTTCGACCCGCGCGTGGTGGCGGCGCTCGGCGGCCTCGTGCCGGAGCGGATCCCGCGCGGGATCGTGGCCGAGTCGACGCAGGACGACCCCGCCTACGCCGCCCTGCCCGAGAGCGAGCGGCGCGCGCTGGCGAACCTCCTGCACATCGGCGAGACCCGGCCCGACTTCCTGTCCTGGCGCGTCGACGACCTGCCCTGCGCCGCGACGCATCTCGGGCGCCTCCTCGGCCACCTGCCGGTGATGGCCTGGACGGTGCGGACGCCCGAGCAGCGGGCACGGGCCGAGGCCCACGCCGACCAGATGGTGTTCGAGGGCTTCCTGCCCTGAGGGGTCGGCTCAGCGCGCGTCCTTCAGGAACGCCTCCGCGCTCCGCAGCGCCAGCGCCATGATGGTGAGCGCGGGGTTGGCCGCGAGCGAGCTCGGGAAGGTCGAGCCGTCGCTGATCCAGAGATTCGGGATGTCGAAGCTCCGCCCGTAGGGATCGACCACGGCCGCGTCGCCGCTCCGGCCCATCCGGCAGGTGCCGATCGTATGGGCGACCCGCTCCAGCACCCAGACGTCGTGCGCGCCGGCCGCCTCCCAGAGGTCCCGCATCAGCGCGGTCGCGTGGGCGTTGAGGCGGCGCTCGTTCTCGCCGTAGCCGAAGCTGATCTGCGCCTTGGCGAGGCCCAGGGCGTCGGTCTCGTCGGAGAGCGTCAGCCGATTCTCGTCGCAGGGCAGCGTCTCGCCGTTGATGCCGATGCCCGCGAGGTGGTTGTAGTCGTCGAGACAGGCGTGGAGCGCCGGACCCCAGAGGCCGCGGGTGCGGGCTACCGCGTTGGCGAGCGTCAGCGGCTGCACGCCGAGGCTCTGCACGAGGTAGCCGCCCGCGAAATCCGCGTCCCGCGGCCGGACCATGTCCTCGGTGATCAGCGAGGACGGGTAACCCCGGTTCATGCGGATCGGATCGGGGAAGCGGCCCCAAACCTGGGTCGCGACGTGGCCCATGTAGTTGCGGCCGACCTGATCGCTCGAATTGGCGAGGCCGAGGTTGAGGAGCAGCCGCGGCGTCTCGACGGCGCCCGCGCAGAGGAAGACCGCCCCGCAGCTCTGGCGATGATCGACGCCGCCCCGCCGGTAGACCACGCCCGTGATGCGGCCGGCCGCGTCCCGCTCCAGCCCGTGCGCGACGCTGTCCGGCCGAATCTCGGCGCCGCGGCGAAGCGCGAAAGGCAGGTAGGTCACGTCCATGCTGGTCTTGGAGCCGTTGCGGCAGCCCTGGTGGCAGTAGCCGCAATTGATGCAGGCCTCCCGCTCCGGGCCGCCCGCCTGCGGGAAGGCGCGCGAGACGACAGCGGCGGGCGCGTCGGTGGCGCGGATCCCGCGCTGCCCGCAGGCGAGCGCCATGATCTCGGCCGGGCCGTTGCGCGGCACGGGCGGGAGCGGGTAGCGCCGGCCCGGATCCCACGGGTAGGGATCGGCGCCCGAGACGCCGACGAAGCGCTCGACCCGCTCGTAGAAGGGGATGAGGTCCTCGAGGCTGACCGGCCAGTCGCAGCCCTCGCCGGTCTCCGTGCGGAGCGCGAGGTCGCGGGCATCGGGCCGCGGCACGAAGGCGCCCCAGTGCAGGGTCGAGCCGCCGACGCCGGTGCCGCTGTTGTTGGCCCCGAAGGCCTCCGGCGTGGTGCCGCCGCTGAGGCGCTCCTCCGTCCAGTAGATCTCGTCGGCCAGCGTCTCGTCGAAGGCGAAGCGGCCCGGCTCGAAGTTCGGCCCCGCCTCCAGCGCCACGACCTTCAGGCCGGCCTCGGCCAGCCGCGCAAGCACGGGCGCGCCGCCCGCCCCCGTGCCGATCACCACCGCATCGACGGGCTCTGTTCCCGCGTAATGCCGCATCCCGTCAAGGTTCATCGCGCCGTCTCCGCGGATATGCGCCGGTCAAAACGTGCGGGTTCCGGCTCCCAGGGTTCGGGATCGTTTCGTCCGGTCCGCGCGAAGCCTGGCAGGAAGCGGGCGAGCCCGTCCGCATCGGGCGCGCCGGTGCCGCCCGCGCCGATCCCTGAGAAGCCGAGGCGGGCGAGCGTCGCCGGGTGGGCGAGATAGGCGCGCACCGCGTCGGCGCGCAGGTCCTCGAACCACAGCACCATCCGCTCGGTGTCGAGGCGCGGATCCTGGGACTCGGGCACCGCGAGCCGGCCCTCCTGGGCGGCCCGCAGCAGGGCGTCCTGGGCTTCGCCGTCGCGTGCCAGGAAGGGCGCCCCCTCCGCCCGCGCGGCGGCGTCGAGGCTGCGCAGGCCGGCGCGGTAGGACGTTGCGTCCGGCGGGAGGCGGGCGAAGCGCCAGCCGTCGCCCGCGCCGCTCGCCAGACGCGCGTCGAGCCGGGCGCCGATGTCGAAGCCGGCGTCGGGCAGCACGCGGGCCACCACGGCGCGCAGCAGCGCCAGCTCGACCGGGTCAAGCGCGGCCGGCGCGTAGGCCGGATCGTCCGCCCGGGCCCGCTCCGCGAGCGCGTCCCGCAGGCGCGGGTTGACCCGCTCGGAGGCGATCAGCGCGGCGTAGGGGTCGGGGATCCGCACCGGCTCGGGGTCGGCAGCCGGCCCGGCGGCGAGATGGCGGGTGATCGCCGCCGCGACGGCGTCGGGGCGCTCCAGCGGCAGCAGGTGTCCGGCCCCGTCGAGGATCTCGGTTCGCGCGTGGGCGAGGTGCGGCGCCGTCAGGGCCGCCTGCCCCGCGGGGCCGAGATCGGCGTCCGCGCTCCCTGCCAGGATCAGCGCGGGCGTGCGCAGGACCGCGACGCGGGCGGCCCAATCCTCGTTCGCGCCGGATTCGAGCCAGGCGCGCCACGCCGCGGGCGCGGCCCGCAGCACGTCGGCGGTCGCCGCCGCCTCGTCCTCGGGCGCCAGCGGCGCACCGACATTCTGGCGGATGAAAGCGCGGGCCTCGCGCGCCCGCGTTTCGGGATCCGCATCGATCCAGACGAGCATCGTCCGGCGCCGCTCCTCCGCGATCGGCTCCGGGCTCGGCGGCGAGCCGGCCACGAGGACGAGGTGGCTCAGGCCCGCGAGGTCCGGGTCGCCGCCCTCGGCGCGCCGGGCCAGGGCGAGGGCGACCTTCGCACCCATGCTGTGCCCGGCGAGCGCGAACCGGGCGGGCCCGATGGACCGGATCGCCGCGGCGACGTGATCGGCCATCGCCGCGACGTCGTAGCCCGTCGCGTCCGTCGCCGCGCCGAAGCCCGGGAGGTCGAGAGGGAGACAGCGCACCGTGTCGGCGAGCCGGCGCGCGACCGGCTCCCAGGTCCGGGCGGAGCCGCCCAGGAAGTGCAGGCAGACCAAGAGGTCAGGAGAATTTTCGGGGGCGGGCATCGGCCCGAGATTGCGCGCGGCTAACCTGGATCAAGCGCGGCGGATGAAATGCCGCGCTCCGCCGTAACCCGGCCGATGACGGCGCGGCACGATCCCGGCATACCCGCCGCGATCCACCTTCGGAGAGTGCCCGTGACCGACGCCGCGGACGACAAGCCGCTCATCCTGCTGACGAACCCGATCCACCCGGAAGCGGTGGCGCGGCTGGAGATCCATGCCCGCGTGGTGACCGCCCCCGACACGGGCGCCGAGACCCTGCGGCGACTTGCTCGGGATGCCGCCGGGATGATCGTGCGGGCACAGCTGCCCGACGACATCCTCGACCATGCGCCGCGCCTCCGCGGCATCGTCCGGCACGGGGTGGGGCTCGACTTCGTGCCGCTGCCGGCGGCGACCGCGCGCGGGGTGCCCGTGGCCAACCTGCCCGGCAGCAACACCCGGGCGGTGGCCGAGTACGCCTTCGCCGCCCTGTTCGACCTGCGCCGGCGGCTCGCGCATCTCGACCGGACCCTGCGCGCGCAGGGCTGGCTCGCCGCCAAGACGCTGGCGAACGACCTGCCCGAGATCGGCGGCACCACGCTCGGCGTGCTGGGGCTCGGCGAGATCGGCCGGGCGGTGGCGGGGATCGGCCGGCACGGCTTCGGCATGCGGGTGCTCGGCACGGCGCGCACCCCCCGCGGTCTCGACGGTCTCGCCGAGCCGGTGCCGATCGAGCACCTCTTCGCGGAGAGCGATGCGGTGGTGATCGCCTGCCCGCTGACCCCGGAGACGCGGGGTCTCGTCGATGCCGGGCTGATCGGGCGGATGAAGCCGGACGCGGTGCTGATCAACGTCGCCCGCGGCCCCATCGTGGAGGCCGACGCGCTCGCCGACGCGCTGGAGGCAGGCCGCATCGGCGGCGCGGCGCTCGACGTCTTCGCGGTCCAGCCGCTGCCGGAGGATCATCGCCTGCGCGGCTGCCCGAACCTGCTCCTCACGCCGCACGTCGCCGGCACCACCGCCACCAGCCTGCGCACGATGGGGCTCGGCGCCGCCGAGGCGATGCTCGCGATCCTGCGCGGCGAGCGGCCGGCGACGGTGGTCAATCCGGAAATCTACGGTTGATCGCACCCGATCAGCCGAGCGCCGCCGCGATCGCGCCCTCCAGCGCCTCGGGTTTGGTCTGCGGCGCGTAGCGGTCGATCACCCGACCCTCGGGGTCGCAGAGGAACTTGGTGAAGTTCCACTTGATCGCGCCGGACCCGAGCAGGCCCGGCTTCTCGCGCTTCAGGTGGACGAAGAGCGGGTCGGCGTTCGGCCCGTTCACCGCCACCTTGGCGAGCACCGGGAAGGTCACGTCGTAGCGCGCCGAGCAGAAGCCCGCGATCTCGGCGGCGTCGCCCGGCTCCTGCGCGCCGAACTGGTTGCATGGGAAGGCCAGCACCGCGAGCCCCCGGTCGCGGTGGCGCCGCCACAAAGCCTCCAGACCGGCATACTGCCCGGTGAAGCCGCATTTCGAGGCGGTGTTGACGATCAGCACGGGCCGCCCGCGATACTGCGCGAGCGGGTGCGGGGTGCCGTCCGCGGCGCGCGGCGCGAAGTCGTGGATCGTGGTCATGGGTCGTCCGAACGGGGCGCCCCGGGGCACGGGGCGCCCCTGACAGCTAGGCCGTCGCGCGCCGCTCGACCAGTCGGGCCAGATAGGCGCTGCCGATCGGGATGATCGTGTCGTCGAAGTTGTAGCTCGCGTTGTGCAGGCCCGGACCTGGGTTCGAGCCGAGCCAGGCGTAGGCGGCCGGCACCTTGAGCGCCATGTCGGCGAAGTCCTCGCTGCCCATGCGGGGCGGCGCGCTCGTGTTGACCTGTGCGTCGCCGAACAGCTCGGCGGCGATCTCGGCCGCGGCCCGGGTCTGCTCGGGGGCATTCTCGAGCACCGAGAACACGTCCTGGATCTCGACCGTGATCTCGGCGCCGTAGGCCGCCGCGAAGCCCGCCGCGAGCTCCCGGATGCGGCGGGAGGCCAGCGCCCTGAGATCCCGGTCGAAGGTCCGGATGGTGCCGGCCATGTCGGCGCTCTCGGGCACCACGTTGTAGGCCGAGCCCGCGTTGAGGCGGGTGATCGATAGCACGATCGACTTCAGCGGGTCGGCGTTGCGCGAGACGATCGACTGCATCGCCTGGGCGAGGCCCGTGATGATCACGATCGGGTCGATGCCCTTGTGGGGCTGCGCCGCGTGGATGCCGCGGCCCTGCACCCGGATGTCGAAGAAGTCGGCCGCCGCCATGATCGGGCCCGGGCGCAGGCCGATCGCGCCGTGCGGGCCGTTCGGCTGGTTGTGCAAACCGTAGATCTCGTCGCAGGGAAACTTCTCGAACAGGCCGTCCGCCAGCATGGCGCGGGCGCCGCCGCGGCCCTCCTCGGCGGGTTGGAACACGAAGATCGCGGTGCCGTCGAAGTCCCGGGTTTCGGCGAGGTAGCGGGCTGCGCCAACCAGCATCGTGGTGTGCCCATCGTGCCCGCAGGCGTGCATCTTGCCGGGGTATGTCGAGCGGTAGGGGAGATTGGTCTCCTCCTCGATCGGCAGGGCGTCCATGTCGGCGCGCAGCCCGATGCGCCGGCCGCTGCCGCGGCCCTTGAGCACGCCGACGACGCCGGTGCCGCCGATGCCCCGGTGCACCTCGATCCCGTAGCCCTCCAGCAGGTCCGCCACGATCCCTGAGGTGCGCACCTCCTCGAAGCCAAGCTCGGGATGGGCGTGCAGGTCGCGCCGCAGCGCGGTCAGCTCGTCGGCGTAGGTCTTGATGCGGTCGATCGGGCTCATCTGGACTCAGGTCTCGCGCTTGAACGGGGTCAGGCTGTCGAATTCCCCCACGAGAGCATTCACGTGGGTGCGCTCTCTCTGCAAGTAGTCGGCCACGGCTTTGCGCAACCCTGGGTCGGCAATGTCGTGCGCCGAGTGCATCAGCACCGGGCGGTAGCCGCGGGCGAGCTTGTGCTCTCCTTGGGCGCCCGCCTCGACCCGCTTGAGCCCGCGCGCGATCGCGAAATCGATCGCCTGGTAGTAGCAGATCTCGAAATGCAGGAAGGGGTGGTCCTCGACGCAGCCCCAGTTGCGCCCGTAGAGCGCCACGTCGCCGATGAGGTTGATCGCGCCCGCGATGTAGCGGCCCGCGCGCTTGGCCATGATCAGCAGCACTCGGTCCGCCATTCGTTCGGAGAGCAGCGAGAAGAAGCGGCGGTTGAGGTAGGGGCGGCCCCATTTGCGGGCTCCCGTGTCGGTGTAGAAGGCGAAGAACGCGTCCCAGTGCGCCTCGGTGATGTCCGCGCCGGTGAGGTGCTCCACCGTGATACCCGGGCTGAGGGCGTCGCGCCGCTCGCGCCGGATGCTCTTGCGCTTGCGCGAGGCCAGCGCCTCCAGAAAGGCGTCGAAGGTCGCGTAGCCCGCGTTCACCCAGTGGAACTGCTGGTCGGTGCGCTTGAGGAAGCCCGCGGCGCCCGCCTGCTCCCACTCGGCCTCCCGCATGAAGGTGACGTGGATCGAGGAGGCCTCGGCCTGGTCGCGGAGTGCCCGCAGGCCCGCGATCAGCCCGCCCGTGACCATGTCCGGGTCGGCCCTGGGCGCGATCAGGAAGCGCGGGCCGGTGACGGGGGTGAAGGGCACGCTCACCTGGAGCTTCGGGTAGTAGACGCCCCCCGCCCGCTCGTAGGCATCTGCCCAGCCGTGGTCGAACACGTACTCGCCCTGGCTATGGCTCTTCAGGTAGCAGGGCACGACGCCGAGCAGGTCGCCGTCCCGCTCCAGGCTGATGTGCAGCGGCAGCCAGCCGGTCTTCCGCGAGACGCAGGCCGAATCCTCCAGCGCCGACAGGAAGGCGTGGGAGACGAAGGGATTGTGGGTCTCGTCGCTGCCCCGGAGCGTCTCGGCCGAGGTGGCGCAGGCGTCCCAGGCAGCTGCGCCGATCTCCTTCAGGCCGGCGAGCGCGCGCACCTGCAGCGCAGGGGCGGTCTCGCGGGGCGCGCCGGGTGTCTCCATGGGCGCAGATCTAGACCCGAACGCCGGACGGGCCAAGCGGTCCGGGCGCGGGCGGGCCAGTCGGAGGGCGGGCGCGGGGTCGCAGGCAGATGAGGGGCGCCCCGGAGACGGCAGGTCTCCGGGGCGCTGTGCGGGCCTCGACTCAGCGGGTCGCGGGGGCGGTGCCGGCGGGCGGCATCGTCGCGCCGGTGCCGGTGCTGCCCGGCGCCACGGTGCCGGTCGCGCCCGGCAGGTCGCGGCCCGGCATGCCCTTCTCGGCGTTGCTCTTCACGCTGCCCGGGTTGTTGAGGTTCCGCTCGGCGCTGCCGGTCGGGTTGCCGACCGTGCTGCCGGGCGTCGTTGTCGCCTGCGCAAAGGCGGCGCCGGTCAGGGCGAGCGTGGCGGCAAAGGCGAGAGCTGTCGAGCGCATGGTGTTCTCCTGGTTCGAATCGAATGTCCTGTGACGATCGACCTAAGAACGAACGTGGCCGGAAAAGGTTCTGCCAATGTTTCGGGAACCTTTGCTGCGATGCAGCTTGAAAATGCTCTGCCGGTTCGAGCCTCTATCCTGAGTCGGGACGCGTGCCGAACCGGAATGCTTGGCTGTGACGGCGATTGCGCTGACACGGTGCGGCCTTCCGGTTGGCCAGCCTGCCGCGGGGGGCGGGTCGCGGACATTGCCGGCGCGCCGTCGCATGCCGTCAGGCGTGTGGCCCTGCGGGGCAGGGCTCAGGCGGACGATGTCGCGTCCCCTCCTCGGCGAAAGCGGCTCGATCGCGGACCGCTCATCGGTCCGTCGGCGCATCGGAGGCGTGCCGACCTCCCGAGGGTGATCGGAACACGCCGACGCGGTGAACCCGCTAGCCGATCGACCGCATGGTATCCGTGACGGCGGCGCTGGGTACGTCGGCGCCGAGGGTGATTGTCGAGGCGAGAAAGGCGTTCATCCCATCCATGCGCTCTGCGGACGTTTGGGCTTGGGTGAACGTCGTCGCAAAGGCCGTGAACTGAGCATCACCCGTGTTCACCGCCATGGGCGAGACCCCACCGCGAGATACCGATCGTATACGACCTGTGTCAGTTCCTGCAGGCGCGTTTCGTCCGCCGGTCCGACGAGATGTCCGCCGAGCGGGGGGCGGCCGGACAATCCATCGTATGTCCCGCGTCTCTCTGGAACGGCCTCATGGCTTTGGACAGATCGTCGAGATCCTGTTGTCTGATCGTTCCGCTCTGTCCGATACGGTTGAGGACGCTCATCGAGAGCACGCTCCCGATCGTCTCCGCATTCGATCGCGCCGATGTCGTCGACCAGAACCGCGGATGCGTCGCGACTTCGAAATAATTGCGGACGAAGCTGTCCAGGCGCGGATGATTCAGGTTGTTCCCCATTTCCGTGATGCTGGGGTCCGTCCACGTCGCGTCGAACTGGGCTCGTTCTCTGTCCGCCTTGGCGAGGCCGTCCGCCGTCCGCCCGATGCGTTCGAGATCGGAGCGCTTGATGCCGCCACTCAGGTCGCGGCCGTGCATCCCGATATCTTGGAGCACCCGGTCCGCCATGCCGGCACCGTACTGACGGTCGATCGCCTGCTCGATCTGATCGACGCCGCTCTCGCGCTTGGTCGCGCGCGCTTCGAGCTGGGCCCCGAAGCCGAAGAAGGCCTTGACGCTGGTCAGGGACGCCTTGTCGCTCGTGTAGATTCCGCGCGCGTCCTGAAAGCGGATGGTGTGATCGTTGCCGCCCCGCTCCATCGAGAACTGGTCTCGGATGTGGCTGAAGGTCGGGGCCTGGATGTTGAGCTGGATGCCGGACATGGCGGACGTCTCCGGTTCGGATGTCTAGACGCGGATGAGCGGGATGCTGGCGTCGTCGGTCGCGAGATCCCCGGACGTCTGGGGACGCCGGATGATCTCGCGCCCGGCGCGGGCGGCCTCCGCGAAGGTCCCGACGGCGTCGGCGAGCTGCGGGACGTCGAGACCGGCCGTGGCCAGATCGACGATCTGGACGACGCCGCCCTCGGGCGCATCGAGGGCGAGGCGCACGCCTCCGGTCCGGTCCCAGTGGTAGTTGTGCCGCAGCATCAGCTCGTAGAGGGCGCTCCGGTCCCGGCCGGGGGCGTCCCGAGCTCGCAGCTCAGGACGACCTTGCCCCGATCCTCGGCGAGATCGACGAGGACCGACAGCGCGTCGTTGATCGCGATTCCCCAGGTCCCGGCCTCCGGGAAGGCGGTGATGCCGAGGGGATCGAGCACGGGCCCGAGCCGTGTGATCAAATCCCCGATCTGCTCTGCGCGCATCAACTTCGCTCCCGTCGCTGCCCGACGAGCTAGCACGCTGCCCGAAGGCAACCTGTGCCGTTCAGGGCAAGGGCCGGTGCCGGCAGCGCCCGGTTCGCGGATGCCGGACGGACAGCCTCCGCCATCCGCCGGGTGCAGCCGCGGGATGCGGGGGCGCTCCGGCCGCGTGCGGTAGCCGGCCGGGGCGCGTGCTGCGTCGCGGCACTCAGGTGCCAGGTGCGGCCCCCGCGCTCGCCGCGCGCCCCGCGCGCAACTCGGCCAACGAGGCGCGCTGGCGCCCGTCCGCCCCGAGATTCTCCGGCGCGAGCCAGGCCACGAAGGCGTCCCGCACCCGCGGCCACTCGGCGTCGGTGATCGAGAACCACGCCGTGTCGCGCGAGCGGCCCTTCACCACGACGGCGTTGCGGAAGATGCCCTCGAAGGTGAAGCCGAGGCGCAAAGCCGCCGCGCGCGAGGGCGCGTTGAGGCTGTCGCATTTCCACTCGTAGCGCCGGTAGCCGAGGTCGAAGGCGCGGGTCATCATCAGGGCCATCGCCTCGGTCGCGGCCGCCGTGCGGGCGAGCGCCGGCCCGAAATGGAGATGGCCGACCTCGATGCTGCCGTTGGCCGGGTCGATCCGCAGGTAGCTCGCGAGCCCCAGCGCCCGGCCCTCCGGGTCGCAGACCGCGAAGAACAGCGGGTCCGCCGCCGCGGCGGCCGGCTCCAGCGCGGCCCGGTAGGCGGTCGCGCTCGCGGGCATCTCGCCGCCGAGATAGGTCCAGCCGCGCGTGTCGGGCGCGGAGGCGTAGGCGGCGAACAGGTCGTCTGCGTGCCGGCCGGGATCGAGCGGCTCGAGCCGGCAGGTCCGGCCGACCATCGCGATCCGGGGCGGCAGCGGGCGCGGCGTCCAATCCGGCAGGGCCGGGCCGATCGGCTGGCCGAAGGCGTTGCGGCGGGCGCTCACCGGGCCGCCCTCGCCACGAGCGCGGCGACCGGATCGGCCGGACCGCCCTCCCCCGTCAGGCCGGCGACGACGCCCGCGCGGTCGGCCTCCGAGCGGTTCTGGCTCATCTTCCACTTTCCGGCGATCCGGGTGATCGCGATCTCGACCCCGACGATGCCGCGGATCTGCGCCGCCGTGAACGCCTCGGGCGCGTCGGAGACCGCCCAGGGCTCGGGCCGGGCGGCCTCGCGCGCCGCCGTCAGATCCTCGATCTGACGGCGCAGCCAGCCCGCCTCCTCGATGACGCGCGGCCGGCCCCAGACCTGGACGGTCGCGTAGTTCCAAGTCGGCACCACGCGGCCCGTCTCGCGCTTGGTGGCGTACCAGGAGGGCGTGACGTAGGCCTGAGGCCCCTGGAACACGCAGAGGCATTCCTCCACCGCGGCGAGCTCCCGCCATTGCGGATTGGGCCGGGCAAGATGGGCGCGCAGCGTTCCGTGCCCGCCATCCTCGTCGAGCAGGAACGGGATCGGGTTCGCCTGGAGGCCGCCGGGGCCCGCGCTGACGAGGAGGCCGAGCGGGTGGGCGCGGACCAGGGCGGCCAGAGCCTCCGGGTCGTCCTCCTGAAAGTGCGGTGGCTGGTACATGAGAAGGTGCGGTCTCCGAACGCTGTCGAGCCCGAGGATTGACGGCCAGGCGGTCCGGCGAAAAGGTCCGTTTTTCGATATCGGACTGGGCCAATTCGGTATGGACAGGCGCCGACCCACGCGCGGCCCTCTGCTCTTCGGGTTCGGGTTCGACCCGGAGGGCGCGCAGCCCCTGCACGCGCAACTGCGCGACGCCCTGCGCGACGCGATCCTGGCCCGGCGGCTCGCCCCGGGAGACCGGATCCCGGCCTCGCGGGTGCTGGCTGCCGATCTCCGATGCGCGCGCGGCACGGTCCTGCTCGCGCTCGAACAGCTCGCCGCGGAGGGCTACGTCGTCGCCCGGACCGGCTCGGGGACCCGGGTGGCAGCCGCCCTGCCGGAGGATCTCCTCGCGCAGGCCGCGCCCAGCCGCCCCGCGCCGGCCGGCCCGCCGGTCCTCTCGCGCCGCGGCGCGGCGCTCACCGCCGCCCCCGCGCCGGACTACCTCGCCCCGCGCTCCGCGCCCGGCGCCTTCGCGCTCGGCCGACCGGCGCTCGACGCCTTCCCGCATGCGCTGTTCGCCAAGCTGCTCCACGCCGAGGGGCGCGCGCTCGCGGAGAGCGTGCCGACGGCCCTGGGCCATCCGGACCTGCGCCGGGCGATCGCCGCCTATCTGGCCGCCGGGCGCGGCGTCACCTGCGATCCCGAGGCCGTGATCGTGACGAGCGGCATCCGGCAGAGCCTGCGCCTGCTCGCCCGATTGCTGCTGGATCCCGGCGAGGCCGCCTTCGTGGAGGAGCCGGGCTTTCCCGGCATCGCGCTGGCGCTCGCGGAAGCCGGCCTGCGGACCGTGCCGGTATCCGTCGAGTCCGGGGGCTTCGCGATCGGACGGGCGCGGGTCCTCGATCCGGGCGCGCGGCTGGCCGTGGTGACGCCCGCCCAGCACTACCCGCTCGGCCACGCGATGAGCCTCGAGAACCGGCTCGACCTGCTCGCCTGGGCGGAGGCGCGCGACGCCTGGATCGTCGAGGACGATTACGACGGCGCCTACCGGTATGCCGGCCGGCCGCTCGCGCCGCTGCGCAGCCTCGATCGCAGCGGGCGCGTCGTCTATGTCGGCACCTTCTCGAAGGTGCTGACGCCGGCGCTGCAGTTCAGCTACCTCGTCCTGCCGGACGGCCTCGCGGAGCCGGTCCGCCGGGCGCTGGCCGAGCTGGGCGCGGCGCCGGCGCTTCTCGGCCAGCTCGCCCTCGCGCGCTTCATCGAGGAAGGCCATTTCGCCGCCCACCTGCGGCGCACCCGGCGTCTCTACGCCCTGCGGCAGGAGGCGCTGGTCGCGGCGGCACGCGCGCATGCCGACTGGCTCGACGTCGCGCCGATGCAGGGCGGGATGCATCTCGTCGCCCGGCCCGGACCCCGCTGGCCAGCGGGCCTCGACGACCGGGCCGCGACCGCCGCGTGCGCGCGGGCGGGGGTCGCGGCGGTCGGACTCTCGGCCTACCGGGCGAGGCCCGGCGGCGCGCCGGGCCTGCTCCTCGGCTACGCCGCCGTGCCGGAGCGCGCCGTCGCGCCGGCCGTGCGGCAGCTCGTGCGGGCGCTTGCGGGTACGGATCTCACGCCGGCGGCGTGAGGATCAGCTTGCCGACGAAGGGCGCGTTCTGCTTCGTGGTGCCGGTGCAGGCGAAGTCGTGCTCGCCCGCCGGCAGAGTGCGCAGGCGCAACGTACCCTTGCCGTTCTGCTTGACCAGATAGCCCTTCTCGCTCGCCACGTGGACGAGGTCGCCGTCGGCGTGCAGCACCCGGGCGTTCTCGAACTGGCCGGGCGCGGTGATGGTCACCGGCGTCTTGGCGGAGCTGACCACCCGGATCTCAACGTTGGTATCGGCCGGCAGGCGCAGCTCCGCGGGGGCGCAGACCGGCTTGCCGTCCTGCTCGTTGATCGTCAGTTCGACCGGCGGCATCACGTCGGTGGCGGGTTTCGGCAGCGGCTTCGACTGCTCGGCCGAGGCGGGCGCGGCCAGCGCCGTGAACAGGCCGCCGGCCAGCAGGGCTCCGGCAAGGGCTCCGGCCAGGGTTCCGGCACGCCGGGGGGGAAATCGCATCGCGTCCGCTCCGTCTCTCGGGATGAACTCTCAGGATAAAATCCGTGCAGACAGTCCCGTGGGGCGCCGTCCGGTTCCGGCGCGCGACGCGCCGCCGCGCGTCGCAGGCTCCGTCGCGCAGCGTCCGACCGCGCGGGTCGATCCGTTCGCCGTCTCGCGCGTTGGCGACGCGCGCCGGTGCATGGGCCAGGAGCATGGGCCAGGAGGTGGCAAGGACGTGTTATGACACGGCGACGCACCCGCGCCGGACGCGGATCGACGGAAACCGGCCGCCCTGCCGCGGCCCCATGGAGACGGAAAGACACTGCATGAGCGCGCCGCGCGAGGTCGAGCTGAAACTGGAATGCGTCGGGCCGGATCTGTCCGCCCTGGCGAAGCACCCGTTGCTCCAGGGGGCACCCGAGCCCCGGCTCATCGTCTCCACCTATTTCGACACCGCGGACCAGGACCTGCGCGCGGCCGGGCTGACGCTCCGGGTCCGGCGCAAGGGCGAGACCTTTGTGCAGACCGTGAAGTCCGGCGAGGGCGGGGTCGGCCTGTTCGACCGGGCCGAGTGGGAGGTGCCGGTCGCGGGCGAGACGCCGGACCGGGAGGCCTTCGCCGACACGCCGTGGACCGGCGTGTCGGCG
>NZ_BPQM01000041.1 GCF_022179245.1 Methylobacterium gregans
GAGCTCCAGGCGATCGAGCGCACGGTCGGGCCGAAGCTCGATCGCCTGGAGCTCCGGGTTCGTATGGCTGCCGGTGAGATTGTAGAAGACGCCCGCCACCCGATCGAGGGCGAGGCCTGCCCGCTCCATGGCCGCGACGGTGTTGTCGAAGTCCGGGGCCGCGGGATCCTTCGCGATGGCGGCGATCTCGGCCTCGTGGGCGGCGATCGCGGCCTCGAAGGCCGGCAGGTAGTGCTCCGGACGGATCCGCTCGAACGGCGGCAGCGCGTGGGGCGTCTCCCAGCGCGCAGCCGAGAACGGGTTCTCGGGATCGAGGGTGGGAAGCCCTGCGCTGGATGACGTCATTCGGTCCTCGTCGTTCGGTCTGGCTAGCAGATGGGGCCGCGATCCGGCCGCCGCAAAGGTGTCCGAGCCTAGCACGATCCCGGCCGAGCGTTGCAGCACCGCTCTTGCCGCGGCGGGGACAGCGCCCGATCGTTCCGGCAAGAAGCACGATGCCGGCAGGCGCTGGGGAGACGACGTCATGAACCTGTGCCGGCAAACGGGCGCCGCGCCGCGCACCGGAGCAGGGGGCGTCCTGGCGCTCGCCCTGCTCCTTGCAGTCCCCCTACCCTGCCGCGCCGCGCCCCAGGACGCCCCGGCGGCCAGCGTGCCGCTGCCGCCGCCGGTCCCGCCGGAGCGCCCGCAGGAACTGACGCCCCCGCCTGCGCCCGGTGAGGCGATCAAGGCCGCACCGACACCGCCCGAGCGGCCGGCCGAATTGAAGCCCGAGACCAGGGCGGACACGAAACCCGAAGCGAAGCCGGAGGCGCCCGCTCCCGCCGCGGAGCCCGTGAAACCGGAGGCCGCGCAACCCACGCCTCTGCCTCCGGCACGCCCGCCCGAACTCTCCGGCGAGGCGGCGCTCGCGCTCAAGGTGGCGCCCCCCGACGACACCGCCTGCCGCACCCGCCTGAAGCGTCTCGGCGCGACCTTCGAGCCGCTGCCCGCCATCGCGAACGGCCAGTGCGGCGCCCCGCTGCCCCTGAAGCTGACGGCGCTCGACGGGATCGCCCTGCCGCAATCGGCGACACTGACCTGCGCGGCCGCGGAGGCTCTGACGCGCTGGGCTACCGAGGTGCAGGTCGCGGCCGAGCGCGAGCTGAAACAGCCGCTGCGCTCGATCGCCATCGGCACCTCCTACGAGTGCCGCGGCCAGAACCACGACGTCGAGGCCAAGCTCAGCGAGCACGCCTTCGCCAACGGCATCGACGTGATGAGCTTCGGCGTCGAGGGCCGGGCGCCGATCATGGTGGCCGCCAAGGCGGCCGGTTCCGAGGAGGGCCGCTTCATCGACGCGGTGCGCGGCCGGGCCTGCGCGTTCTTCCGGACGGTGCTGGGGCCGGGCTCGAACGCGGCCCACGCCGACCACCTCCACCTCGACGAGCGCGAGCGCAACGCCGGCCACCGTCTCTGCCAGTAGGCGGCCTGCGGGATCGGCGGAACGCTCCGCTCGACCCGCGACTTTACCGCGGCGGAGCGCCACGCTCCCGGAGTCTCGGACGCGGATGATGCAGGGGTTCAGGATGCGGGCGGGCCTCGCCGCCCTCGCGCTGGCGGCGCTCTCCGGCCCGGCCCTCGCCAAGAAGAACCCGCCGAAGGCGCCGGAGCCGCCGCCGCTGACCGCCGAGGCGATCAACGGCGCGGCGCTGGCGGCGGACGCCGCCGCGGACAAGGCCGGGACGAAGGCAGGGAAGGCCGCGGACCGGAAGGCCGCCGGCAAGTCCGGGCGCCCCGATCCACTCCTCGTGAAGGTCCAGGTCCTGCTCGACCGTGCGCGCTTCTCGCCCGGCGCGATCGACGGGCGGGACGGCGATAACCTGAAGGGTGCGATCGCGGCCTACGCCGCGGCGCAGGGATTGCCCGCGACGCGTGCACCGACGCCCGCGTTGCTCGAGAAGCTGCAGACGGATTCGAAGCCCGTCGTCGCGGAGTACACGGTGAGCGAGGCGGACGTGCGTACGCCCTTCGTCGAGCGCGTGCCCCGCGAGTTGGAGGAGCAGGCCGACCTCGACAGCCTCGGCTACACCAATGCCCGCGAGATGCTGGCCGAGCGCTTCCACATGAGCCGCGACCTCTTGAGCGCGCTCAATCCCGGAAAGCCCTTCGACAAGGCGGGGACGGTGTTGCTCGTGGCCGCCGTGACGCCGCTGGAGGGCGGACGGCCGAACCCGAAGGAGCTTCCGCAGGAGCCGAAGGTCGAGCGCATCGAGGTCGACAAGGCGAGCCGCGATGTGCGGGCCCTCGACAAGGACGGCAAGTTGCTGGCCTACTACCCGGCCTCGATCGGCAGCGCCGAGAAGCCCGCCCCGAGCGGCGAGACCAAGGTGACGCGTGTCGCCTTCGATCCGACCTACACCTACAACCCGAAATACGCCTTCAAGGGCGTCAAAGCGCGCCGCAAGTTCACCATCAAGCCGGGCCCGAACAACCCGGTCGGTGCGGTCTGGATCGATCTCGCCATCGAGTCCTACGGCATCCACGGCACGCCGGAGCCGGAGAACGTCGGCAAGACGGAGTCACACGGCTGCATCCGGCTCACCAACTGGGACGCGCGTGCCCTCGGGCTGCACGTCGCCAAGGGCGCCCGGGTGAGCTTCAAGGACGGCTGAGGCAACCCCTGCTGCGGCAGCGATGCCGCGCTCCCGGACAAAATGTATCGGGGCATAACATTGCCTTTCGGTCGCGGGGACGCCACCCTCGCGAACGCTTGACACGCCCGGCTTTCCGGGCGACGGCTCAAACTGTCCCGCGGGTCGCACAGGCTTGCGGGTGCGCGTTTCGGAGGGTTACGGCCGCTGCCTTTCGCGGTTCCGGCGCCAACCGCACGGCAGTGCTCCGGGTCTCGGGGCGAGATCGAAGGAAAGACATCTCGGCGTGACTGCGGAACCGAACGAGGACATTCTCCAGGGCGCCCGCGTCCTCGTTGTGGAGGATGAGGCAGCAATCTCGATGCTTCTCGAGGACATGCTGCTCGATTTCGGCTGCGATGTCGTCGGGCCCGCCGCCCGCCTCGCCACCGCGCTGGAAATGGCCGAGGGCGAGAGCTTCGACGTGGCGATCCTCGACGTGAACGTCGCCGGCGAGCCGATCTACCCGGTCGCCGAGACCATCGCCAAACGCGCCCTGCCGCTGATCTTCTCCACGGGCTACGGTGGGGCCGGCATCCGTGAGCCGTTCCGCGACCGCCCGGTGGTGCAGAAGCCGTTCAGCCAAGCCGACCTCAAGCGCACGCTGATCTCCGCGATCCGCACCGCCCGGGGCTGAGACCCTAAGCCGCTTACGTCATCCCCTCGATCGTGAAGGCGTCCGGCAGGTGCTCCGGCCAGGCGCGCCGCCCGAGAAACACCGCGTCCGCCCGCAGGGTAAGGCCGGCACAGCCGGGGTGGCGCGCGAGCCAGGCACGCACCGCCTGCGAGAACAGCCGGCGCTTGCGCCCGTCGATCGCTTCCCGGGCGGCGTGTAGCTCGGCCCGCGCCTTCACCTCGACGAACGCCAGGGTGGTGCCGCGACGCATCACGAGGTCGATCTCCCCGCCCGCCAGAGCGACCCGCAGGTCGAGCGGCCGGTAGCCCTTCAGCATCAGCCACGCGAGCGCGATCCACTCCGCCCGGCGCCCGGCAGCATGGGCCCTGCGGCGGGCGCTTCGATCAGGTGTCGTCCGAGCCATCCCCCGCCTCGTTTCCGGTCTTGTCCTCAGTCTCCTGGCGGCTGAGCGCGAGTGCGCGGGCATAGACGAGGCGCCGCTTCAGCCCGGTCTCGTCGGAGACGAGGCTCGCCGCATCCTTGATCGAGTGGCGGGCGAGCGCGGTCCGGAGCGCAGCGTCGAGCGCGGCGTCGCCATCCGCTTCCGGTGCAGCCTCAGGACCGGTACCGATCAGCACGACGATCTCGCCCTTGGGCGCCCCTTCCTCGCCGAAGAGAGCCGCGAGGCTGCCCAGCGTCCCGCGCCGGACCGTCTCGTAGAGCTTCGTCAGTTCCCGCGTCACCGCCGCCGGCCGCTCGGCTCCCAGCACCTCGGCGGCATCGGCGAGCATCTCGGGCAAGCGGTGGGGCGACTCGAACAGCACCAGCGTGCCCGGCAGCCCCATCAGCGCCTCCAGGCGGTTGCGCCGCGCCCCGGCCTTCTGCGGCAGGAAGCCCTCGAAGAAGAAGCGATCGGTCGGCAGGCCTGCGGCGACGAGGGCCGTCATCACGGCGGAGGCGCCGGGAACGGGCGTCACCGGGATGCCCGCTTCGATCGCCGCCTGGACCAGCTTGAAACCGGGATCCGAGACGAGCGGCGTGCCCGCGTCGGAGACAAGAGCCAGGGCCTGCCCTTCCTTCAGGCGCTCGACCATCCGGGCACGCACCGCGTCCGTCGAGTGCTCGTGGTAGGCGAGCAGCGGCGTGGTGATGCCGTAATGGGCGAGCAGCGTGCGGCTGACGCGGGTGTCCTCGGCCAGAACCGCGTCGGCGGCGGCGAGCGTCGCCAGCGCCCGGATGGTGATGTCGCGCAGGTTCCCGATCGGGGTGGCCACCACGTGGAGGCCTGGCGCGAGCGGCTCGGCCTCGCTGGCGAGCCCGAAGGCCGTGAAGGTCGTCGGGCTCTCGCGGCGCGGCGCTGTGCCGGCAGGCGGGCGGCGGGCGGGGTCGGGTCGCTGGCTCATTGCGGCGACAATGCCACGGACGCGGGGAGAACGCGGTGCCTTTCCGGCCCGCGCGTTTACTTTTCACCGGCAGACTTTAGCGTGGCCGTGACCTGATCGCCGAGGAGATCCGCGATGGCGCGCCCAAAGCTGCCGGCAACCGGTCCGGGGCTTCTCGGACGGCTCGCCCTGCTCGGCGCCCTGGCGCTGCCGCTGGGCGGCTGCATCGGTGGGCCGGATGGCCCGCGGAGCACGCGCGCCGCGCCGCCGCCCCAGGCCGAGGCGCTGCCGCCCTCGCCCGGCGCGATCCCGGGTCGTATCGGCTCCGGTTCGGTGAAGGTCGCGCTGATCCTGCCGCTGAGCGGCCAGGGCTCCGCGCTCGGTGCGGCCATGCGCAACGCCGCCGAACTCGCCTACGAGGAGTTCCAGCAGCCGGACCTTCAGATCCTGGTGAAGGACGACCGCGCGAGCCCCGAGGGCGCCCGCGAGGCGGTGCAGGCGGCGCTGGCCGAGGGGGCCGACCTCGTGCTCGGTCCGGTCTTCGCAGCCAACGTCCAGGCCGCGGCGCTTCCGGCGCGCAACGCCGGCAAGCCTGTCATCGCCTTCTCCACCGACGCGGCGGTGGCGGCGCGCGGCGTCTATCTGCTCAGCTTCCTGCCCCAGCCCGAGGTCGACCGGATCGTCGACGCCTCGGTCGCCGACGGCCGGCGCTCCTTCGCGGCGCTGATCCCCGAGACCGCCTACGGCAACGCCGTCGAGGCGCAGTTCCGCGAGGCGGTGGCACGGAAGGGCGCGCGGGTCGTGGCGATCGAGCGGTATCCTGCCGGCGCGCCGGGGCCGGCGGTCGAGCGGCTCTCCCGCGTCATCGCCGGACCGGCGCCGCAGGCCGACGCACTGTTCCTGCCCGAGACCGCGGACGGGATGCCGGCGCTCGCCGCCGCGCTGAGCAAGGCCGGCTACGCGCCGGGCCGGGTGCGCCCGGTCGGGACGGCGGTGTGGAACGAGCCGCGTCTCTTCGCCCTGCCCGCGCTGCAGGGCGGGCGCTTCGCCGCGCCCGACACGGCGGGCTTCACGGGGTTTGCCGGGCGCTATCAGGCGCGCTTCGGCACGAACCCGCCGCGGGTCGCCTCGCTGGCCTACGACGCGGTCTCGCTCGCCGCGGCGCTGACCCGCCGCTACGGCAGCCAGCGCTTCGCCGAGGAGACGCTGACCACCGGTGCGGGCTTTGCCGGCACGGACGGCACCTTCCGGCTGCTGCCCGAGGGCTTGAGCGAGCGGGCGCTCGCCGTCTACGAGATCCGCAACAACGCCGTTACGGCGGTGAGCCCGGCCCCCCGCGCGCTCGGAAAGCCCGGGACCTGACCGGGCCGCCTTCGGCGCCCCAGGATGAAAGCGGTGTCGGCTGATCGGGTCGGCGCAGATCGAAGCCCGCGTCAGGCCGCCAGTTCCGCCACCAGGGCATTGAGCACCGGCGCGCCCCGGGCGGTCGCGGCGATGCGGCCGTTGCCGAGCCGGGCCACCAGACCATCCGCCACCAGGGCGTCGAGCCGCGCGGCATCGAGCGGGCGCCCCTTGAGCGCCGCGTAGCGGCCGGGGTCGATCCCCTCGCCGAGGCGCAGGCCCATCATCAGGAACTCGTCGCCCTGGTCGGGTGCGGCAATCGTTTCGGTTTCGGCAATGCCGTGGCCGTCCGCCTCCACCCGCGCGAGCCACGCCTCGGGTGCCCGCTCGGTGACGGTGCCGATCCGGCCTGCCTCGGTGACGAGGCGGCCATGCGCGCCGGGGCCGATGCCCGCGTACTCGCCGTAGCGCCAGTAGAGCAGGTTGTGCCGCGATTCCGCGCCCGGGCGGGCATGGTTCGAGATCTCGTAGGCGGGAAGGCCGGCCGCCCCACAGACCTCCTGGGTGACGTCGTAGAGGATGCGCGCGCTCTCCTCGTCGGGCGGCACGAGCCGGCCCGCGGCGGCGAGCCCGTAGAAGGGCGTGCCGGGCTCGATGGTGAGCTGGTAGAGCGAGAGATGCTCGGCCGCGCGCCGGATCGCCTCGGCGAGTTCCGCCCGCCACGCCTCGGGCGTCTGGTGCGGCCGGGCGTAGATGAGATCGAATGAGGTACGGTCGAAGGTCGTCTGCGCGATCTCGACCGCCGCGAAGGCCTCCGCCGCGCTGTGCAGCCGGCCCAAAGCCTTCAGCGAGGCGTCGTCCAGCGCCTGCACGCCGAGCGAGACGCGGTTCACGCCGGCCCTGCGATAACCCCGGAAGCGTCCGGCCTCGACGCTGGTCGGGTTGGCCTCCAGGGTGATCTCGGCATCGGGCAAGATGCCCCAGGCGCCGTCCACCGCCTCGATCAGCCCGGCCACGGTCTCCGGCCGCATCAGCGAGGGCGTGCCGCCGCCGAGGAAGATGCTGGAGACCCGCCGCCCCGGCGTGCGCGCCGCCACGTGGGCGATCTCGGCCTGGAAGGCCGCGAGATAGCGCGCCTCGTCAACGGGGGCGTGGCGGACGTGGCTGTTGAAGTCGCAGTACGGGCACTTCGCGGCGCAGAAGGGCCAGTGCAGGTAGACCCCGAATCCCGCGTCGCGGGTCGGGTGCTCGGGGTAGGCTGTCATCGTCCGGATGTGAGGGCCGCCGGCCGTCCCCGCAATCAGCCCGGCCGCCGCAGGCAGGCGGCGGCGAGCGCCACGAAGGCGCGGGCGCGGTGCGAGAGCGCGTTGCCGTTCTGCCAGTCGACCCCGTGCTTCTCCTCCGACGAGATCTCGCCGAAGGTCCGGTCGAACCCATCGGGACGGAACATCGGGTCGTAGCCGAACCCGGCCGTACCGCGGGGCTCGACCAGATCGCCGAAGACGCGGCCCTCGAACAGCTCGGTATGGCCGTCAGGCCAGGCGAGCACCAGGGCCGACACGAAATGCGCCCGCCGGTCGGTCGCGCCGCGGCGGTCGAGCTCGGCGAGGATGCGGGCCATCGCCCCAGAGAAGTCCTTGGATGGGCCGGCCCAGCGCGCCGAGAAGATGCCGGGCGCGCCGTCGAGCGCGTCCACGCAGAGCCCGGAATCGTCCGCGAAGGCGGGTAGCCTCGAGGCCTGCGCGGCGGCGTGCGCCTTGATGGCCGCGTTCTCGGCGAACATCGTGCCGGTCTCGTCGGGCTCCGGCAGGCCGAGTTCGCCCGCCGAGACCGCCGCGACGCCGAAGGGGGCCAAGAGCTCGCGCATCTCCACGAGCTTGCCGGCGTTGTGGGTCGCGATGACGACCTTGTCCGATAGGATGCGGCTCACGAGGCGATCGCCTGCTTCTGGAGGGCGACGAGATCGGCGACGCCCGCCTTCGCGAGGCGCAGCAGGTCGAGGAGCTCGGCCTCCGAGAAGGGCGCGCCCTCTGCGGTGCCCTGGACCTCGACGAGGCCGCCCGAACCCGTGATCACGAAATTGGCGTCGGTCTCGGCGGCCGAATCCTCCGCGTAGTCGAGGTCGAGCACCGGCGTTCCTTTCGAGATTCCGCACGAGACCGCGGCGACATGGTCGCGCAGCGGATCGACCGAGATGATCGAGCGGCCGCGCATCCAGCTGAAGCACTCGTGCAGCGCCACCCAGGCGCCGGTGATCGCGGCCGTGCGGGTGCCGCCATCGGCCTGGATCACGTCGCAATCGACGGTGATCTGGCGCTCGCCGATCGCCGGCAGGTTGGTGACGGCACGGAGCGAGCGGCCGATCAGGCGCTGGATCTCGTGCGTGCGGCCGGACGGCTTGCCCGAGGAGATCTCACGGCGCGTCCGGGTGTGGGTCGCCCGCGGCAGCATGGAGTACTCGGCCGTGACCCAGCCCTTGCCGGAGCCGCGCAGCCAGGGCGGTCCGCGCTCTTCGAGGGAGGCGGTGCACAGCACCTTGGTCTCGCCGAAGCTGACGAGGCAGGAGCCTTCGGCGTAGCGCGCCACGGCGCGCTCGAGCGTGACCTTGCGCAGCTCGTCCGGCGCGCGCTTCGAGGGCCGCATGACCCGCTCCTCTGTCGGTGATCGAGGCCGGGCTCTTAAGGGCCGCGGGCGCGGGCGGCAACCCGCCCCCGCGGCAAAGGCCTATGCGAGCGCCTCAGTAGCGGTAGAAGCCGCGGCGGTGATGGTGGTGGTGGCGGTGGAAGTGGTGGGGCCGGAAGTGCCGGCGGTGATGGTGGAAGTGGCGGCGATGGTGCCAGCCGCGGTGCAGGCCGTGATGCCGGTGGTGATGGCGGTACTGCACCGTCTCGACGCCCGAGACCGGTGCCTCGACCGCCGACGGGACGGCGAGCGGCGCGGCTTCCGCCGTGCGGGGCGCGCCCGCGACGCCCAGGCCGACGAGAAGCAGGAAGACGGTGGCGAACTTGAGAAGGATCGATCGTGCACCGAGGCGCATGCGTTGGTCTCCCTTGAGGATGTCGTGAGCGCGTCCTAGCGGGCGCCGGTGTGTCCGGGGCCCTACCGGTACAACGCACGGTTCGGCCATACCGTCCCATGCGCCCGCGCACCGACGCCCTGAAAGCGCCCGGACGGTGAACAGATTGATCGCGCGCCGCCCCCGGGACACAATCGCCGCTCCAGGATCAGAGCCGTGACCGATCAGAATCCCCTCCCCGCCCCGGCCCCGCCGCTCAACGTCCTCAATGAGCGTGCCCGCGAGATCTTCCGGCAGATCGTCGAGAGCTACCTGACGACCGGCGAGCCGGTCGGCTCGCGCAACCTCGCGCGCATCCTGCCGATGGCGCTCTCGCCCGCCTCGATCCGCAATGTGATGTCGGACCTCGAACATTCCGGGCTGATCTTCGCGCCTCACACCTCGGCCGGTCGCCTGCCGACCGAGCTCGGCCTGCGCTTCTTCGTCGATGCGATGATGGAGCTCGGCGATGTCGGTCGCGACGAGCAGGAGCGCATCGAGGCGCAGATGCGCGCGGCCGCCTCCGGCCACACCTTCGAGTCCGCCCTGGCCGAGGCCTCGATCCTGCTCTCGGGCGTCTCGCGCGGGGCCGGCGTGGTCCTCACCACGAAATCGAACGTGCATCTCAAGCACATCGAGTTCGTGCGGCTCGACCCCGCCCGAGCCCTCGTCGTGCTGGTGTCGAACGACGGCTCGGTGGAGAACCGCCTGCTCGACCTGCCGCCGGGCCTGCCCGCCGGCGCCCTGCAGGAAGCCTCGAACTACCTCAACGCCCGCCTGCAGGGCCGGACGCTCGGCACCCTGCGCCAGCAGATCGAGACCGAGCGACAGGCGATGAAGCGCGAGCTCGACGCGATCACCGAGCGCCTAGTCGATGCGGGGCTGGCCACCACGGTCGGCCCCTCCGAGGCGCGCCAGCTCATCGTGCGGGGCCAGGCGAACCTGCTGGATGATCTGCGGGCCGCCGAGGATCTCGAGCGCATCCGCCTGCTGTTCAACGACTTGGAGACGCAGAAGGACGTGATCGACCTCCTGGCCCGCGCCGAGGACGGGGACGGCGTGCGAATCTTCATCGGCTCCGAGAACAAGCTGTTTTCGCTCTCCGGTTCCTCGATGATCGCCGCACCCTTTCGCGACGGGCAGCAGAAGATCGTCGGCGTGGTCGGCGTGATCGGCCCGACGCGGCTGAACTACGCCCGCATCGTGCCGATGGTCGACTACACCGCCCGAGTGGTCTCCCGGCTTCTCGACGGACATCGCTGAGAACATCCAGGCCGCTCGGCGGGATCGACAGCACATCCCCCTTCAATTCTGCGGCGCGTGACAATGTGCGCGCGGAATTATCTCCTTGCCCGGCGTCACCCTGGCCGTCCGCCGATTCGGCATGCTACCCCGACCGGCACAAACAGACGGCCCGCGATCGCGGGTCAGGGAGACGCCATGTCAGACTCGATCGGGATCGCCCCGTCCGCGGCCGAGGTCGCCGCGGACCGCCGACGCCGCATCAAGGCCATCGTCGGCTCGTCATCGGGCAACCTGGTCGAGTGGTACGATTTCTACACCTACGCCTTCTTCGCGCTCTACTTCGCGCCTGCCTTCTTCCCGAAGGGCGACCCGACCAGCCAACTCCTGCAGACCGCCGGCATCTTCGCGGTGGGATTCTTCATGCGCCCGATCGGCGGCTGGCTGTTCGGCCGCATCGCCGACCGGGTCGGCCGCAAGACCTCGATGGTCATCTCGGTGCTGATGATGTGCTTCGGCTCGCTGATGATCGGCATCCTGCCGACCTACGAGACGGTCGGCTCGCTCGCCCCCGTCCTGTTGCTCCTCGCCCGCATGCTCCAGGGCCTCTCGGTCGGCGGCGAGTACGGCACGAGCGCAACCTACATGAGCGAGGTGGCGATCAAGGGCCATCGCGGCTTCTTCGCCTCGTTCCAGTACGTCACGCTGATCGGCGGCCAGCTTCTGGCCTCGCTCGTCCTGATCACCATGCAGTCGGTGATGCCCGCCGAGCAGATCACGGCCTGGGGCTGGCGCATCCCGTTCTTCATCGGCGCCGCGGCCGCGATCGTGGCGCTCTACCTGCGCCGCTCGCTCGCCGAGACCGGCGGCTCCGACAAGGAGGATGCCGGCACGTTCAGCGAGCTGTTCAAGCACTGGCGCGCCTTCTGCGTCGTGCTGGCCTACACGGCCGGCGGCTCGCTGGTGTTCTACACTTTCACGACCTACATGCAGAAGTACCTCGTCAATACCGCGCACATGGACAAGGCGGTCGCCTCGCGCACGATGACGGCGGTTCTGCTGGTCTACATGGCGGTGCAGCCGTTCTTCGGCTGGCTCTCCGACCGGATCGGCCGCAAGGCCAACATGATCGCCTATAGCGGTCTCGGCACCCTGATGGTGGTGCCGCTGATGACGGCGATCGGCGCGAACCAAGACCCCTACGTCGCCTTCGGCCTCATCACCCTCGGGCTACTCGCGGTGAGCTTCTACACGGGCATCTCGGGCATCGTGAAGGCGGAGCTGTTCCCCACGAAGGTGCGGGCGCTCGGCGTCGGTCTCTCCTACGCGCTGGCCAACGCGACCTTCGGCGGCACGGCCGAGTACGTGGCGCTCTGGTTCAAGGAGAGCGGCATGGAATCGACGTTCTTCTGGTACGTCACCGGCATGCTGGCCATCGCCTTCGTGGCCTCGCTGCTCATGCCGAACCCCAAGGTCCACGGCTATCTCGACGGCGCCGGCACCGTCGAGGAGGCCCTCGGCAAAAAGCGCGCCCTGGCCCACGCCTGAACAGGTCGCCTCGCGGGCGGAGATCGCCGGCCCCGGGCATGCCCGGGGCCGTTCCTGCTCCTACTTGATCACCGCGCAGGCGATCCGCGGGCCCGCGCCGCCGATCGGCTGGCTCGCGTGGTCGTCCTCGTTGGCGTGGATGATCAGTGCGGAGCCGTCGCCGTCCTTCAGGCCGCCCTCGCCGGTCATCGGCGTCTCGCTCGACACCTCGGCGTTGGCCGAGCCGTCCTGCGCCGCGTAGAGGTTCGGCAGGTCGCCCTCGTCCGGGCCGTCCGGGTTGAGCAGGCCGTGCTTGCTCTGGTCGTGGTTCACGTGGGCCTTGGACTTCTCGAACTTCTCGGTGTCGGAGCAGTCGCCGACCGCGTGGAAGTGCATCCCGTGCCAGCCGGGGGGCAGGCCCCCGGGCTGGATCGTCACCCGCGCGACCAGGGTGTTGGCCCCGTCGCGCAGCTTCAGGGTGCCGATGGTCTCGCCCTTGTTGTTCTTGATCTGCGTCTCGTAGGTCTGCGGCTCGGCCGGTTTGGTGGATTCGGCGGGCTTGGCCGGCTCCTGGGCGAGCGCCGCGGCGGGCACGAGGCCCGCGGCGAGCGCGAGCAGGGGCAGGATGCGTGTCATGCGATGGCTCTCCTCTCGGTGCCGGGCTAGTTAGGCCGACTTGGTCGCCCCGACAGGGCGCACGAACACGCAGGTAGCAAGGGACGATGACGGGCGAGCGCCTCCGGGCGGACCGTTTCCTGGTGGAGCACGGGCATTTCGAGAGCCGGGCGCGGGCGCAGGCCGCGATCGCGGCGGGACTCGTGCGCGTGGACGGCCGCGTGCTCGCCCGCGCCTCCGAGCCGATCCCGGCCGGGGCCCGGGTCGAGGCCGAGGCGCCGCACCCCTACGTTTCCCGCGGCGGCCTCAAGCTTGAGGCGGCACTCGACACGTTCCGACTCGATCCGGCGGGCCGCGCCGCCCTCGATGTCGGCGCCTCGACGGGCGGCTTCACCGATCTGCTGCTGCGACGGAGCGCTTCCGTGGTCCACGCCGTCGATGTCGGGCGCGACCAGCTCCACGCCTCGCTGCGCGCCGATCCGCGTGTCTCGTGCCGCGAGGGCACTGATATCCGGGCACTCGAAGGCCCGCTCGATCCGGTACCCGATCTCTGCGGGATCGACGTCAGCTTCATCGCGCTGCGCCTCGTCCTGCCGGCGGTGGCGAACCTCCTCGCGCCGCGGGCGGATCTCGTCGCGCTGATCAAGCCGCAGTTCGAGGCGGGCCGGGCCCGGGTCGGGCGCGGCGGCATCGTGCGCGACCCGGCCGTGCACGATGCGGTCTGCGCCGAGGTGCGGGCCGCCCTCGAAGGCCTCGGCTTCGCGATCCTCGGCCTCCTGCCGTCTCCGATCCAGGGCGGCGACGGCAACACCGAATTCCTGGTCGGCGCCCGCCGGCCGGCCTTGAGAGACACGACATGAGCGAGACCGTCACGATCAGCCGTCTGGGCGCGCGCGGCGACGGCATTGCCGAGGACGGCACGCCGGTGGCCGGCGCCCTGCCGGGCGAGCGGGTCGCGATCCGCCGCGAGGGCGGGCGCGGGGTGCTGGAGGCAGTCGAGGCGGCCTCTCCCGACCGGATCGAGCCGTTCTGCCCCTATTACGGTCGCTGCGGCGGCTGCGCGACGCAGCATATCGCCCGCGAGCCCTACGCGGCCTGGAAACGGGGCTTGCTCGCCCAGGCCCTGTCGCAGGCGGGGCTCCCGGTCGAGCCCGGGGCGCTGATCGATGCGCACGGGGACGGGCGCCGCCGGATCACGCTCCACGTGCGCGAGCGCGACGGCCGGGCTGAGGCCGGGCTGATGGCCGCGCGCAGCCACGACCTCGTGGCGATCGACCATTGCCCGATCACCGTGCCGGCGCTTCACCCGGCCCCGGCGATCGCGCGGGCGCTCAGCGCGCCCCTCGGCCACGGCCGCAAGCCCCTCGACGTCGCCGTGACCGCGACCGAGCCGGGACTCGATGTGGACATCCGCGGGCACGGCCCGGTCGCCCCGGGCGTGCGCGCGGTCCTGGTGCGGCTGGCGGAGGAGCTTCGCCTCGCGCGGCTCTCGCTGCACGGCGACGTGGTGGTGGAGCGCACGCCCCCGAGCGTCCCGTCCGGCCCCGCCCGGCTCTACCCGCCGCCGGGGGGCTTCCTCCAGGCGACCGCGGCCGGCGAGGCCGCGCTGACCGCCCTGGTTCTCGACGCTCTCCCGAAGAAGGTGCGCCGCGCGGCCGACCTCTTCGCCGGGTGCGGGCCGTTCAGCCTCGCGATGGCGCGGACGTGCGACGTCCATGCGGTGGAGGGCGAGGCCGCGCCGCTCGCCGGTCTCGACCGGGCCTTCCGCGCCCAGAGCGGGCTGCATCGGCTCACCCACGAGCGCCGGGACCTGTTCCGCCGTCCGCTGCTCGCCCACGACCTCAACGCCTTCGACGCGGTGGTGCTCGACCCGCCCCGGGCCGGCGCCCAGGCGCAGGTGCACCAGCTCGCCGAATCGCGGGTGCCGCTCGTCGTGGGTGTGGCCTGCGATGCCGGCACCTTCGCGCGCGACGCCGCGACCCTGGTTGCGGGCGGCTACAGCCTGGACGCGGTCACGCCCGTGGACCAGTTCCGGTATTCGGGCCATCTCGAGATGGTCGGCGTATTCCGCCGTACAGTCGAGCGGCGGAAGCCCGGCCTGCGCCGCCCGCGCTGAACCAGGGATTTACTGATATCGATCCCGTGGTAGACTTGCCTCGTCCTCGACGGAGGTCCGCCATGCCCCTCGCTCGCCCGACGCTTCCGGTCGCCCTGCTGCTCGCCGGCCTGCCCATTTCGGCACTGGCACAGGCACAAGCTCCCGACCTCACGGGGACTGGCGGCGGTCCCACGACCACGATCACCGCGCCCTACACCAACCGGGAGGGCGTGACGAAGCCGCCGGGCGCGGCGCTCGGCCCCCGCGACATGTCCTCGGCCGCAGCAGAGCGCCGAGAAGAGCGCGTGATCGATCGCATCGAGAACAGCATCTGCACCGGCTGCGAGGATTGAGCGCGCGCCGGTCGATCCCTGCCGGCGCCGGGGGTCTCACTCTCCCCCACGACGGCACGGGGGCTTCATAGGTCCCCGGCCTGATCGACCGAAAAGCCGCCTCACGCCGGCTCGGCGCCCTCCAGATAGTCGCTCGGCGCCCGCACCGGCGCGCTGCGCAGCAGCGTGTAGAGGAAGGGCACGAAGAGCAGGGTCGCGGGCGTGCCGAAGGCGATGCCCCCCATCACCGCGCGGGCGAGCGCCGCGTTCTGCTCGCCGCCCTCGCCGGTGCCGAGCGCCATCGGGATCAGTCCGAGGAACATCGCTCCCGCCGTCATCAGAACCGGGCGCAGGCGCGTGTCGCCCGCGAGCAGCGCCGCCTCGGCGGCCGAGCAGCCCGTGGCCTCCCGGTGCTCGCGCGCGAAGGTGACGAGCAGGATCGAGTTCGCGGACGCGATGCCCACCGACATGATCGCCCCGAACAGCGAGGGAATCGAGAAGCTCGTGCCCGTGACGAAGAGGCTGAAGACGATGCCGCAGAAGGCGAGCGGGAGCGCGAGCAGCACCACGAAGGGATCGCCCCAGCTCTGATAGTTCACCGCCATCAGCAGGTAGACGGCGACCAGCGCGATCGAGAGGCCGATGCCGAGCCGGAAGAAGGCCGAATCCATGTTCTCGATCTGGCCGCGCACCGTGATCTTGTCGGGCGCCGGCAGGTTCTTCTGCTCGTCGTCCACGATCTTCCGGATCTCGGCCGCTACCGAGCCGAGATCGGAATCCTGCACGGAGGCGTAGACGTTGAAGGTCGGCGCGGTGTTGACGTGGTTGATCACCGTCTGGATGCCCTGCCGGCGGAAGTCGGCCACGCTTGAGAGGAGCGTGAGCACGCCCGGCTGGTCGCCCTCGCCCCGAACCATCAGCGGCGTGTTGCGCAAGCTCGTCAGCGAGTCGTTGCGGTACTCCGGCGTCTGCACCCAGAGCTGGTAGGGGATGCCGGTCTTCGGGTCCGACCAGAAGTTCGGTGTGACCTGGAAGGAGCCGGCGAGCGAGACGTTGAGCCCCTGGGCGATCTGCTGCTGCGTCAGGCCGAGTTCCGAGGCGAGACGGCGATCGACGTCCACGAAGAATTGCGGCGTGCCGACGATCTGGTGCAGGTGCACGTCGACGGCGCCCGGCACTTCCTTGAGACGGCGCACAATGTTCTGGGCGACCGCGAGGTCCTTCTCGGTGTTGCGGCCGGAGACCTGGATGTCGATCTGCGCCAGCGTGCCGAAATTGAGGATCTGGGTGATGATGTCGGAGGGCTGGGTGTAGACGACGAGGTCGGGAAAGCGCTCCCGCAGGACCTCCCGCAGGCGCTTGGTGTAGAGCGCCGTCGAGCCGTGACCCTCCTTCAGGCTGATCAGCATCTGGCCGTCATTGTAGGCCACGAAGGAGCCGTCCGAGAACGCGAAGTTGTAGTTGTTCGAGGGCAGGCCGATATTGTCGAGCACCTGCTCGATCTCACCCTCGGGGATCACCTCCCGCACCACGCCCTGCACCGCCGCGAAGGTCTGCACGGCGGTCTCGATGCGCATGCCGGGGCGGGTGCGCAGGTGCAGAGTGATCTGGCTCGACGCGACCTGCGGGAAGTAGTCCCGGCCGACGAAGGTGAAGAGCACGCCCGTCCCGGCGAAGATAAGGCCGACGAAGACGAGCGTGACCACGCGCCGCCGCAGGACCGCGTGCAGCAGCCCGAGATAGCCGCGGTGGAAGCGACTGAACCGCGCCTCGAACCCGTGCCGGAAGGCGCCGGCCGCCCGAAAGACCGGCCGCCCGACGAGCCCGAGCGCCCGCCCGATCCGGGTGCGGGGCGGCTCCGTGCCGCCGCCGTGGTGCTGCGCGTATTCCCGCGCCACGAGCACGTCGATCAGCACCGGCACCAGGGTGCGCGACAGGAGATAGGAGGTCAGCATCGCGAACACGACCGCGAGCGCCTGGGGGGTGAACAGGTAGCGGGGCGTGTCGGCGAGCGCGAAGACCGAGGTGAAGGCGGCGCAGATCGAGAGCGTCGAGATCAGCGTCGGCTTGGCGATGCTGGCCGCGCCCTCGACCACGGATTTCCGGAAGGGCTCGCCCTCCTCGAACAGCCGGTAGGTGTTCTCGACCGCGACCGTGGCGTCGTCCACCAGGATGCCGATGGCGAGGGCGAGGCCGCCCAGCGTCATCACGTTGATGGTCTGGCCGAGCGCGGCCAGCACCGCCAGCGAGGTGAGGATCGAGAGCGGGATCGAGATCAGCACCACCAGCGTCGAGCGCCAGGAGCCGAGGAAGAGCAGGATGGTGAGACCGGTGAGGCCCGCCGCGATCATCGCCTCGTGCAGCACGCCCTCGATCGCCGCCGTGACGAAGACCGACTGGTCGAAGAGCGGCGTGATCTGCAGGCCCTCGGGCGCCGCCGCGCGGATCTCCGGCAGCGCCTTCTTGACGTTGTTGACGACGTCAAGCGTCGAGGCGGTGCCGTTCTTGAACACCCGCATCAGCACCGACTGGATGCCGTCCGCCCGCACCACGTTGACCTGAGGGGGACCGCCGTCGCGGACCTGGGCGACATCGCGCACCAGCACCGGCTGGCCCGCCACCGTCTTGATCGGCAGGGTGTTCAGCGCCTCGATGGCGTCGGGCGTGGCGTTGAGCTGGATCGGGTATTGCTGCTCGCCGATCTTTGCGAGGCCGGAGGGGACAGTGAGGTTCTGGGCCGTGATCGCGTTGGTGACGTCCAGCGCCGTCAGCCCGAGCGCCTGGAGGGCGTGCAGGTCGAGATCGACCATGATCTGGCGCGGCGTGCCGCCGAAGGGCGAGGGCAGCGTCGAGCCCGGCACCTGGGTCAGGCGCTGGCGGATGCGGTACTGGGCGTAGTCGTTGACCTTGGTCAGGCTCTCCTTCGTGGAGGTGAGCGCGAGTTGGATCACCGGCACCGAGGAGGCGGAGAAGCGCAGCACGATCGGCGGCTGAATGCCCGGCGGCATCGCCGCGCGGATCGAGTTCATCGCCGAGACGGTCTGGGAGATCGCCAGATCGATGCTGACCGCGTCGTCGAAATAGATCTTCTGGATCGCCGTGCCCTGCAGGGTGGTCGATTCCATCCGCTTGATGTTGTTGACGTTGTTGGAGAGCGAGAACTCCGCGTAGGTGGTGACGCGCCGCTCCATCTCGGGCGTCGAGAGGCCCGTATAGGTCCAGACCACCACGACGACCGGGATGTCGACGACGGGGAGCACGTCCTTCGGCGTCGTCACGACCGCCGCCGCGCCACCGAGCATCATCAGCACGGCGAGCACGTAGACGGTGATGCGGAACTTCAGCGCGTACTGAACGAGGCCCATGTCGCTACCGGATCCCGGGCGATGTCCGAGCCCGGCGATTCAACCAGCGATACGATTGTTTCCGCAGAATGTCCGCCCCCTCGGATGGGGACCGGCCGGGCCCCGTGACGCGGGATCCGCCTCAGCCCAGCAGGGCGTCCTTGTCCACGTCCAGGCTCGCGGCGATCTCGCTAAGCGCCCGGTGCTCGGTCTCCTTGATGCCGCCGGCATCGGCGACATCCGCCGCAATCAGGAAGATGTCCTGGCGCTGCTCGACCGGGCGGTCGGCCACCGCCTCGACGAGGCGCAAATTCTCGACCCGGCCAGCGCGGGTCTTGGCCCGGGCGATGCCTTCATAGAGTTCCTGCTCGATGCGGAGGGTGTCGTAGGACTTCTCGAGGATCGGGTTGGCGCGCATGCCAGCGATGGCCGACTCGACCTCCTCCTCGGCGATGTCGCCGTCGGCCACGATCACGTTGGCCGCGGCCGACACCGCAGCCTCGAGGAATACCGCGTCGCCCGCGTAGGACATGATCGTGCGGCCGAAGCGAAGGATTGCGTCCTGTAGGATGCTCATGCGGTTCTCCCGCGGTGGAAGGACGGCGATTGTCCCGGCCGAGTCAAGACCCGCAGCCGGGAGACACGTCAGGTGATGGTCTCGTGGCCAGGCCAGTCGCGACCGAGATGGCTCGCCACCTGGGCGGGATCGTCGCCCACCGCGGCCACCGCGGCGATCACCTGCTCCACCGGCACCATGAAGCGGCGCGCCCAGTAGGCCCTCTCCCAGGGCTCGGACGTGTTCACCGCCCGCGGCTCCGGCGCTTCGTCGGCGTGATCAGCCACCATCTCGCCCCCTATCGAATCGCGGGCACGAAAAACGCCCGCGCGTGAGAACGCACGGGCGCCGGTTTTCTTTCCGTGGCGGCCGAGACGGGCGTCAGCAGCAGCGGAAGCCGCTGGTGTTGCCGACGCCGAAGCGGGCATTCTCCCGGTTTCGGAAGAACTCCACCTCGCTCATCGGCCGCTGGTCCGGGTGGGTGCGGCGGATGTGCTCGGCATAGGCCGCGTAATCCCCCTGCCCCACCATCAGCCGGGCGCCGTCGCAGACGCATTTCTGCAGCGTCTTCCAGCGCTCCATCAGGCTCTGCGACGATCCCATGGCCTCACTCCGCAGGGACCGGACGGCCGCCCGCGGTCGCGTCGCTCTCGCGCGCCGTCCAGCCGACCGCGCGCAGCGCCCGGATGCAGGAGAGCACGCCGAAGGCGCCGATCGCCAGGACGAGGCCGATGAACACGACGGCGAGCGCCGCGTCGATCCGGTCGTTGAAGATGATCTGCGCCATCTGGTCGGCGTTCTTGGCCGGCGGCAGCACCTTTCCCTCGGCGGCGGCGGCCGCGTAGCGGTCGGCATGGGCCAGGAAGCCGATGCGCGGGTCGGCGGAGAAGATCTTCTGCCAGCCGGCCGTGAGGGTGCAGATGCAGAGCCACAGGGTCGGGATGATGGTGACGAAGGCGTAGCGCTCGCGCTTCATCTTGAAGATCACGACCGTGCAGAGCGTCAGCGCCACCGCGGCCAGCATCTGGTTCGAGATGCCGAAGAGCGGCCACAGGGTGTTGATGCCCCCGAGCGGGTCCGTCACGCCCTGATACAGGAAGTAGCCCCAGGCCCCGACTGCGATCGCCGTCGCCACGATGCTCGGCACCCACGAGGCCGTGTCCTTGAACGAGGGGACGGCTAGGCCGATCAGGTCCTGCACCATGAAGCGGCAGGCGCGCGTGCCCGCATCGACCGCCGTGAGGATGAACAGCGCCTCGAACAGGATCGCGAAGTGGTACCAGAAGGCCATCATGGCCTTGCCGCCCACCGCCGAGGAGATGATGTGCGCCATGCCGACCGCCAGCGTCGGGGCGCCGCCCGCGCGGGAGATGATGGTGTGCTCGCCGACATCCTGAGCGGTCTGGGTGATCGTCTCAGCGGTGATCGGGAAACCGAGCTTGGTCACCGCGGCGGCCGCGCTCTCAGGCGTGGTGCCGACGATCGCGGCGGGCGTGTTCATGGTGAAGTACACGCCGGGATCGATCACGCAGGCCGAGATCAGCGCCATGATGGCCACGAAGGATTCCATCAGCATGCCGCCGTAGCCGACGAAGCGGGCGTCCCGCTCGTTGGCGATCAGCTTCGGGGTGGTGCCGGACGAGATCAAGGAGTGGAATCCCGAGACCGAGCCGCACGCGATGGTGATGAACAGGAAGGGGAAGAGCTGGCCCGACCAGACGGGGCCGGTGCCGTCCACGAACTTCGTCATCGCCGGCATCTGCATGTGCGGGGCGACGACGGCGATGCCGAGCGCGAGGCCGACGATCGTGCCGATCTTGAGGAAGGTCGAGAGGTAGTCGCGCGGGGCGAGCAGCAGCCAGACCGGCAGGATCGATGCGACGAAGCCGTAGCCGATCAGCAGCCAGCAGAGCTGGGTGCCCGTGAAGGTGAAGGCCGGGCCCCAGACCGGGCTCGCGGCGACGTTCTGGCCGTAGATGATCGCGGCCATCAGCAGCACGAAGCCGATGATCGACACCTCGCCGATCCTGCCCGGGCGGATGTAGCGGGTGTAGATGCCCATCAGCATCGCGATCGGGATGGTCATCATCACCGTGAAGGTGCCCCAGGGGCTCTCGGCCAGCGCCTTCACGACGATCAGCGCCAGCACGGCGAGCAGGATCACCATGATCAGGAAGGTGCCGATGAGGGCGATGATGCCGGGGATCGTGCCGAGCTCCGAGCGGATCAGCTCGCCGAGCGAGCGCCCGTCGCGGCGCATCGAGACGAACAGGACCATGAAGTCCTGAACGGCGCCGGCCAGCACGACGCCGGCCAGGATCCAGAGCATGCCGGGCAGGTAGCCCATCTGGGCGGCGAGCACCGGGCCGACCAGCGGGCCCGCGCCCGCGATCGCCGCAAAGTGGTGGCCGAACAGCACGGTCTTGTTGGTGGGGACGTAGTCGAGGCCGTCGTTGTGGCGCACGGCCGGGGTCTCGCGCGCCGGGTCGAGGCGCATCACCTTCTCGGCGATGAAGAGCGAGTAGTAGCGGTAGGCGATGAGGTAGACGCAGACCGCCGCTACCACGAGCCAGAGCGCGTTGACGGCCTCGCCGCGCTCCACCGCGACGATGGAGAGTGCGGCGGCGCCGAGCGCCCCCACCAGGGCCCAGGGCCCGTGCTTGCTGATCGCGCCCATCGGCGTCCCACTCCACAAACCGGCTCTTCCGCGGCCGGCAAACTGCGCCCCTTCTGTCGCAAAATCGGGGTCGGGAGAACAGGGAGCGGTTAATTTTCGGGAACAAATCCGGCACCACCTCAAGCGGCATCGCTGGAGCGTGGGACCACTCGGCCGTGTGGTTTGACCGGCCGCACGGCCAAATCTAGACCGCTGGCGCCGGTTGGAATTTTGCGGGAGACGATACGATGGCGAAAGTTGCCTTTCTGGGCCTCGGTGTGATGGGAAGCCCGATGGCCGGCCACCTCGCGGCCAAGGGCCACGACGTCACGGTCTACAACCGCACCTCCGCGAAGGCCGAGGCCTGGGTGGCCAAGCACGGCGGCGCGCATGCGACGACGCCGCGTGAGGCCGCCCGTGGCGCCGAGATCGTCTTCGCTTGCGTGGGCAACGACGACGACCTGCGCAGCGTCGTGCTGGGCGCGGACGGCGCACTCGCCGGGATGGAGCGGGGCGCCACCTTCGTGGACCACACCACTGCCTCCGCCGAGGTGGCGCGCGAGCTCGCGGCCGCCGCCGCGGAAGCCGGGATCGGCTTCGTCGACGCGCCGGTCTCGGGCGGGCAGGCGGGCGCGGAGAACGGCGTGCTCACCGTGATGTGCGGGGGCGAGGCCGAGACCTACGCGAAGGTCGAGCCGGCAATCATGAGCTTCGCCCGCGCCTCCCGGCTGATGGGCCCGGCGGGTGCCGGACAGCTCACCAAGATGGTCAACCAGATCTGCATCGCGGGCCTTGTCCAGGGCCTGTCGGAGGGCGTGCACTTCGCCAAGCGCGCGGGCCTCGACGTGGAGGCGGTGCTGGAGGTGATCTCCAAGGGCGCGGCCGGCTCCTGGCAGATGGAGAACCGCGGCAAGACCATGAACGCGGGCACGTTCGACTTCGGCTTCGCGGTCGATTGGATGCGCAAGGATCTCGGCATCCTGCTCGACGAGGGCCGCCGCAACGGTGCCAAGCTCCCCGTCAGCGCCCTGGTGGACCAGTTCTACGCCGAGGTGCAGAGCATGGGCGGCGGCCGCTGGGACACGTCGAGCCTCGTCGCGCGGCTGGAGCGCTGAGCGTCGGCAGGACCTGCACCGTCGGATCCCACCCCGCTCTCCCTCCCCCGCAGACGGTGGAGGGAGGGCGTGGGGGGCACGCCGTCCGCAGGGACCGGCCCGCACTCGATCACCCCACCATCCGCCCCGCAGTCTCCGGATCGAGCCAGGCCCAGTCCGTCCCCATCTGGTTGCGGAACCACGTGAACTGGCGCTTGGCGTAGGCGCGTGTATCGGCCTGCCCACGGACGATGGCGTCCTCCAGGTCCATCGTTCCGTCGAGATAGGCGGTCAGCGCCGGCACCCCATGGGCCCGCATGATCGGCAGGAGCGGATCGAGCCGGCGCGCGCGCAGATGCGTCACCTCGTCCAGCGCGCCGCCCGCGATCATCGTGCGGAAGCGCGCGTCGATGCGGGCGCGCAGGACGTCGCGGTTCGGGGCGAGGAAGATCTTTCTCAGGGGCCGGCCGGCGAGCGGGCCGGGCACGCGCTCGCCCCGGAAGGCGGCGATGGGCCGGCCGGTCGCCGCCAGAATCTCCAGCGCCCGCAGGATCCGGGCGCGGTCGCTCGGGCGCAGAGCGGCAGCGCCCTCCGGGTCCTGCGCGGCGAGATCGGCGTGCAGCGCCTCGGTCGGACGGTCCGCGGCGCGGTCCCGCACCGCGGAGCGCACCGCCTCGGGCACCGGCGGCATCTCGGAAAAGCCCTCTTCCAGGGCGCGGAAATACAGACCTGTCCCGCCGCAGAAGACCGGCATCCGGCCGTCGAGCGCGGGGAGCAGCGCGGCGACGTCCCGCGCGAACTGCCCGGCCGAGTAGTTCACCGCCCCATCGACATGGCCGTAGAGCCTGTGGGGCACCCGGGCTTCCTCGGCCGCCTCGGGCCGCGCGGTGAGCACGCGCAGGTCCGCGTAGACCTGCATCGAGTCCGTGTTGATCACGACGCCGCCGTGCCGGAGGGCCAGGGCGGCGGCCAGCGCCGACTTGCCGGAGGCGGTCGGCCCTGCAATGAGGATCGCCGCCGGCCGGTCGCCGGGCGGCTCCAGTGACTCGACGCTTCCCGACACCAGCTTGGACTTCCTCCGATGACCCTCGTCGCGGTCCTGATATCAAACCCGCAGCGGCCCGCCATCACCGACGCGGTGCTGGCCGAGGCGCGGCGCGTTCTCGCGACCGAGCATCAGCCGCGCCCCCTGCACGGCGAGGTGGCCGCCGAGATCCTGGTGCCGGGCGCGCCCGCCGCGGCCCCGGCGCTGACCGAGCGGCTCCGCGCGGCGCTGGGCTCCGAGCCGATCGACCTCGCGGTGCTGCCGGCCGACGCCCACCGCCGCAAGCGCCTGTTCCTGGCCGACATGGACTCGACCATGATCGAGCAGGAATGCATCGACGAGCTGGCCGCCGAGGTCGGCCTGAAGGCGCATGTCGCGGCGATCACCGAGCGCGCGATGCGCGGCGAGATCGCCTTCGAGCCGGCTCTGCGCGAGCGCGTCGCCCTGCTGAAGGATCTGCCGATCGGCACGATCGACGGGCTGATCGCCGAGCGCATCACCCTGACCCCCGGGGGCCGCACCCTGGTGCGCACGCTGAGGGCGCACGGCGCACGCACCTGCCTCGTCTCGGGCGGCTTCACCCTGTTCACCGGCCCGGTCGCGGACACGATCGGCTTCGACGAGAACCACGCCAACCGTCTCGTGCTCGCGGGCGACAGGCTCGCCGGCACGGTTGAGGAGCCGATCGTGGGCAAGGAGGCGAAGCGCGCGACGCTCATCGATCTGCGCACCCGCCTCGGTCTCGATCCGGCCGAGACGCTCGCGGTCGGCGACGGCGCAAACGACCTCGACATGATCCGCGAGGCCGGCCTCGGCGTCGCCTTCCGGGCCAAGCCCGCGGTCGCGGAGGCCGCCCGCGTGCGCATCGACCACGGCGACCTGACGGCGCTGCTCTACCTGCAGGGCTACGCCGCGGCCGAGTTCGTCGAGTGACCGTCCGCCCGCGCCGGGTCATGCGCTGTCGGGCTTCGGACAAAGTGTAGCAGGCATACGATCCCGCGATCGAACGTTGACCGGCAAGACAGTCATCGCGTTCGACGAGGTTCGTATGGTCAAGCATTCTCTCCTGGTCGCGTCGGCGATTGCCGGCACGCTCACCCTGGTCCCGGCCGCCTCCGAGGCTCAGAACATCTCGGGCTTCCGTGGCGGCAACGCGCTCGCGGGCGGCTTCAGCGGCCCGGCCGCCGGCGGCGGCTTCGCCGGACGCGGCATCGGCGGCGGCTTCAGCGGCGGTGGCTTCAATCGCGGCGGTGTCGGGATCGGGGGCGGCGGCTTCAACCGCGGCGGCGTCGGAATCGGCGGGGGCGGCTTCAATCGCGGCGTCGGCTTCGGCGGTGCCGGTCTGGCCGGCCGCGGCTACGGCTTGAACCGGGGCTACGGGTTCAACCGTGGCTATTACGGCAATCGCTACGGGTACGGCTACGGCCGACGCGGCTACGGCCTCGGGGGCCTCGGCGTCGGTGTCGGGCTCGGCCTCGCGGGCGGCCTCGCGGCCAGCAGCCTCTACGGCGGCTACGGCTATCCGGGCTACGGTTACGATGACGGCTATTACGGCGGCTACGCGCCCGCCGGCTACGGCTACGCCCCGGTGAACTACGGCTACGCCGAGACGGAGACCGTCACCTCCGACAGCTCGGCCGAGGAGGCCTGTGCCCGCCGCTTCCGCACCTACGACCCGCGGACGGGCACCTACATCGCCAAGGGCGGCGTGCGGCGCTCCTGCCCCTGAGGCATCGGATCCGCCAGGTTGTCGGCCGGCCCCGTACGCGACGGCGTGCGGGGCCGTTCTTTACGTCGGGACGAGCGGGGGGCGCATGAGTGGTGAGGCGATCCATACCCTGAACCGGGCGCGGGCGAGCCTCGTGCGCGAACGCGACGCGCTGGCTCGGCGCATCGCCGGCATGGATCTGGCGCCCGTCACGATGGCCGAGGACCTCACCCGGATCCTCCTTGCCATCGAGGCCGTGGACCGGGCGCTGACGGCGGAGGGCCAGCCCTACCTGCCGCCGGACCTCGCACAGTCGACCTGACCGGTTCAGCCTCCGGTCACGCTCATGTGGCGCGGCACCGCCGCGGGCCGCTGGCGCGCGATGACGAAGTCGTGGCCCTTCGGCTTGCGGGCGATGGCGTCGATCACCGCCTGCGTCACGAGCGCGTCGTCGGACGAGGCGCGGAGCGCCGCGCGCAGGTCGGCCGCGTCCTCCTGGCCGAGGCACATGTAGAGTTTGCCGGTGCAGGTCAGGCGCACCCGGTTGCAGCTCTCGCAGAAATTGTGCGTCAGCGGCGTGATGAAGCCGAGCCGGCCGCCCGTCTCCTCGACCCGGACGTAGCGGGCCGGGCCGCCGGTGCGGTCGGGCAGCGGGGTCAAGGTCCAGCGCTCCTCCAGGCGCTGCCGCGCCACCGAGAGCGGCAGGAACTGATCGGTGCGGTCGCCCTCGACTTCGCCGAGCGGCATGACCTCGATCAGGGTCATCTCCATGCCGAGCCCGTGGGCCCAGGCGATCATGTCAGCGATCTCGTGCTCGTTGACGCCCTTCAGCGCCACCGCGTTGATCTTCACCTTGATGCCGGCGTCGCGCGCGGCCGCGATCCCGTCGAGCACGACCTTGAGGTCGCCGCGCCGGGTGATCGCCCGGAACTTGTCCGGGTCGAGAGTGTCCAGCGAGACGTTCACGCGGCGCACGCCGAGATCGGCGAGTTCACCGGCGAAGCGGCCGAGCTGAGTGCCGTTGGTGGTCAGCGTCAGCTCCTGCAGCGCCCCCGAATCGAGGTGGCGCGAGAGCCGCCGGAACAGGTGCATGATGTCGCGCCGGACCAACGGTTCGCCGCCGGTGATGCGGAGCTTGCGCACGCCCCGCGCGATGAACACGCCGCAGAGCCGATCCAGCTCCTCCAGCGTGAGCAGGTCGCGCTTGGGCAGGAAGTTCATCTCCTCCGCCATGCAGTAGACGCAGCGGAGATCGCAGCGATCCGTCACCGAGATGCGCAGATAGGTGATCGCCCGCTGGAACGGGTCGATCAGCGGCATCACGGGCGCTGCGGTGTCGGTGCGCGGACCCCACATATGGGACTCGGTGCTCTGCTGCGGGAGGGAAGAGGCGTCGCGTGACGAACCTAGCATGTCTTGGCATATGAGGGGACGCGCGCCCCGGAGCAAGCGTGGGCACGGAACCGTTCCAGGGAGATTCGAGCGTGAGTGAGGAACGCTGGCCGACCGAGATCCGCCTGTCCGCGGACAGGCGCGTCCTCAAACTGGCCTTCGACGACGGCGGCCACTTCGATCTGCCGGCCGAGTACCTGCGGGTCTCGAGCCCGTCCGCCGAGGTGCAGGGCCACTCGCCGGCCGAGCGCAAGATCATCGGCGGCAAGCGCAACGTGGAGATCCTGTCGGTGCAGCCGATCGGCAACTACGCGGTGAAGCTCGCTTTCGACGACATGCACGACACCGGCATCTACGGCTGGGGCTACCTCCACGAGTTGGGGGCGCAGTATTGCAGTCGCTGGCAGAGCTATCTGAAAGAACTCGCCGAGCGCGGTCTCGACCGCGACACGCGCGGGCAGGCGGATCTCAAGGCGAAGGCCGCCCAGGGCGGCGGGTGCGGCGGCGGCTCCTGCGGCTGCCACTGAGACCGCATCCGCTCAATCGCGAGGGCCTCCCCCCGCGCAGCGAGGGTTCCAGCATCGTCCGGACGAGAACAAGAAATGGGCCGGCATCTCTGCCGGCCCCCTCGAAAACAACGGTTCGCCCGCGCCTCAGCGCTGGACGATGACCTTCGTGCCGACCTTGGCGCGGGTGTAGAGGTCGGTGACGTCCTCGTTGGTCATGCGGATGCAGCCGGAGGAGACGGCGGTGCCGATGGTCTCCGGCTCGTTCGAGCCGTGGATGCGGTAGATGGAGCCGCCGAGATACATCGCGCGGGCGCCGAGCGGGTTCTCGAGGCCGCCCTTCATGTAGCGCGGCAGGTCGGGCCGGCGGCGCAGCATGGTGGCCGGCGGGCGCCAATCCGGCCACTCGCGCTTCATCGTGATGGTCTGCACGCCGCCCCAGGTGAAGCCCGGACGGCCGACGCCTACGCCGTAGCGCAGGGCCTGACCACCGCCGAGCACGTAGTAGAGCCGCCGCTCGGCAGTCGAGACCACGATGGTGCCGGCGCCGTAGGGGCCGCTATAGGCGACCGTCTCACGCGGGATCGCCGACATCTGCGGCACCGTCGCGGCCAGCGGGTCGGCCGAGTTGAGCGAGGCGTTGGCGACCGGCACGGCGACGGTCTCGACGGCCTGCGGGCGCACGCGCACCGTCAGGGCATTGTCGAGGGGCTGACGGGTCAGCGGATCGATCTCGTAGGCGAGCGCGGGCGATGCCCAGGCCGCAGCAGCGCAGGCGAGCCCGACGAGGGCGGTGGCGGAACGACGCATCGAGGTCTCTCGAAGGCAGGCGGGAAGTTCGGGGACGCGACAGGTGTCGGCATGCACGATGGCGCGCGACGTCTCGCCAACGGGTAAACGACCCCCGCGCAAAGCCAAGCTTGAAACCAGCCCCGGCCACGCTTCCGCCGCGCTCGTGACCCCGTGGCAACACTGTGGCAGCTTAGCCGTAAGACGGGAATAAAGCGCCGCTCCCGCCCGAAAGGCGACAGGCTCGGCATAATGTATACAATCATCGCGCGAAGAGGGCTGATCTGGACGGCGAATCACGGTTGAGTGATCGCGCCCGTCCCCTGAGACCGCGGGCCACCTCAGAAGCGCGCGATCCTCCCGCGGCCGTCCTCGCGGAGGCGCGCGCGTCTTTCTCAGGTCAGGCGTCCAGGCCCAGATCGATGATCGCGGCGCTGTGGGTGATCCATCCGCAGGAGATCAGGTCCACGCCCGAGGCCGCCACGGCGCCCACCGTCTCGCGGGTGATGCGGCCCGAGGCCTCGGAGAGGGCCCGGCCGTCGATCATCGCGACAGCGCGGGCGAGCGTCGCCGGATCCATGTTGTCGAGGAGCACCGCGTCGGCCCCGACGGAGAGCGCCTCTTCGAGCTGGGCCAGCGTGTCGACCTCGACCTCGATCTTCACGAGATGGCCGGCGCGCGCTCGCGCCCGCTCGATCGCCGGCACGATGCCGCCCGCGACCGCAACGTGGTTGTCCTTGATCAGCACCGCGTCGTCGAGGCCGAAGCGGTGGTTCGAGCCGCCGCCGGCGCGCACGGCGTGCTTCTCCAGGGCGCGCAGGCCCGGCGTGGTCTTGCGGGTGCAGACGATGGCGGCCTTGCCGTGCGGGCGCGCGGCCTCCACCAGCCCGGCGGTGGCGGTGGCGACCCCCGAGAGGCGGCAGAGCAGGTTGAGGGCGACGCGCTCGGCGGTGAGGATGGCGCGCGCCGGGCCGTCGAGGCGGAGCACCACGTCGCCGGGCGCGACGCGGGCGCCGTCCGGCCGCTCGACCGTGACGGAGACCGCCGGGTCGATCAGCTCAAATGCGATCCGGGCGCAGTCCACGCCCGCAATCACGCCGTTCTGGCGCGCGCCGATCACGCCCTGGAGGCGGGCCTCGGGCGGCACGATCGCGTCCGTGGTGATGTCGCCCGCCCGGCCGAGATCCTCCAGCAGGGCAGCGCGCACGACAGGCTCCACGAGGAGCCGCGGGAGAGGGACAAGGTCGGTCATCGGGCCAGGGCCTCCGCGGCCGCGCGGGCCGCCGGTTCGATCTCGGCCAGCACGGTGCCGAGGGTGATCTCGCTGTGGCGGGCGGGCGCCGACCCGCTGAAGTCGCTGCGCCAGTGCGCGCCGCGGCTCTCGCGCCGGCCGAGCGCCGTGTGGGCGACGAGGAGCGCCACGAGAGCAGCGTCGCAGGTCGGGCTCAGCGGCGCGAGGCGGGCGACGGCCTCGCGCAGGCCGGCCTCGTCCCGCACCACGCCGACCCGGGCCTCCATCAGAGCGCGGATCGGGGCGAGGTCGCCGGACGCGCGCGGCGGCGTCGCCTCGGGCAGGGCCGGGCCGGACGCCGCGTCGAGCCCGTCCGCGACGAAGCCCGCGTACGCGAGCCCTTCGAGGAGCGAGTTGCTGGCGAGCCGATTCGCGCCGTGCAGCCCCGTGGAGGCCACCTCGCCGCAGGCGTAGAGCCCCGGCACCGAGGTGGCGCCGCGGGCGTCCACCTTCACGCCGCCCATGTGGTAGTGCGCCGCCGGGCGCACGGGGATCGCCTGCACGGCCGGGTCGATGCCGGCCTCCGCGCAGAGCGCCGCCACGGTGGGGAAGCGCGTCGCCATGCGGCTGCCCAGCGCCCCGCGCGTGTCGAGATGGACGGTGCGGCCCCGGGCCAGCGCCCCGAAGATGCCGCGCGCCACCACGTCCCGGGGCGCGAGGTCGCCGCCCGCGACGCCGGCCATCACCGGCTCGCCGTGCTCGTCCACGAGCCGGGCGCCCTCCCCCCGCAGCGCCTCGGTGGCGAGCGGCATCGGGTCGGCGCCGGCCGCGATGGCGGTCGGGTGGAACTGCACGAATTCCATGTCGCGCATCACGGCGCCCGCCCGCGCGGCGAGCGCGAGGCCGCGGCCCGTGGCGCCACGCGGGTTGGTGGTCGCGGCGTAGAGTGCGCCGAGCCCGCCGGTGGCCAGCACCACGGCCCGGGCCGGGATGCGAAAGGGCACGCCGTCCCGCGCGCAGACCACGCCCGCGACGGCGCCGTCCGCGTCGCGCAGAAGGTCGCGGACCGTGGCGACCACGACCTCGACCGAGGGCGCGGCCTGGACGGCGCGCACCAGACCTTCGAGCACGCGGGCGCCCGTGGCGTCGCCGCCCGCCCGCACGATACGTCGCCGCCCGTGCGCCGCTTCGAGGCCGAGCGCGAGCGCCCCGTCCTCGGCCCGATCGAAGGCGACACCGATGCCGCGCAGCCAGTCGATCAGGTGCGGGCCCTCGGCGGCGACGCGCGCGGCGACCTCGGGCTCGCTCAGGCCGGCGCCCGCCGCCAGCGTGTCGGCGGCATGGAGTTCGGCCGCGTCGTCGGCGCCGATCGCGGCGGCGATGCCGCCCTGCGCCCAGCCGGTGGCGGTGCCGAGCCCGAGCGGGCTCGCGCTGACGAGGGTCACGGGGCGCGGCGCGAGGCGCAGGGCCGTCGCGAGGCCGGCCACGCCCGCGCCGACCACGACGACGCGGTCGGCTGGGTTGCGGGTGAGCGCGTTCATCGGGCGCGCACCGCCAGCATCCGCTCCACCGCCGCCCGCGCCCGCTCGGCCAGGGCCGGATCGACCGTCACCTCGTGGGTCATCGTCTCAAGGGCGCGGCGGATGTTCTTCAGGCTCATCCGCTTCATGTGCGGGCACATGTTGCAGGGCTTGATGAACTCGATGTCGGGGTTCTGCGCCGCGATGTTGTCGGCCATCGAGCACTCGGTGACGAGCACGACCTGAGCCGGCCGCTTCTCGATGACGAAGTTCATCATCATGGCGGTCGAGCCCGAGAAGTCGGACTCGGCCACGACGTCCGGCGGACATTCGGGATGCGCGATCACCGTGACGCCCGGATAGCTCTCGCGCACGTCGCGGATGTCGGCGGGCGTGAAGCGCTCATGCACCTCGCAATGCCCGGCCCAGGTCAGGATCTCGACCTCCGGCACCTCGGCCTGGACGTTCTGGGCGAGGAACTCGTCGGGAATCATCAGCACCCGCGGAGCGTTCAGCGAGCGCACGACCTCAACCGCGTTGCCGGAGGTGCAGCAGAGGTCGGACTCGGCCTTCACCGCCGCCGAGGTGTTCACGTAGGTCACGATCGGCACGCCCGGATAGCGGGCGCGCAGGCCGCGCACGTCCTCCGCCGTGATCGAGTCGGCGAGCGAGCAGCCGGCGCCCATGTCGGGGATCAGCACGGTCTTGGCCGGGTTCAGGAGCTTGGCCGTCTCGGCCATGAAGTGCACGCCCGCCAGCACGATCACGTCGGCATCGACGCTCACCGCCTCTCGGGCGAGCGCGAGGCTGTCGCCCACAATGTCCGCGACCGTATGGAAGATCTCGGGCGCCTGGTAGTTGTGGGCCAGGATCACCGCGTTCCTCTCGCGCTTGAGCCGCAGGATCGCCTCGATGTCGGGGGCGAGTGCCGGCCACTCGATCGCCGGCACGTGCCGGCTGACGCGGGCGAAGATCTCCGGAAGCGGCAGGGATTGCGGGGCCAAGCCGCCCGGAACGGGGCCGCGGGAGACAGGTTGACTGGTCGCCGCCATGGCGTCCTCCATTATGCTCATTTTGAGCATTGCGCCGCCTAACTTAGGCGGGCCGGCCGCGTCTGTCCAGATATGCTGAGACTGAGCATAACGGTTTTGCGACGCACTGTTATGGTGCGGTGCGAGCCTCGATCCGCGCACGGACACCCCGCAGCTCGGCCACGGCAGCCCGGACGCGAGCAGCCCGAGGTCCCTCCCATCGAGTTGCACGGGGTTGCTGCGGCGCAGCGTGTTCACGTTGATTCGGGCGTCATAAACAAGGGTTAAGCGAGCCACTTGCGGGCCGCGCGCAAGCAAATACCCAAAAGTTCCAGCATAGGTCGAATATTTGCAGGAAATCTTGAGACAGGACCGGTAACCTATGTTGCTGCAGCGCCTCCGGCATGGAGCGACAACAGGACGATCACCGAGGGAGCGGCGCCACCGCTTCTCGATCACCGTTCCAGCGCACGAGGTCCGATGTCCGGCAAGATCTGTCTGACAGACACAGCCGTAGCCGCTGCGCCCGCCCTGTCCGAGGGGATCCGCCAGCATCTCGGCACGCAGCTTCAGGAAGCCTACGCGGCCCTGCGGCTCGAACCGCCCTCCGCCCGAATCGCGGACCTCGTCGCCACGCTCGACGCGGCCCTGGCCAAGGCGCAGGACGCGGACGAGCGGGCCTTCCGCGCCGGCCTGCTGGAGGCGGTGCCGAGCCTGCACAACTTCGCGGTCTCGCTGACCCGCAATCCGACCGCGGCGGACGACCTCGTGCAGGATACCCTGCTGCGGGCATGGCGCAGCCGGGGGAGCTTCAAGGCCGGCACGAATCTCGGCGCGTGGCTGTTCACGATCATGCGCAACGCCTTCTACAGCGTCCACCGCAAGCAGGCCCGCGAGGTCTCGGACACGGACGGCGACCACGCCGCCCGCCTCGCGACCGTCCCGGCGCAGGGCGGCCATCTCGACCTTCAGGACGTGCAGGCGGCCCTGGAGCGCCTGCCGGCCGTGATGCGCGAGGCGCTGATCCTGGTCGCGGTCGAGAACGCCTCGTACGAGGAGGCGGCCGAGATCCTGAAGTGCCGAATCGGCACCGTGAAGAGCCGCGTCTGGCGCGCCCGGGACCAGCTTGCGCACATGCTGGGCTACTCAGGCGCCGAGGTCGGCGCCGATCACCTCACGCTCTCGGCCCTCGGGCACGAAGGGCTCGCCGCAGAGATCTGAACGGGGCGTAGGACCGCTGCGCAGGCCCGGCGGTCCGGACGCCCCGGTGCTCCGGGTGTGACGCCGTTCCCACTGCTCTGCGGCGAGACGAGCCGCACCGCAGCCCATGAGGCCGGACATCCGCGCGGTCCCGAGCCCGTGTCATGCGGCTTCCGGGTGAGACCGCACCATCGCGCGACGAGCCATCACGGGTCCGCGCCATCCGAGGATGGACGGAAGGGCCCCGGCTCGGTCGCCTCGCGAAGCGGCGCCTCAGCCCTCGCCGTCCTCCACCTCGATGCCGTGCTCGGCCAGAATCCAGAAGATCGCCTCTAGGTCCTCCGCCGAGACGTCGCGCGGGGGCAGCGCCTCCTCGAGATCCTCGTAGGTCAGGGCTCGGCTGCGCTGGCGCTCGGCCTTGGCCAGCAGCGCGTCCACCGCCCGGCGGATGTCGGCGGGCAGCGCGTCGAGGCTCGGCAAGCGGTAGGTGAAGGCCGGGCGGAGCGCCGCTTCGAGCAAGCCGTCGATGATCGCCTGGCGACGCGCGTGCGCGTCGTCCCGATCCGGCTGGTCCTTCTTGGTCGGCCGCTTGCCCATGCGGCTGATCTAGACCGCCGCCGCCCGGCGTCGAGTCCTCTCCGCGACGTCGGCTATCCGACGCCGACCGGGCGCTTCGTCACCGCCGGCACCCGCATGGTGACGAGCTCCTCGGCAGCCGTCGGGTGGACCGCCACGGTGCGGTCGAAATCGGCCTTGGTCGCCCCCATGGTGACCGCGATGCCGACCGCCTGGATGATCTCGCCCGCGTCGTGCCCGACGACGTGGACGCCGACCACCCGGTCGCTCTCCGGCTCGACCAGCACCTTCATCAGCACCCGCTCCTGCCGGCCCGACAGCGTCGCCATCATCGGCCGGAAGGCCGCGCGGTAGACGTCGATGGCGCCGTAGCAGGCCCGCGCCGTGTCCTCGTTGTGGCCCACCACGCCGATCTCGGGCGTGGAGAATACCGCGGTCGGGATCAGGCGGTGATCGACCTGCGCGGGCTTGCCCCCGAACACCGTGTCGGCGAAGGCGTGGCCCTCGCGGATCGCGATCGGCGTGAGGTTCGCCCGGTTGGTGACGTCGCCAACCGCGTAGATCGAGGGCACGCGGGTCTGCGACCACGCATCGACCGGGATCGCCCCGGCGCTGTCCAGTTCGATGCCGACCCGCTCCAGCCCGAGCCCGGCGACGTTCGGGCGCCGGCCGGTCGCGACCAGCACCTGATCGACCACGAGGCTCGTTCCGTCGTCGAGGGTGGCGCGGATGCCGCCCTCCGCCCGCTCCAACCGCTGCAGGGTGCGGCCGAGGCGCAGGTCCATGCGCTGCGCGTAGGCCTCGCCCAGCGCGTCGCGCACCTCCTCGTCGAAGCCGCGCAAGAGTTTCGCACCCCGGTGCAGCAGGGTGGTCTTGGAGCCGAGGCCTGCGAAGACACCCGCGAATTCCACCGCGATGTAGCCGCCGCCGACGACGAGGATGCGCTCGGGCAGGCTCTCCAGCTCGAACACCTCGTTCGAGGTGATGCCGAGCTCGCCCCCCGGGATCGCCGGCTCCTTCACCGGATGGGCACCCACCGCCACGAGGATGTGGGCCGCGGTGATGCGGCGGTCGGACTGGACCAGCCGGACCGTGTGCGGGTCCTCGATCACGGCGCGCTCAGGATGGATCTCGACCCCGGCGCGGATCAGGTTGGCGTCGTAGATGCCCTCCAGCCGCGTCACCTCGGCGTCGCGGCGCTGCTTCAGAACCGACCAGTCGAAGCGGGGCTGCCCGACGCTCCAGCCGAAGCCCGCCGCGTCCTCGAAGGCGTCGCTGAACCGGCCGGCATAGACCATCAGCTTCTTCGGCACGCAGCCGCGGATCACGCATGTGCCGCCGACCCGGTACTCCTCGGCGAGCCGCACCCGGGCACCGTAGCCGGCCGCGATCCGCGCCGCCCGCACGCCGCCCGAGCCGCCGCCGATGACGAAGAGGTCGCAGTCGAAGTCGCTCATGCGGATCCGCTCTCGGGTTTCGTCGCCTCGCGCAGCCACGTGATGGCAGCGCCGAGCGACGCCGTCCACCACGCCGCCCAGGCATTGTGCTCCACGAAGGCGATCGCCGCCGCCGCCGCCGCGAGGCCGAGCGCGGCCACCGCCTCGGGCCGGCGCAGTCCCACGACCGGGCGCAGACCCAGGAAGAGCGCGAGCGCCAGCAGCACGGCGCCGGGCAGGCCGAGCTCCGCCCAGACCTGGAGAAACGTGTTGTGCGGGTGCCCGACCGCCAGCATCGGCCGCAGCTCCGGATCGATGCGGGCGGCGACCGGCGTCTCGGCGAAGCGTGGCGCCACGCCGAACCCCGCCCCGCGCCACGGATCGGCGGCGACCGCCGCGCCGAAGCTCCGCGCGATGGCGACGCGGGCGCGGGAGGAGGACTGGACCAGCCGCGCGTGGGCGGCCTCGGGCATCAGCCGCTCCAGCAGGTCGCCCTCGACGGGGGCGAGCGCCACCGCGAGGCCGAGGCCGAGCCCGGCGATGCCGACCGCGATCCGCCGGGGCAGGATCGCCGCGAGCGCCGCCATGGCGAGGCCGGCGATCAGCCCCATCGCGGCGGCGCCGCTGATCGAGCGGAGCGCGCCGACCATCGCGAGGCCGAGCGCCAGAGCCGCGAGGACGCGCCGCCCGCGCCGCCACAGCACCAGCGCGACGGGCCCGGTCAGCAGCACCAGGGTCATGGCCGGGCGGTTGAACACGAAGGCGGCGTCGCGCTGCCCGAGCCAGGCCTGCACCCGGAGGTCGGTGGCGAGGCTCGCCGCCATGACGAGCGCCGCCAGCACGACGGATGCGCAGGCGAGCGGGCCGGCGAAGGCCGGGATCCGTCCCGGCGCGAGCCGGACGAGCAGGACAGCGGCGAGGAGCGTCGGCGCGAACTCGGAGAGCGCCCGGAGTGAGACGGCGGGGAACGGCGTCCAGGCGAAGGAGGCGAGCGCCCAGGCCATGAGCGCCAGCCCGACGAGCCCGAGCGGCGCGCGGAGGGCCGCCGCGAGTTCCCGGGCCGCCCCCAAAGCATCCTCGGCGAGCCGCCCGGCCAGGAAGCACAGGGCCGCCACCGCGACGAGAGCCGGGCTAGACCGGTTGGCGAGCGCCATCGCCAGCGGCACCAGGGCGAGCGCGGCGCCGCCCGCACCGTAGAGGCGCGCGCTCGCCGGATGGGTCGGGCTCACCGGTTACTGGAGCTGGTGGCCGCGCTTGCCGAGCTCCGCGCGCACCCGCACCATCACGTATTCGGAGACCTCCTGGGTCCAGCTCTGCATGGCCTGGACCATCTCGTCGAGCACGGCGGGCTGGGACTCGACGTAGCGCTTGCCCGCGGGCGAGCGGAAGAAGGCCGCGATGTCCTTCAGCTCCGCCTCGGTGAGCTTGTCGGCGTAGATCTTGGCCGCGGTGTCGACCATGCGCTGCTTCTGCAGCTCCATCTCGGGCTGGAGCGCCGCCAGGACCTCGTTGAGGTCCTTGGCGAGTTCCGGCCGGGTCACCGCCTGCTGGCGGATCTGGTCGGCGAAGGCCGGGATGATCGAGTCGAACGAGCGGGCGATCCCCGACGAGAGCATCACCTCGCGGGCGAGCGCGAGGTGGTTCGCGTTCGGCGCGGCGGGCGCGGGCTGGGCGGCGGGCGCGGCCGGCCTCGCGGCGGGCTTCGGCGCCTGGGCGCTGGCGAGGCCCGGCAGGGCGGCGGCGAGGATCGCCAGGGCGGCGGCGAGGCGGCGGGTCATGGAAGCCTATCCGTGGAGGGTCGCATGCGGGGCGGGGGCGCGCTCAGCCGATCCGGCCCAGCACGGTGACGTGCGCCTGTCCGGCCCGGTCCTCGGCGAGGATCGCGGCGGTGGCGAGCCCGAGGAACAGCCCGTGCTCGACCACGCCCGGCACCGCCCAGAGCCCGGCCGAGAGCGCCTCGGGATCGTGGATCGCGCCGAGATGGGCGTCGAGGATGTGGTGGCCGCCATCGGTGACGAGGGGCGCGCCGTCCGGGGCGAGGCGCGGCCGGACCGCGCCGGTGCAGCCCGCGCGGGCGATGGCGGCCTCGACGGCGATGCGGGTGGCGGTGCGGCCGAAGGGGTTCACCTCGATCGGCAGCGGGAAGGCGCCGAGCGTGGCGACACGCTTGGCCGCGTCGGCGATCACCACCATGCGGGTGCTGGCGAACGCCACGATCTTCTCGCGCAGGAGCGCCGCCCCGCCGCCCTTGATCAGGCGGAGCTGCCCGTCGACCTCGTCGGCCCCGTCGATCGTCAGGTCGAGCTGGGGCATCTCGTCGAGGGTGGCGAGGCGGATGCCCTCGGCCTCGGCCTGGATGCGGGTGGCCTCGGAGGTCGGCACGCCGACGACGTCGAGCCCGTCGCGCACCCGCGCGCCGAGGAGGGTTACGAAGGCCGCGGCCGTGGAGCCGGTGCCGAGCCCGAGCTTCATGCCCGGCTCGACGAGGTCGAGGGCGCGGGCGGCGGCGGCGCGGCGCAGGTCGGGCCCGCTCAACGGGAGGCTCCGGCGGGGCTGGGGCGGGTCATCGGCGACAATCCCTGGCGCGATCGAAGATCGTGGCAAGATCCCTGGCGAGATCCAATTCGGCGGGCCCTAGCACGGCCGCGCCGGGATCGGAACGGCCGTCGGGCGAGAGTGCGGGGGCTTCGTCAGGGCGAGCCTCAAGGACGGCCTCCCTGCGCCGGCGTGGCGCCCGCCCCCGCCCGGCCCGGGGCGGGGGGCGCCGCCTCGGCGGCGGCCTCGGCCGGCGGGTTGGCCTGCTGGGTGCAGACCACCTGCTCCTTCTTCACCAGCACGAAGCAGATGCTCATCTCGCCGGTGCGGTAATTGACCCGGAACACGCCGGCCTCGCGGGTGTGGCGGGTGGCCACCAGCCCGTACTCGGAGGGCGTCTGCGGCCCCGCGCCCTCGCCGGCCGCGAAGCAGACGGTGAGGCCGATGCCGCCGCCGCTCTCCTGAAGGCCGTACTGGCAGGAGGTGACCTCGCCCGTCACCTTGTCGACCCGGTACATCCGGTTCAGGTCGGCCTGGGGTGCGGGCACGAACTCGTAGGAGGCGGCCGAGGCCCCCGTCGTGGCGAGGCCGAGAAGGAGGAGGGCGAGCGGGACGCGACGGGTCATGGGGCCGGATCTCGAGAGGGGAGCCCCCGTGTCGGCGGAATTTCGGGCACGAGTGGGGCGCGCGGGGGCCGGCGCGCGGGAGCGGGCGGACGCCCTGCGCGCGGTCAGCGCGGGTTGCCCCCGCCGCGCCGCACCGCTAGCGAGGGCGCGGTCCGCCGAATCCGAGAGCACCGATGTCCCTCCCCCCGATCGCCGTGTTCGACCTCGACGGCACCCTCGCCGAGACGGCGGGCGACCTCATCGGCACGCTGAACGCGCTCCTCACGCGCGAGGGTCTGCCGGAACTGCCGCTGGCGGAGGCGCGCGACCTGATCGGCGCGGGCGCCAAGGCGCTGATCGCGCGGGGCTTCGCGGTGGCCGGGGCGACGCTGACGCCGGAGCGGCACGACCAGCTCTTCCTCGACTTCATCGCGCATTACGGCCGCCACATCTGCGAGAAGTCCTACCTCTATCCGGGCCTCATCGAGGCGCTCGACCGGCTGGAGGCGGAGGGCTTCCGGCTGGCGGTGTGCACCAACAAGGTCGAGGGCCTCGCCGTCGATCTCCTGGAAAAGCTCGGCATCGCGGGGCGCTTCGCGGCGATCTGCGGGCGCGAGACCTTCCCGTTCCACAAGCCCGACCCGCGCCACATCACGCAGACCATCGCGCGCGCCGGGGGCGATCCCGCCCGCGCCGTGATGGTGGGCGACTCGCGCGCCGACATCGACGCCGCCAAGGCCGCGGGCGTGCCGGTGGTGGCCGTCACCTTCGGCTACACCGACACGCCGGTCGACCAGCTCGGGCCGGACCGGGTCATCTCGGACTTCGCGGAGCTCGTGGGGGCCGTCGAGGCGCTGGTGCCGCGCAAGGCGGCCTGAGGCGCATCCGCGTCCGGATCGACGGACGGGCGGGGCTGCGCGGGGGACGACGCGCGGGAGCGCGCCATCCCGCGCTTCTCGCGCAAGCAGGAACGCCCGGGGGGCCCCCCGTGCGGCTCCGCGACCGGCGCGGCCCGCCCGGAACGGGGCAAATCCAGCACTCGGCAATTTTCAGTTGTATTCACGGAGACCAGCTGCCCTGCAGCGGGATGAATTTCTTTTAATCTTTCGGACACGAAACACGAAAAGACATCCGGCGTTCTTCACCTGTAAATCAACCCCATCGAATTCGGGACATCAGTTCCCGACTTCGACAGAGATTGGAGACAGGATCATGAGCTATCGGAAATCTCTCGCCGCGGCTCTCGTTGCCACCACTGTTCTGAGCGGTGCGGCCTTCGCCGCCGATCAGGCCGCGCGGCCGGCGATGACGCAGGAGACCCAGGCCCAGCGGACGGCGGCCGCGGATGTCGGCAAGCTCTCCAAGGACGGCATCCAGGCGTTCCGCGACATGCACCTCGCCCGCCTCGCGATCTTCGACGCCGATCCGACGCAGGCGAAGGACCTGATCGGCAAGGCCCAGGCCGCGCTGACCAAGGCGAAGTCGGACGAGGCCGTGTTCATCAAGGCGGAGGCCGACCTCAAGAACACGGCGGATATGAGCGCGCTCCATAACGCGTCCGGCAAGGCGTCGGCCCAGACGAGCACCACGGCGGACAGCAAGGCCGACGCCAAGACGGCCTCCGCCGAGAAGGTCGCGTGGCTGCCCATCGACGCGCAGCTGACGCTGGGCGAGGACTTCGTGGCGACGCCCCAGAAGGCCGCGGCGGTGACCGACGCGAACGCCAGTCTCCAGAAGGGCGACAAGCAGGCCGCCCTCCAGAAGCTCAAGCTCGCCGACATCGACGTGAACTTCACGGTGGCGGTTCTGCCCCTCGACAAGACCGCGGCCGACGTGAACCAGGCCGCCACGCTGATCGACCAGGGCAAGTACTACGAGGCCAACGCGCTCCTGAAGACCACGGAGAACCGGATGCGCTTCGACGTGATCGACGCGGTCGGCGCCCCGAAGGCCGCTGCGGCAACGACCAACGCGAAGGCCGCGCCGAACACCACCGGCTCCACGCAGAGCGGCACGCCGGCCAAGTAACCGGGCCGGTCCGCGACCGGGCCGCCCTCCGGCGGCCCGGTCGCCGAGGGGGCGGGCGGGGCCATACGCTCCCCGCATCGTGGACGGGGCGCGCCCGGCAATCCGGGCGCGCCCCGTCCTGCTCGCCTGTCCTACTCGACCGCGTGGTCGTCCCCGGCGAGCGCGAGACGGCGCAGGTCCTCGAGCGCGCGCGCCAAGCCGTCGCGCGGCGGCACCGCGAGGGCGAGCCGCACGGCGTTCGGGGCGTGGCCCGGGTTCACCGCGAAGGAGGCCGCCGGGATCAGCGCGATGCCGCGGCGCAGCGCCGCCGCCGCGAAGGCCTCCGCCCGCCAGGTCTCGGGCAGTTCCAGCCAGAGATGGTAGGCGCTCGGATCGCCCGCGACCGCCAGGCCCGCGAGGCTCGCGCGGGCGATCACCTGGCGCGCCGCCGCGTCCGCCCGCTTGGCCGCGACGAGGCGCGCGGCCGAGCCGTCGCCCATCCACTGCACGCCGGCGGCCAGCGGCAGGCCCGTGGCCGACCAGCCGCCCTGCCGGACCGAGGCCGCGAGCCGGTCGACGAGGTCGGGCGGGCTCGCGATCAGCCCGATCGTCAGGCCCGGCATCACCCGCTTCGACAGGCTGTCGACCAGGATCGTGCGCGCGGGCGCCAGCGCCGCGATCGGGGCGGCGTCCGAGAGGAAGCCGTAGACCGTATCCTCGATCGCCGTGAGCCCGGTCCGGGCCAGCACCGCGGCGATCGCGGCGCGCCGGTCCGGCCCCATGGTGGCGCCCAGCGGATTCTGCAGCGTCGGCTGCAGGTAGAGGCCGGAGAGCGGCGTGGCGCGGTGCGCCTGCAGGATCGACTCGGGGCGCACGCCCTCCGCGTCCATCGCCAGCGGCACCAGCCCGATGCCGAGACGGGCCGCGATGCCCTTCACGACCGGGTAGGTCAGCGGCTCGCAGCCGATGCGCTCGCCCGGCGGCGCCAAGGCGGCCAGCGCGGCGGCCAGCCCCTGCCGCCCGTTGCCGGTGAAGAGCAGGCTGGCGGGATCGGGCGCGTAGCCGTCGCGGCCGAGGAAGGCGGCGGCGACCCGGCGGGCGGCGGGCGTCCCGGCCGGTCCGAACTGGTTCAGGGCCGCCTCCGCCCCACCCCCGCGCGCGAGCGCCGCCAGGGTCTCGGAGAGCAGAGCCTCCTGCTCGGGCAGGTGCGAGTGGGTGCGCTGGAGATCGACCGCGGCGGGCGGCGGTTCGGACTGGATCGGCCCGGGGCCGTTCAGGTCGGAGCGCACATAGGTGCCGCGCCCGACCTCGCCCGTGACCAGCCCGCGACGGGCGAGTTCCGCGTAGACCCGGCTCGCCGTCGAGACCGCGATGCCGCGGGCGTAGGCGAAGTCCCGCTGCGGCGGCAGACGATCGCCGGGCCTTAAACCGCCCGCGGCGATCTCTGCGGCCACTGCGTCGGCCACGTCCCGGAAATCGGCCGCCCGCATAATTGCTCCGAGGTCAATGTTTCGATTGATCCGAGATGCGTATCGGATCAATCCTGCCCGCGCAATCCCGGCCGGACTGCCCTGACCACGAACCGGAGGATCGGCCATGCCCGCCACGACCTTATCGCCCACCCGCGCGGACGCCTTCCCTGCGCGCGCGACATCCGCCCGCCCCCCGCTCCTGCGCCTCTGGCTCGGCCGGATCCGCGCCCGGCGGGCGCTCGCCGCCCTGCACCCGGATCAGGTTCGCGAGGCCGGCCTCGACGCGTTCCGCCTGCGGGCCGAGATCGCCAAGCCGTTCTGGCGGGGCTGACACGCCGCCGATGGCCGTGAAGCGCCCTCAGAACAGGCGGCCCTGCGCGTCCTCGTCGGACGAGCGCGGCTTCTCCGCGGGTGGCCCGCCCGGATCGGCCGTCCCCGCCCGCGGGCGCGCCACGGGCTCGATCAGCCCGGCATCGTCGTTGCGCGCGTCGTTGACCCGGGGGCTCACCGGGTCCATCCGCAGCCAGTCGTCCGGGCAGGGGCGGCAGAGCGCGGCGGCCTCCATGGCGTCGGTGGCGCGGGCGTCGAGCCAGCGCTCCACCTGATCGGGCGCCAGGATCGCCGGCATCCGGTCGTGGACCGCCGCCAGCGTGCCGTTCGCCCCCGTGGTGACGATGGCGGCAGTGTCGACCTCCGAGCCGTCCGCGCCCATCCAGCCCTCCCACAGGCCGGCCAGCGCCATCGGCGCCCCGTCGGCCCGCCGGATCAGGAAGGGCGTCTTCGTCGCCGCGCGGCCCGTCCCCTCGCGGCGCCACTCGTAGAAGCCGTCCGCCAGGAAGACGCAGCGACGGTGCCGGATCGCTCCGCGGAAGGTCGCCTTCTCCAGCACGGTCTCGACCCGGGCGTTGATGATCAGCGGAAAATCCTTCGGGTCCTTCAGCCAGCCGGGCCAGAAGCCCCAGCGCACCAGCCGGAAGTGCCGCCCGCCCTGCTCGTGCAGCACCACCGGCACGGGCTGGGTCGGCGCCACGTTGTAGCGCGCCGGGAAGTTCGGACGCTCCGGGTAGCCGTAGAACGCGGCGAAGACCTCCGGCGCCTGCGCGATGAAGAAGCGTCCGCACATGGCCCTACAGCCAGCGCTTCCAGCGGAAGAAGGCGTAGGGCAGCACGGCCGCCACGATCATCATCAGCACCGCCATGGGATAGCCGAAGGGCAGTTCCAGCTCCGGCATCGTCTTGAAGTTCATGCCGTAGATCGAGGCGATGAGCGTCGGCGGCATGAACACCACCGCCATGACCGAGAACAGCTTGATGATGTTGTTCTGCTCGAGGTTCACGAGGCCGAGCGTCGCGTCGAGCAGGAAGTTGATCTTGGTCGACAGGAAGGTGGCGTGCTCCTCGAGCGATTGCAGGTCGCGCAGGGTCGAGCGGATGTCCTCGCGCAGCTCCCGCGGCGCCTTGTTGGTGCGGTAGGTCGCCGAGAGCGAGAGCAGGATGCGCTCCATCGAGACGAGGCTCTCGCGCTGCTTCGAGATCAGGTCGTTGTGGCGACCGAGCGCCCTCAGGGTCTCCTGCATGGCGGTGTTGCGGGCGGAGGGGTCGTCCTGCTCCTCGAAGATCTTCCGCGACAGGCGGTCGATGCGCTCGCCCTGGAGCTGAAGCACGTCCGCCGCCCGGTCGATCACCGCCTCGATCAGCCCGGCGAGGATCGATTCGCCCGAGACCACGCGCGTCGGCCCGTTGCCCGTCGTCCGGCCCGCGCGCTGCGTGTACATCCGGAAGGCCTGCGGCTCCTCGTAGCGCACGGTGACGAGCCGGTTGCCGCGCAGCACGAAGGTGATGCCGGCGAGCCCCGGCTCGTCGGAATCGCTCACCTTCGAGAGCACGCGGCCGGTCATGTAGCGCGCCCCGTCCTCGACGTAGAGGAGCTCGGAGGGCTCGATGTCCTTCATCTCCTCGCGGGTCGGGACCTCGATGCCCGAGAACCCCTCGACCTTCAGCTCCTCCTCGCGGCTCGGACGGACGAGGTCGAGCCACACGGTGTCGTCGGGGATGGGGTCCTGGAGTTCGAGGGCGCGGCGCTCAAGCTGCGTCTGACCGGGACCGGTGACCGGCTGGTGAATGAAGATCACGCGGGGCTCAAGGTGTCAGGCGGCTCAGGCGAGCGCGCCGGGAGGGGCTGGGCTCGCATCCGGCACGAAGAAGTCCGGCGCAAGGGGTATCCCGGGTGTGACGCGGTATTTTGAAAAGTCCGTGACGCCCTCGGCCGCGAGGAACGTGTCGTCGATCAGGAACTGTCCGGTCACCGCGCGCGCCTCCTTGAGGAACAGGGCGTGGGCGGCGTCCGCCATGATCTCGGGCGTGCGGCTCGCCCGCATGATGGCCTCGCCGCCGAGCAGGTTCTCGATCGCGGCGGTCGCGATGGTGGTGCGCGGCCAGAGCGCGTTCACCGCGATCCCCTTCCGGCGCAGCTCGCCCGCGAGGCCCAGCACGCACATCGACATGCCGAACTTCGCCATCGTGTAGGCGAGATGGGGCGCGAACCACCGCTCCGCCATGTCGAGGGGCGGCGACAGCATCAGGATGTGGGGGTTCTCGGCCTTCTCCAGATGGGGGATCGCGTATTTCGAGACCATGTAGGTCCCGCGGGTGTTGATCTGGTGCATCAGGTCAAAGCGCTTCATCTCCGTCTGCGGCGTCGGCGTGAGGGAGATCGCGCTGGCGTTGTTCACCACGATGTCGAGGCCGCCGAAATGCTCGGCCGTCCGGTCGAGGGCGACCTGCACCGCCGCCTCGTCGCGCACGTCCACGACGAGGGGCAGCGCGCGGCCGCCCGCCTGCTCGACGGCGTCGGCGGCGCTGTAGATCGTGCCCGCGAGCTTCGGGTGCGGCTCGGCCGTCTTGGCGGCGATCGCCACGTTCGCGCCGTCGCGCGCGGCGCGCAGGCCGATCGCGAGGCCGATGCCCCGCGAGGCGCCGGTGATGAACAGGGTCTTGCCGGACAGGGTGCCGCTCATCGTGTCCTCCGGGGTCGGGTGGGTTCGTTTGCGGGGCGGTAGCGGCGAAGCCCGTCATTCCCCCTCCCCCTCTGCGGGGGAGGGTGGGCCCTGCGTCAGCAGGGGTCGCGTGAGGGGCCGACGCTCCCTGCTCCGCCACGATCACCCGGCCTCCCCGACCCGGAACCGCTCCGGCTGCGTGCCGTCCGCGTCGGTGAAGCCGTAGCGGCGGGCGAGGTCGCCCGCGTGCAGCACCGCGCCCGCATGGGCCGCGACCTCCGGGTCGGCCGCGAGCGCGGCGAGCGCCCGGCCGGCATAGAGCGGGCTCTCCGTCGCCAGATCCCCCTGCCCCAGGTCGCGCACGCGCTCGGTCGCCACGAAGCCCGGCGAGAGGCCGAGCGCGGTCACGCCGTGGGGTGCGAGCTCCGCCGCGCAGGCGAGCGCCAGCCGGTTCGTCGCCGCCTTGGCCGCGTCGTAGAAGACGTCGCCGAGATAGCCGTCCGCCGTGTCGAAGGAGACGAGCGCGAGGAGGCCCGAGCGGGCCGAGACCATCGCGGGCGCGACCGCGCGGGCGAGCAGCAGCGCCGCCAAGGGGCCGCTCTGCAGGAAGCCCAGATAGGGCTCCGCCGAGCGGCGCCAGAACGGCGTACCCCAGGCGGCCCCGTCGGGATAGCGGTCGCCGTCGTAGCCCTCGTTGCCGCCCCAGACGCTCGACACCGCCACGTCGATCCGGCCGAAGCGGCGGAGCGTCCAGCGCACCAGCTCGTCCACGGCGCGCTCGCTCCGGTGGTCGCAGAGATAGTGATGGCCCTCGCCGCCCGCGGCGTCGACCTCGCGGGCGGTGTCCTCGACCGCCTCGGGCCGCATCTCGGTGCGGGGCCCGGTCTCGCTGGAGCGGGCGGTGACGATCACGGTGGCGCCGGCCTCGCCGAGGCCGCGGGCGAGGCCCCGCCCGACGCCGCGGGAAGCACCCGCCACGAGGCAGACCTTGCCGGACAGGTCCGGAGGGCTCACGCGCCCGCTCACGCGGAAGCGGGCCGGGCGCGGTTGAGGAAGGCCCGGAAGATCGCCTGCGTCTCCTCGGTCCGCAGGCGGCTGTCGAAGGCCGCGGCCTCGGACTCGACGGCCGCCTCGACCGCGGCCTGATCGCCCCGGATCAGCGCCCGCGCGGCCTGGAGCGCCCCCCGCGGCAGGGCGGCCAGGCGGGCGGCCTGCGCGACCGCGTGCTCGACCAGCATGTCGGAGGGCATGACGGCGTTGACCAAGCCCAGCGCCTCGGCCTGTTCGGCCCCGAACATCTCGGAGAGCAGCAGGATCTCGGTGGCCTTGAGCCGCCCGACCCGGCGCGGCAGCAGGTAGCTGGAGGCCGCCTCGGGCACGAGGCCGAGCTCCACGAAGGGGGTGCGGAAGCGCGCCGCCGGGCTCGCGTAGACGAGGTCGCAGTGCAGCGTCAGGGTCGTGCCGACGCCGACCGCCACGCCGTCCACCGCCGCGACCATCGGTGTCCGGGTGCGGGCGAGCTGTCGGATGAAGCGCAGCGACGGCGCCTCGCCGAAGGGCCTGTCGACCCGGGTGACGAAGTCGGCGATGTCGTTGCCGGCGCTGAAGGCGCCGGGCTGGCCGGCGAAGACCACCGCACCGACCGCCTCGGAGGCGTCCGCGCCCTCCAGGGCGCCCCGCATCGCGTCGTACATCGCGCCGGTCAGCGCGTTCTTCTTCTCGGGACGATCCAGGGTGACGAGGCGGACGCCGCCCTCAAGGTCCTCGACGCGGACATGCTCGGTCATCGCACGCTCCTCACTGCGCCAGGACGAGCGCGGCCTCGTCCACGAAGGCGCCGCCGTCGATCACCTCGATCTCCAGCCCGGAGGCCGCCGGCAGCAGGTTCTCGGCGAAGAAGCGGGCGAGCGCGATGCGGGCCCGGTGGGCCGGATCGGTCTCGCCGGCGGCGAGCGCCGCGCGGGCCGCGAGCGCGGCCGTCGCGAGGCAGGCCGCGCCCTGGACGAGGCCGAACAGGTGCAGGTAGGGCGTCGCGCCCGCGAGCGCCGTCTCCGGCCGGTTCGAGGCGAGCGCGGCCAGCTGGTGGCTGGTCGCCCGGTCGAGGCTCTCGATCCCGGCCCGCAGCCGGGCCGCCGCGTGGCCGAAGGCCGGGTCGGCGTTCTTCAGGAGGCCCTCGGCCGTCCGCCGCATGGCGGCGATCTGGGCGCGCACGGTGGCGCCGCCGTTGAGCGGGAGCTTGCGGCTCGTGAGGTCGATCGCCTGGATGCCGTTGGTGCCCTCGTAGATCGCCAGGATGCGCGCGTCCCGCATCAGCTGGGCGGCGCCCGTCTCCTCGACGAAGCCCATGCCGCCATGGACCTGGACGCCCATCGAGGTCACCGCGTTGGCGATGTCGGTCGAGAAGGCCTTGGCGACGGGCGTGAGAAGCGAGGCGCGGTCGCTCGCCCCCTGCCCCTCCGGCCCGCGCGCCGCGTCGAGGGCCGCCGCGGTGAGGTAGCAGATGCCGCGCGCGGCCGCCGTGTAGGCCTTCATGGTCAGCAGCGTGCGCTGCACGTCGGCGTGGCTCACGATCGGGCTCGCCTCGGCGGCGCCCGGTGCCCGCCCCTGGCGGCGCTCGTGGGCGTAGGCGAGCGCCCGCTGGGTGGCGGCCTCCGCGACGCCCACGCCCTGGAGGCCGACATTGAGCCGGGCCGCGTTCATCATCGTGAACATGCAGGCCAGCCCCCGGTTCTCCTCGCCGATGAGCCAGCCGGTGGCGCCGCCGTTGTCGCCGAAGGCCATCGAGCAGGTCGGCGAGGCGTGGATCCCGAGCTTGTGCTCCAGCCCCGAGCAGCGCAGGTCGTTCGGGCTGCCATCCGGCAGCACCTTGGGCACGAGGAAGAGCGAGATGCCGCGGGTGCCGGCGGGCGCGTCCTTCAGCCGGGCCAGCACGAGGTGGACGATGTTGTCCGCCATGTCGTGCTCGCCGTACGTGATGTAGATCTTGGCGCCGGTGATCCGGTAGCTGCCGTCGCCCGCGGGCTCGGCCCGGGTGCGCAGGGCCGAGAGGTCCGAGCCCGCCTGCGGCTCGGTGAGGTTCATGGTGGCGGTCCAAGTGCCGGAGACGAGCTTCTGGAGGTAGCGCGCCTTGAGGTCGTCCGAGCCGTGCGCGACCAGCGCCTCGATGCCGCCCGCGGTCAGCAGCGGGCAGAGGCTGAAGGCGAGGTTCGCCCCGTTCCAGATCTCGGTCGCGGCGGCACCCAGCAGCTGGGGCAGGCCCTGGCCGCCGTGGTCCGGATCGGCGGCGAGCCCGTTCCAGCCCCCGTCCACGAAGGCCCGGTAGGCGTCCGCGAAGCCCGGCGCCGTCGTCACCGCGCCCCCGCTGAGCGTCGCGCCATGACGGTCGCCGACGCGGTTCAGGGGCGCGAGCACGTCGGCGGCCAGCCGCCCGGCCTCGTTCAGGATCGCCTCGGCGTCGGCGCGGCTCACCTCCGCCTCGGGCAGGCCCGCGACATGGACCAGCGTGAACACCATCTCGGATACGGGCGCGCGGTAGCTCACGGATGTCCCTCCCGGCCGGCTTGGCGCCGGTCCGCTCGTTTGACGGGCGCGGGCCTCAGGAGCTAGCCCCTGGGGCTAGTCGGACGCGCTCGCGCCGACATAAGCCGAAGCCGCGGCCTCCGTCACGACCGGAGATAGTTTATATATGAACGATCTCGCGTCAACGGCGCCCCAGGACTCCGTGAGCCTGCCCGGGGACCCGGACGGCGTCGCGGAAGCCGCCCGGCTCCTGCGGGCGGGGCAGCTCGTCGCCTTCCCGACCGAGACGGTCTACGGCCTGGGCGCCGACGCGACCGATCCGGCGGCCGTCGCGCGCATCTTCGCCGCCAAGGAGCGGCCGCGCTTCAACCCGCTGATCGCGCATCTGCCGGATCTCGCGGCGGCGCGGCGCCAGGGGCGCTTCGACGCCTTCGCGGAGGCGCTGGCCGAGGCCTTCTGGCCCGGGCCGCTGACGCTGGTCGTGCCGGCGACCGACGGGACGACGGTCTGCGACCTCGCCCGCGCCGGCCTGCCGAGCGTCGCCCTGCGGGTGCCGGGCCACCCGCTCGCGCGCGACCTGCTGGCGGCCTTCGGGCGCCCCCTCGCCGGCCCCTCGGCCAACCGCTCGGGCCGGGTCAGCCCGACCTCGGCGGACCACGTGCGCGCCGATCTCGACGGGCGGATCGCGGCGGTGCTTGACGGGGGCGCGACGCGGGTGGGCGTGGAATCGACGGTGGTGGCCTGTCTCGGCGGCGCGCCGCGCCTGCTGCGGCCCGGCGGAATCACCCGCGCGGCGCTCGCCGGGGTGCTGGGGCGGGAGCCCCAGACGGCGGAGGCCGAGGACACGGCCCGGCCGGTGGGACCCGGCCTCCTCGCCTCGCACTACGCGCCGCGGGCCCGCGTGCGCCTCGACGCGACGGCGCTGGAGCCCGGCGAAGCGGCGCTCCTCTTCGGCGGCGCCGGGCCTGACGGGCTGGCGGGCGCGCGCGCCGTGCTCGACCTCAGCCCAAGCGGCGATCTCGCCGAAGCCGCCGCGCGCCTGTTCGGGGCACTTCGCGAACTCGACGCCACGGGCGCGCCCTGTATCGCGGTGTCGCCGATCCCCGGGACGGGGCTCGGCGAGGCGATCCGCGACCGCCTGGAACGGGCTGCGGCGCCGCGCTGAAATTTTTTCGCGCCGCCGCGGAACCAGGGTCGGGACGGGCCGTTTCTCCATCACGAAGGCCAGTTCAGCCCCCAATGGCCTTTACCCTTCAGAGGCTCGGAGCGATCCGAGCCTTTTTTCTTGCCTCAAGCGAGCTTGGCCGCGATCGTCGCGACGTGGCGCCCCTGGAAGCGGGCGCCGTCGAGCTCCACCGCGCTCGGCTGGCGCGAGCCGTCATTGGCCGCGATCGTGGTGGCGCCGTAGGGCGAGCCGCCCTTCACCGCCTCGACCCCGTTCTGGCCCTGGAAGCTGTAGGGCAGCCCGACCACCACCATGCCGTGGTGGAACAGCACGGTGTGGAAGCTCGTCAGCGTGGTCTCCTGGCCGCCGTGCTGAGAGGCGGTCGAGGTGAAGACCGAGCCGACCTTGCCGACGAGGGCGCCCTTCGCCCAGAGGCCGCCGGTCTGGTCGAGGAACTGCTTCATCTGGGCGGCCATGTTGCCGTAGCGGGTCGGTGTGCCGAAGATGATCGCGTCGTACTGATCGAGCTCGTCCGGGCTGGCGATCGGGGCCGCCTGGTCGAGCTTGTAGTGGAACTGCCGCGCGACCTCATCCGGCACCAGCTCGGGCACGCGCTTGACCGTGACCTCCGCGCCGACTTCGCGCGCGCCCTCGGCGGCGGCCTGCGCCATCTGCTCCACATGGCCCCAGGACGAGTAGTAGAGCACCAGAACCTTCGCCATCGCGGTTTCTCCTCATGACGCGTCGAGCCGGGCCTCCGGCTGGGCGAGCCGGATATCATACGCCCGGGCGCTTGCGGAAATGCCCTCGTATGCAAGATGATCCTTGCATGATTGCAAAGGACCCGCTCGTCTGGGACGATTTCCGCCTGGTCAAGGCGATCGCCGATCGCGGCGCCCTCACGCAGGCCGCGGCCCATCTCGGCATCAACCACTCGACCGCGTTCCGGCGCCTGCACCAGATCGAGGCGGCGCTCGGCACGACGCTGTTCGAGCGCCACCGCACCGGTTACGTGCCCACCCCGGCGGGCGAAGCGATGGTCGCTGCGGCCGGGCGCATGGAGGAGGACGTCGCCGGCTTCGGCCGCGCGGTCGCGGGCCGTGCGTCAACGCCGGCCGGATTGCTGCGCGTTACCGCGGCCGCGAGCTTCGTTCCCACATTGCTGGTTCCGCTGCTGGGACGCTTCCTGGCACGATACCCTGAGGTGCGGGCCGATCTGGTGGTGGCCGAGGAAGCCCTGAACCTCTCGCGCCGCGATGCCGACGTCGCGCTGCGCGCGGGCAACGATCCACCGCCGAACCTCGTGGGGCGCCGGCTCTCAGGGATAGCCTGGGCGGTGTACGGGCGTGCCGACGAATCCGACGCGTCGGACCCTCCCTGGGTGAGCCTCTCGGATTCCGTCGCGGGGGGACGCTACGCCCGCTTCGTCCGGTCCCGCGCCACCGCCGACCGGATCGTGCTGCAGCTGAACACGGTGATGGGCCTGCGCGAGGCCGTCGCGGCGGGGATCGGGGTGGGGCCGCTGCCTTGCTACGCGGGCGATGCCGACCCGGCGCTCCGCCGGCTCGGCGCCGTTGAACCGGAACTCGGTGCCGACCTCTGGCTCCTCACTCACCCGGATCTCCGGCACGCCCCGCGGGTGCGGGCCTTCATGGATTTTGCCGCCGAGGCGATCGCCGGGCAGCGACCCGCCTTCGAGGGCACCCTTGCGGCGGCATTCGATTTACAACCACCAGTAGATTAGCACCAACAACTACACGCTGAAGCAAGCCGAAGCTTATCAGCACGATAGAGCGATCGAATAGGGCAAGGGATCAGTTTCACGAAAGCTTGATGCCCTGCGATATTAGCAATTCCCTAACCGCTCCCGACTAAGTCTGTCGTTGCAGCCTCCGGGGCGGGGCACCTACCCATGGAGGTAGCGTTCGGCTCCCGACACCTGCCAAGTCGGCCGCAATTCGGGAGGAGCAACGATGTTCAGCGCCATTCGCGGACGAGACCGGATTGCGGCCAAGCTCGCGGCGTTGGACAGCGCTTTGCTGACGGCGGAACTGGCGCCGGACGGAACGATCATCGCCGTCAACGGTCGCCTCTGCGCCCTGCTGGGCCGCGCTTCCGGCGAGCTCGTCGGCCGGCATCACCGCCAGTTCGCCGAGAGCGTGGAGACCGGAAGCGCTGAATTCTGGGCGGCCCTCGCGCGCGGGGAGCGCCGTGACGAGACCGTGCAATGCGTCGCCAAGGATGGACGTACGATCTGGTTGCAGGCCCTCTACCTGCCGGTAACGGATGCCCGCGGCAGGGTGGACCGGGTGATGGTCCAGGCGAGCGATGCCACCGACTGGCTCCGTGGGCACCTCGACCTGAAAGGCCAGATCGGCGCGATCGACGAGACGCAGGCGGTGATTCATCTCGGCCTCGACGGCCGGGTTCTCGACGCGAACCGCAACTTTCTCGACACGATGGGCTATCGGATCGAGGAGATTCGCGGCCAGCACCACCGCATGTTCATGCCGCCGGGCACGACCGGGGCGGATTACGAGGCCTTCTGGGAACGCCTGAACAGGGGCGAGCACATGACCGACGTGTTCATGCGCCACGGCAAGGGCGGCCGCGAGATCTGGCTTCAGGCGAGCTACAACCCGATCCTCGACGAGGCCGGCCGGCCGTTCAAGGTCGTGAAGTACGGCACCGACGTCACCGCGCAGCGGCTGCGCGACGCGGAAGTCCGCGGCCAGACGGAGGCCATCTGCCGCTCGCAGGCCGTCATCGCCTTCGACCTCGACGGGACGATCCTGGAGGCGAACCGCAACTTCCTCGACGCGGTCGGCTATCGGGCGGACGAGATCGTCGGGCAGCACCATCGCATCTTCGTCGATCCGGCCTACGCGGCCGGGGCGGAATACGCGGCGTTCTGGGCGGATCTGCGCCGCGGGAGCTTCCGCAGCGGCATCTTCCGGCGCCGCGGCCGGAACGGGCGGGAGGTCTGGCTCCAGGCGAGCTACAACCCGATCCTCGACGCCGCCGGCCGGCCCTACAGGGTGATGAAGTTCGCCGCCGACATCACCGCCACGACCCAGGCCCGGCTCCACGCCACCGACGCGACGCGCCTCACCCTCGGCAACGTCCAGGCCGTCGCCGCGGCCGCCGAGGAGCTGAGCGCCTCCGTGATGGAGATCAGCGCCAACATGTCCCGCTCGAAGGAGGCCGTCGACGGGATCAGCCACAAGGCGCGTGCCTCCGATGCCTTCACCCGGCAGTTGCGGGACGCCGCGCGCGCGATGGACGGCGTCGTCCAGACGATCACCAAGGTCGCCGAGCAGACCAACCTGCTGGCGCTCAACGCCACGATCGAGGCGGCCCGCGCCGGCGTGGCCGGCAAGGGCTTCGCGGTGGTCGCCACCGAGGTGAAGGCGCTGGCGAGCCAGACCACGGCCGCGACGGCGGAGATCTCGAACCAGATCGCGCAGATGCAGACGATCTCCGACGAGGTCGCCGGGATGCTTCACGCGATCGGCCTGACGGTCGATGAGGTACAGGGCTACGTCACCGGCGTCGCCAGCGCGATCGAGGAGCAGAGCGCGGTAACGCGGGAGATCTCCGGCAGCATGCACGCCGCCGCGGGCGAGCTCGGCAGCATCAGCGCGAGCCTCGACCAGCTGGCCAGCAACGCGGCCTGAGACCGTTTGCGGAAGATTGCCTCGGTACCGTTTCGACCCCGTCGTCCCGCGCGCGCCCGCGAAGCGGAGCCCGGAATCCATGCACACCGAAGCTTCGAGCTCTGGAACGACGGTGTTCATGGATTCCGGTCTCGCCTTCAGCGCCCCGGAATGAGGGTGGTGACAGTCTGACCGGACCCTTCAATCGGAACACGGCAGGAGATGGGGAACCGCGCAGCTCGCTGCCCGGGGGCGCCTGCGAGGCCCCCCTGCGTGGTCCTTAGCGGAAGCTCGGACTTCACCGTCCTCGCCCTATCGCATGCAAGTATAGGTTGCGCGCACGCCACGATCCGGTGTCACTCCCGGATCAGCGGATCTCGGTGACCTCAACCTCCTGGCCGTTCACCTCGACCACGTCGCCGACGCTCTTGCCAGTGATCGCCCGGGCGAGCGGGGCGACGTAGGAGATCGAACCCTTCGCAGGATCTGCCTCGTCCTCGCCGACGATGTGGAAGGTCTGGCGGCTCTCGTCCTCGCGCAGGACCGTCACGGTCGAGCCGAAATGGACCGTCTCGCCCTCGACCCGCTCCACGAGCTGGGCAGAGCCCTGGCGGGCTGTCCAGTAGCGCAGGTCCCGCGCAAGGCGGGCTTGACCCGCCTTGTCATCCGGAGCGAGGCGGCCGACCTCGGCCTGCAGGCGCGCGACCTCCCCCTCGATCTGGGCGAGCCCCTCGGGCGTCACGAAGTTGGTGTGCGGGGAGATCGGACGGTCGGGAAGATCCTCGAAGGCCTCCCCGCCCTCCTTCTCGCGGACGAATGCAATGCTCATGAAAACGGCAATGCCGCACGGGCGATACGGGTTCCGCGGGCAGCCTCAGGCGATTGTCACCACCGTGCGGCCCCGCACCTTGCCCGAGAGGATCTCCTCACCGAGCCGGTCGACGTCCTGAAGGCCGACCCGCGTCGTCATGGCGGCGAGTTTGTCGAGGTCGAGCTCGGCCGCTAGCCGGGCCCAGGCCTCGCGGCGCTTCGGCTGCGGCGTCGTCACGCTGTTGATGCCCAAGAGGGCGACGCCCCGCAGGATGAACGGCGCGACCGAGGTCGGCAGGTCCATGCCCTGGGCGAGGCCGCAGGCCGCGACCGCGCCGTCCGCCCGGGTCGAGGCCAGCACGTTGGCGAGCGTGGTCGAGCCGACCGCATCGACCGCGGCCGCCCAGCGCTCCTTGGCGAGCGGCTTGCCCGGCACCGACAATTCGGCCCGGTCGATGATCTCGGCGGCCCCGAGCCCGCGCAGGTAATCGGCCTCCGCATCGCGCCCCGTCGAGGCGATCACATGCCAGCCCGCGCGGGCCAGCAGCGCGACCGCGACCGAGCCGACGCCGCCCGAGGCGCCCGTGACCAGGGCCGGGCCGTGCTCGGGCGTGAGGCCGTGCGCCTCGAGCGCCATCAGCGACAGCATCGCGGTGTAGCCCGCCGTGCCGATCGCCATGGCCTGCTCCGCGCTGAGACCGGCGGGCAGGGGCACCAGCCACGCGCCATTCACGCGGGCCTTCTCCGCGTAGGCGCCGAGATGGGTCTCGCCGACGCCCCAGCCCGTCAGCACGACGGTGTCGCCCGGCCGGTAGGCGGGATCGTCGGAGGTCTCGACCACGCCCGCGAAGTCGATGCCGGGGATCATGGGCCAGCGGCGCACCACCGGCGAGCGCCCGGTCAGCGCCAGCCCGTCCTTGTAGTTCAGCCCGGAATGGGTGACCCGGACGGTGACGTCGCCGTCCATGAAGTCGGCCTCGTCGAAGTCGCGGAAGGTCAGGCTCTGGCCGCCCGCCCCCTTCTCGACCACCCACGCCTTGAACGTCGCCATCGCGCGCCTCCCCGATACGCCGTGACCTGTGGCGACGTGGGCCCGAATCAAGATCGCCGGGGACATGCCCCGGCGAACCGATCGAACTTGGACGCGGGACCTGGACGCGGGACCTGGACGCCGCGTCTCAGTAGCCGTCGTAGATGCTGCCGCGCGAGAGGCCGAGCCCGACGCCGAGATCCGCGGCGCTCGCGCCCGCGATGCCGAGCGCGTCCGGGATCGAGCCGACCAGCGGGCCGACCGGACCCGGGCCGAAGCCAGGGCCGTACCCGCCGCCCGACGGCACCCAGCCGGCGCGCGCCGGCGCGACGAGGACGCGGCGGCTGACAGAGGCGTATTCCGGCGGGATCGTCTCCGGGATCGCCTGGGCGGGGCGCACCAGCACCTGCCGGTGGCGCATGGCGAAGCGCGGCGGGGTGGTGACCCAGCAGCCCTCCAGCTCGCCGTAGGGGCCGCGGCGGGTCGTCCAGACCCGGCCGCCGGGGGCCACCATCACCTTCTCGGCGACGGTGTCGTAGACCGGCGGGACGGTGCGGTAGACCGTGCGCGGCGGGCGCACCAGCACGTTCTCCTGCACGGTCTCGAAGACCGGCGGCGTCGAGACGTAGCGATAGCACGCGGTGCCGGCGCAGCCTCCGGCCAGGGCCGGGCCTGAGAGCAGGACGGCGCCGGCGAGCGCGGCGATCGTGAGGGATGTACGGGTGACCGGCGCGGTCATGGGCGGGCTTCCTCGGACGCTTGGAGAAGGACGGATGCGGCGCTCTCTCAAGGAGCGCTCATCTCGACGTCCAGAAGGCGTCCCGGTTGCCGTTTACGCAAGCTTAATTGCGACTCACGGTAAAATTAACCCTCGGTCGCGACTGCGGATTTGCACTTACGTAAGTATATCGACCCCATCAAAACCTGTGCACATCAGGTCTGCCCGGGCTTGAGGGTGTAGAAGATGTGCCGGCCGATCACGTCCATCCGGCGCAGGCGCCGCGACCAGCCGGGCCGGACGTAGTCGGCGTGGTAGTGCGTCGCGGCGCCGACCTCGGCGAGGTAGGTCCGTCCCTCGATCACAGATTGGGCGATTCGGCTCGCGGTCTGCCACGAGGAAGAATCCGTGATGCGCAGCGACTTGCCCTCGCAGGCGAAGGAGAACTGGCAGCCCATGTAGCGGTGCCGGTTCTGGTAGACGACGCCGCAGACGTTGGCTGGGTAGAGCCCGCTCTTCACCCGGTTGAGCACGACCTGCGCCACGGCGGCCTGACCTGCCTCGGACTCGCTGCGCGCCTCGAAATACACCGCCTCGGCGAGGCAGCGCTGCTCCTTGTCGAGCGCCTCGGGGGCGATGAGATCGGCGTAGCGGGAGCGGGCGGTCTCCGGCGTCACGGGGGCGGCGCGCTCGGAGCGCAGGACCTCCGGCATCAGCAGGCTCGCGGCGGCGACCTCGACGGGCGTCGCATCGGCGGGCGCCGGCGTGGTCGAGGAGAGCGCGACGGCGCGCGGCACCGGTGGCGTCGAGCCGTCGTGGCGCAGCACGTCGCCGGCCGTGATGTCGGCGCTCGCCGCCCCCGTCGAGGCGGCGCTGCCGGCCCCCGTGGTCAGGCCGAGATCGGCCACCGGCACGAAGCCCTGATCAGGTTCGAGCTCGGGGTTCCACGTGGCGGAGCCCGGCGTCAGCAGGCCGCTGACATTGGCGGTGAGTTCGAGATCGAGCAGCGAGGCCGGGCGCCGGGCGGCGGCACCGGAACGGTCGAAGGGCGGCAGGGTGGAGTGCCGCAGGGCGCCCAGCGTCACGAGATCGGCCGGAAGGGCGCGGATCAGGTCGCGGTCCGGTCCCAGGATGCCGGGTCCGCCGGTGCCGGCATCGGCCGTGAAGGAGACCAGAAAGGCGGTGCCGGCGATCCAGGGGGCGACCGCGGCCCCGATCCAGCGCAGTCCGGTGGGGCGGCGTGCGCCCGCGTTGAATCCACGTCTCGTCATCACGGCGCGAGCCATCCGTTACGCCACTGCTGCCGCGCGCACCCGAGCGCCGCCGGCCCGATGATTTATTCCGCCTCATGGTTTCGAGCGGGTTAAGCGCGGGCTAACCGTCCGCGAATGGGCGGGATGCGGCGCGGGTCGGGCTGTGCCAGAAGGCCGCCGCATGACCGCTTACGTCTCCTGCGCCCCGCGCGCGCTCTACCCGGCCGACGGCTCGGTCGACCTGCCCGCGGAAATCGCGGCGCTCCGGGCGGCGGGTGACGGCGCGGAGGTCGTCCGCACCCTCTACCCGTCCTGGCGCTACCATTGGCCGATGCCCGAGACGCTGCACCTGCGCGACGCGCCCGCCCCGCCGGAGATGCAGACCCGCTTCGCCGGGGAAGGCGTCGGCGCCGCCCCCCCCGCCCTGCTGGTGCGGCTGGAGCGTGCGACGCTGCTCCGTAACGTGCTCTATGTCGGCGAGGCGGGGAGTCGGCGCGTCGTCTACGAGAGCCACCGTCCGGAGGAGCGGGCGCTGTCCGGCCCCCTCGAACCGGAAGCGGTGCCACAGGACATTCTGCCAGCGCCCGGCCCCTGCCTCTATGTCGGCAACCAGGGCTCATTCAATTATGGCCACTGGCTCTGCGAGGACTTGCCGCGACTGGCCGCCATCGACGTCCTGAGAACCCGGTACCCGGGCGAGACCATCACCCTGCTGCTGCCGCGCCAGGACTGGCACAACAACCGGATGCGCGAGCGCTCGGTCCGGCTCTGGCTCGGACGAACCCGCGACGTGACCTTGCGCTTCCTCGACCCGCAGAGCGCCTACCGGTTCCCCCAGCTGCACTGGGTGACGCCGATCCGCCATGCGGCGCTCGCGAAGTCGCCGGAGGCGCTGGCCCATCTCGATGCAGTGCTGCGGCGGCAGGTGGGACGCTTGCGGCCGGCCGCTCTGGCGCCGCTTCTCGCCGCGCGCCTGCGCGGACGAGGCCGCCTGCGCCTGTTCGTCGACCGCAACCGGCTGCGCCAGCGCAAGCTTCTGAACCGGGACGCGGCTCTCGACGTGCTGCGGGCCCGCGGCTTCGCGGTCGTCGATACGGAGCGCCTGGAGGTGGCCGACCAGGTCGCGCTGTTCGCCGCAGCCGAGGCGGTGGTCGGCATCAAGGGCGCGGGCCTCGTCAACACGGTTTTTTGCCCGCCCGGCACGCCGGTGCTGCACCTCGCGCCCGAGACCTTCCAAGACCCCTATTACCGCGACATCGCGGCGGCCCGGGGCCAGCCCTACCACGCGCTCTACGGGGCGGCGGCACCCGGCGAGCGGCGGGATCACCTGCGCGACTTCACGATCGCGCCGGACGACCTCGCGTCCGTGCTCGATCGGATCGGGCTGAATTAGTGCTCGTCGCCGAAGGGGATACCGGTTCGGCGCGAGAGCGCGCGAAAACAAGAGCCTAGAACCCCGCCCGAGCAACGCGATCGGACAGGGTTCTGGATCGGCAACCCCATCAATGGCCGGCTATCCGCACCAATGCCGACACGGCTCAGGAAAGGTCGGATTGAATTTTATAACAGGCCGCTGGATGCGTCGATGATCTGCACCGCGGCGGATCCGGAAGCTGTCGTGGTCCTGTGAGTGTACCAGCTCTACAGGGATGCAGTCCCGCCGAAATGCTCCGGTCGACGCGCGGAGGTGGCGCTCGCGTTACCCGGATGGCCATGAGCGTACCCGCGGATCGAAAATGAACGTGGCGCTTGATACGATCGGCTACTTCTCTCGCTTCGTGTCACACCCGCCGAAACCGATGATCGCGCCGTCTTTCCCAAGCCGACTGATTGCGCGCAAAGAACGGCCGGCGAAAGCCTAACTCCCGGCAGTATCGATCAAGGCCTCACCGGCGAACGCGGTGCGGATCGAGACATGAACCCATGACACTTCCTTGCCTTCAGCGTCCCACACCGACGCACCCCGGCCGCATTCACAGAAGCTCTCGGCTGAGCTTTGAAACTATGACCGCAGACTTCAGTAAATCATCCGATACATAGCCAAAGTGAATGCACGAAAACAATCTACCAAAAACTCTTAGGGATACTAACTTTTTCTTCTTCAGTTATTTATAGATCAAGCGTATATAATGACGGTCCGAAATTTTATTGATTGTCCGTCCGTCTAGGTTGGTGATGCAAAAATACACCAGACAGAGAAACCGAAAATCGATATGCTGACATCGCCGCTCCGATCTCCCCGCACCAAGGTTTGAGATCGATGGAATACGCACGCCTCGGTTCTCGTTCGCATTGAAATCCTTATACATAATGAAATCAGTGATTTCAGACCGAAAATTTGCAGCTAAATCTGTTGGACTACAATTGCCGCCCTCTGAGGGCGGGAGCTGGAGAACGCATTTGCGCCAGTGCGCACGGTGTCTGCGCAACCTATTGCTCGGGCGTGAGGCCTCAGGAACGGAGGCTCTCAGCTCGGATCGGCGCATCGAGCCGATGGATTTCGCCGAAACGTGGTACCTTGAGACCTATCCGGATGTCGCCGCAGCGATCGCGGCCGGCCACATATCCGGGGCGCGTGAGCATTACGCCTATTTCGGCCATGCCGAGGGTCGCCTTACGGGACCGGTGGTCGAAGCATCCGCCCCCGAAATTCCCGCCTCCCCCGCCGAGTCCGCTCCGCCCGCTGAAACCTCCCCCCCGGGGGAGGCAGAGGCATTGCCGGCCCTGGAGAGTCCGGACACCGGCGCACAGGAGCAGGTATACGCTGAAGATCCGTGGGGCCTCGCAGAGGTCCGCCCCTCTCATATCGGCCTCGGCTATCTCACACCAACCGATCTGAGACGGACGCGGACGCGCCTCCGCCGAACGATGGTCATCGGGACTTGCAGTGCTGCCGCTTGGCTGGACTGCCCCGATCTCGACGCCGAGCATGAGCCGGATTTCTACAATTCGGCAGGTTGGGCGCCGCCGCCGAAGGAGATGCCGCATCCGCCGTCCGAGTACGATTTCATGGCCGTCGTGCTCACGCTCCGAGCCGTGCTGCCGGACGATGCGCTCTGGAAACTCGGCTACGACGACCTCGCCGGACACCGCAAAGCGCTGGAGGAATGCTGCGAACGGATCGATCGCGCGGTCGAGAACCTGCTGCACTGGAACCGTCGCTACGGTATCCCGGCCTTCGTAGCGAATTTCTTTACCCCTCAGCACGGCGCGATCGGAAATCTTCTGCCGCGCTATGATCTACGCAACGTTGCATTCTTCATTGAGGAGACCAATCGTTACCTAGAACGGAGTGTCCGGCGCTTCTCGAATGCCTACATCTTAGACATGGATCGCATTGCAGCATCCTATGGCCGTCGGCGCATGCAAGACGACGGGTACTTGCTGACGAGTCACGGCTCCAACCAGTGGGAACTGCCGATCGACGAACGGATCGAACCGATGGGACCGCTCTCTGCCCATTTCGATTTCATGTCTCAGCGGGAATTCATCAGTGCGCTCTGGGCTGAGATGGTCAGCTTGCACCGAACTTTGACGAAGGTCGACGCGGTCAAGCTCGTCGTGATCGATCTCGACGACACGCTCTGGCGGGGTGTGAGCGGCGACATCGCCGACGTCGGTATTCATATGTACGAAGGATGGCCGACCGGCGTCGTCGAGGCGCTGATGTACCTGAAGAAGCGCGGCATCATGCTGGCGATCATCAGCAAGAACGATGAGAGCCACATCCGTGAGATCTGGCCGTCGATCACCGACAATCGCATAACGTTGAATGATTTCGCCGCCATCCGCATAAACTGGCGATCGAAACCGGAGAATATGACCGAGATCCTGAACGTCGTGAACGTTCTGCCGAGCAGCGTCGTGTTCTTGGACGACAATCCGGTGGAGCGCTCCGCAATGCAGCAGGCCTATCCGGAGATGCGGATTCTTGGCCGGCATCCATGGTACTTCCGCCGTATCCTGCTCTGGTCAGCCGAGACACAGGTCGACGTGATCACGACGGAGTCAGGCTCACGAACCGAGATGATGCGGGCGCAATTCGAGCGCGAGGGCCAACGCAAGCGGCTGAGCCGAGCCGAGTTCCTGACCACGCTGTCTTTGGAAGTCGAGCTATACGAGGTCTACCGAGGCGATCCGCGCTGGGATCGCGCCTTCGAACTCCTCAACAAGACGAACCAATTCAACACAACGGGCGTGCGCTGGACCGCAGAAGCCATGCGGACGCGCCTGGAGGCGGGGATGCGCGCATTCGCGTTCGATGTCCGCGACAGGTTCACCAACTACGGGCTGGTGGGCGTCAGCCTCGTCGACGGCGCGGAAATACTGCAGATGGTAATGAGTTGCCGGGTGAACGGACTCGACGTGGAACTCGCGGCTCTGAGCCGGCTCACGACACTCCTGCGCGCGGCCGGAGCGAGGGAAATCTCGGCCGCACTCGTTGAGACGAAGCTCAACCTGCTATGCCGAGATCTCTGGTCGCGCTGCGGCTTCCGCGATGATGGCGGCCTGTGGCGCCTCGGAGTGGGAGAAGCGCCTCCGGAGCCGGAGTTCATCACGATCCGCACGGATCCGAGGCAAAGACCGGATCGATCCGGCCGAGCTTGAGTCCGAGCTCCTTAATCTGGGTGCCCTCGTCCGAAGAGGATGCGAATTCGGCACCCGAGCGGATGTCAGAGCAAGGCGTGTGGGCGACCGTCCCGTTGCACGGCGGACGGGAAACGGCTCTAGGCCGCCCGCACGGTCTCGATGTCGAGGGTCGGGCCCTGCGGCGTCATCCGGGGCCGCGAGACGATGCGATCCTCGGGGCCGAGCACGCCGAGCGCCACGTCGCGGTCGGGCAGCACCACGGTGGTGCTCTTGTTCACGTGGACCAGCACGGTCCGCCCCTTCGGGATCGAAGCCGCGGCCCAGCGCTTGAGCTGGCCGTAATAGGGCTCGCGCCGCCACGCGTTGGCCTGCCCCGGATCGACCTGCACGTTCATGTTGCGGGTGACGGGATCGAGGCCGAGCACCATCTTGGCGCGATCCGGTTTCCACTCGGGCCCGAGCCAGCTCTCCGTCATCCAGAGGCAGTGGAAGTTGCGGCAATGGTCCGGCCGGGTCGCGTGGATCCTGCAGCCCTGGCCCGCCCGCGTGTGCCGGCACCATTGCCCGGCGAGGCTTTCGACCGCCGGCACGTCGTAGACCTTGCAGCAGAGGGTGCAGGCGCCGCAGGCGCGGCCGGGCGCCGGGGCGGCGACGATCTGGGCCGGGTCGAGCATTCTCGCGATCCATGCGCCGGGCCGCGATCCGCCCGGTCTCTCATGGGGTTACTGCCTTCGCATCGGGCCGGTAGTGTGGCGGCGCCACGCCACCCGACAAAACGCCCGAGACGGACCGCCATGCTGTCGAACCTCGCGACCCGCGACGTCGAGACCTTGATCCACCCCTACACCAACCTCGACGCGCACCGCGCGAAGGGGCCGCTGGTGCTGGAGCGCGGCGCGGGCGTCTACGTCTACGACACGGAGGGCCGCCCCTACATCGAGGGTATGGCCGGGCTCTGGTGCACGGCCCTCGGCTACTCGAACGCGGAACTCGTCGACGCGGCCAGCGCCCAGATGAGCCGCCTGCCCTTCACGCACCTGTTCTCCGGCCGCAGCCACGATCCGGCGATCGAGCTGGCCGAGGTGCTGAAGGAGTTGATGCCGATCCCGACCTCGAAGGTGTTCTTCACCTCCTCGGGCTCGGAGGCGAACGACACCCAGGTCAAGCTGGCGTGGTACTACAACAACGCCCTCGGCCGCCCGCGGAAAAAGAAGATCATCGGCCGGCAGCGCGGCTATCACGGCGTCACGGTCGCGACCGCCTCGCTCACCGGGCTTCAGGCCAACCACGCCGATTGGGACCTGCCCCTGCCGGGTTTCCTCCACACGGCCTGCCCGCACCATTACCGCTTCGCGGAACCCGGCGAGAGCGAGGAAGCCTTCTCCACGCGCCTGGCCGCCGAGTTGGAAGAGCTGATCCTGCGCGAGGATCCCGAAACAGTCGCGGCCTTCATCGCCGAGCCCGTGATGGGCGCGGGCGGCGCCATCGTGCCGCCGCGGGGCTACTTCCCGGCGATCCAGGCTGTGCTCGCCCGCTACGACGTGCGCTTCATCGCCGACGAGGTGATCTGCGGCTTCGGGCGGCTCGGCACGTGGTTCGGCTCGGAGGCGCTCGGGATGGCGCCCCAGACGCTCTCCTTCGCCAAGGCCGTGACCTCGGGCTACGTGCCGCTGGGCGGGATCACCGTGGACGAGCCGCTCTACGCGGCGATGGTGGACCAGAGCGCGAAGCTCGGCACCTTCGGGCACGGCACGACCTATTCGGGCCATCCGGTCGCCTGCGCGGTGGCGCTGAAGGCGATCGAGATATACCGGCGCGACCGGATCGTGGAGGGCGCGGCTGAGAAGGCGCCGCACTTCCAGGCCCGACTCGCGGGCCTCGCGGAGCACGACATCGTCGGCGAGGCCCGAGGCATCGGGCTGATCGGCGGGCTGGAGATCGTCGCCCACAAGCGCAGCAGGGCGCAGTACGACCCGAAGGCGGGCGTAGCCGCCCGCTGCGTCGCCTTCGCGCAGGACGAGGGGCTGATCGTGCGCTTCCTCACGGGCGACCGGATCGCGGTCTGCCCGCCGCTGATCATCACCCCGGACGAGATCGACGTCCTGTTCGACCGCCTGACCCGGGCCCTCGACCGCACCCGGGACTGGATCCGGGCCGAGGGCCTCGGCGCGGCCTGAGCGTGCCTCGGGGCCTGCCTGAGTCCTTCGTGCAACGCCCGCGTCGCCGGAGGTAGTGCCGAAAGTCAGTATCACGTCGCACCGGGCGAGCCTTAAGCAAGCGTTCAGCTCGATTGGCCTTGTATCGGTTCGTCCGCCCAACCCGGCGGGCGCCCCGAGGAAGCCCCGAGGCCGCCGAACCCGGCGGCGACGGGCGAGGCGGCCGAGCACCGGCCCCGTCGCACAGGAACCCCTCCCATGTACGCCCCCAGCGAGACCCAGGTCAGCGCCTCCGAGAGCGAGCGTCGCCAGATGGACCAGGGCGAGTCGCTCTACGGTTTCCGCCCCCTCGCGCTGCCGGCGCTCGCCGCCGCAGCTCGCCCCAAGAAGCGGGAAGCCCGGCCCACCGTACCGGCAACCGGGCGGCAGGGCATCCTCAGCCTCGTCCACGAGGACGAGCCCCTCGCCTGAGCGAGCCGAAGTTCCTCGCTTGGGCGAACCTGAGCGGATCGCCTGAGCGAGGCCCGACGGGCAGCCTGAGGCGCCCCCGGCGCGGGCCAATTCGGCCATACTGCGCGCGCATTCTGCGCGCCCGGGGCCATCGAGGCCGCTACCTTCGGCCGCGATGAACCTCCGATGCTGATCCTCCCGACCCGGCGCCAGGTTCTGACCGGCCTCGGCTACGCCTCGGCCGTCGGGCTCACCGGTACGGCGGCCTACGGCGTAGGTGTCGAGGCGATGCACGGCCTCGTGGTGACCCGCTACGCGCCGGTGCTGCCTGGCTGGACGCCGGGTCTGCACCTCAAGGTGGCGGTGCTCGCGGATTTCCACGTCTGCGAGCCCTTCATGCCCCTCGACCGCGTGGCCGAGATCGTCGACGCCACGAACGCGCTGAAGCCCGATCTCGTGCTACTGCTCGGCGACTATCCGGCCTCCGGGCGGATCGCGTGGCGGCGGGTGCCGCTCGATGCCTTCGCCCGCACGGTGGAGCGCCTGCGCGCGCCGCTCGGCATCCACGCGGTGCTGGGCAACCATGACTGGTGGGACGACCAAGAGGCGCAGATGCGCCGGTCCGGGCCGCCAGAGGCGCAGCGGGCTCTCGAGGCGCGCGGCATCCCGGTGCTGGAGAACGACGCGGTGCGCCTCGTTCACAAGGGACGGCCCTTCTGGCTTGCCGGGCTCGGCGACCAGCAATCCTTCCTGGACCGGGCCGGCAACGTCGTGGCATGGCGCGACGACCTGCCCGCGACGCTGGCCAAGATCACCGACGACGCTCCCGCGATCCTGATGGCGCACGAGCCCGACATCTTCCCCGACGTGCCGGACCGGTTCTCCCTCACCCTCTCCGGGCACACCCATGGCGGCCAGATCCGACTGCTCGGTCACTCGCCCGCGATCCGGCGCGTCGCGGGCCTCGATCTTTCCTACGGTCACGTGGTGTCGAAGGGCCGGCACATCATCGTGTCGGGGGGCTTCGGCGTCAGCCGGGTGCCGGTGCGGATCGGCGTGCCGCCGGAGATCGTCTGGCTCGATCTCGGACGGGACGCGGCGCCGGCCGCCGAGGCCGCAGCGAACGACTGACCGGACGCTCGCCCTGCAGAACCGGCGCGCTATCTTGCGCCTTATGCGTGCGCTCGTCCTCGCTCTTGCCCTCAGCGTCGCCGATCCGGCCTGCGCCGACGAGTGCGGCAACCTGATCGATCGCGTCGCCGCTGAGACCGGGGCGCGGCTCGATGATCGCAGCAGCGACTACGCCCGCTTCACCGCCGATGCCGAGACCAGCCTGACGCTCTCGTGCGCGGCGCCCCACCCATCCTCGGTCGGGGCGCAGTTCCGTGGCGCGAACCCGCCGGAGGCCTTCTACACGCTGTTCGGGCAGGCGGGTCACGCGGTGACCGGCATCGAGGCGGGCACGGTCGCGGCGGCCGCGCACCGGGCCCAGGAGGCAGCGGGCCGGCTGCGCCACAGCAAGGTGGAGGCTGGAGGCGCGGCGGTCACCTGCTCCGTGACGCACAAGGACACCGGAGACCTCACCCTATGCGCCGTCATCGAGAGCAGCGACCGGAGTTGATCGGCGCGCTCGCTGGCGTCCTGGCCGGCGCGATCGTCTCCGCGGCTCCGGCCCTCGCGCAGGAGGGCGCGGTCAACGACTGGGCGACGTTCCGGGCACGACTCACCGGTTGCTGGCAGGCGCCAGCCGGCAGCGAAGGTTCGCTCATCGCCTTCCGGTTCGGCCTCGACAAGGCGGGCGCATTGCGCGGCAAGCCGCTCGTCACTGCCCGCCGCCTCACCGGCGACAAGGAGACGCAGCGCCTCTACGAGGAGGCCGCCGCCAGGGCTCTGGAGACCTGCCTGCCCGTGCCGGTCAGCCCAAGCTTCGGCGCGATCCTCGGCGAGAGCCCGATCCGTCTGCGCTTCGTCAATACGAAGCCCACGGCGGCCTACCAGCTGAACTCCAACATCACGATCTTCGCGCCGGAGTAATTAGCTCCGGCGCGGCACCCTCAGAGCGGGATGTTGTCGTGCTTCTTCCAGGGCTGCTCCATCTCCTTGGTGCGCAGCATGCTGAGCGCCCGGGCGATCCGCTTGCGGGTGGAGTGCGGCATGATCACCTCGTCGATGTAGCCGCGCTCGGCCGCCACGAAGGGCGAGAGGAAGCGGTCCTCGTACTCCTTCGTGCGCTCGGCGATCTTGGCCTCGTCGCCGATCTCCGCCCGGAAGATGATCTCGACCGCACCCTTGGCGCCCATCACGGCGATCTGGGCGGTGGGCCAGGCGTAGTTCACGTCGGCGCCGACATGCTTCGAGGCCATGACGTCGTAGGCGCCGCCGAAGGCCTTGCGTGTGATCACCGTCACGAGCGGCACCGTCGCCTGGCTGTAGGCGAAGAGCAGCTTGGCGCCGTGCTTGATCAGGCCGCCGTACTCCTGTGCGGTGCCCGGCAGGAAGCCCGGCACGTCCACGAAGGTGACGATCGGGATCGAGAAAGCGTCGCAGTAGCGCACAAACCGTGCGGCCTTGCGCGAGGCGTCCGAGTCGAGCACGCCCGCCAGCACCAGCGGCTGGTTGGCCACGAAGCCGACCGTGCGGCCCTCGATGCGCCCGAAGCCCGTGATGATGTTGCGGGCATACGCCGCCTGGATCTCGAAGAAATCGCCCTCGTCCACGACGCGCCGGATCAGCTCGCCCATGTCGTAGGGCTTGTTCGGGTTGTCGGGGATCAGCGTGTCGAGGGATTTGTCGAGGCGCAGCGGATCGTCGAAGCTCTCGATCTCCGGCACGCCGTCGATGTTGTTGGCGGGCAGGAAGTCGAGGAGCCGACGGATCTGCAGAATGGCCTCGACGTCGTTCTCGAACGAGCCGTCCGCGATCGAGGACTTGGTGGTGTGAACCTTGGCGCCGCCGAGTTCCTCGGCAGTCACGACCTCGTTGGTCACGGTCTTCACCACGTCCGGCCCGGTCACGAACATGTAGCTCGTGTCGCGCACCATGAAGATGAAGTCGGTCATGGCCGGCGAGTAGACGTCGCCGCCCGCGCAGGGGCCCATGATCACGGAGATCTGCGGGATCACGCCCGAGGCCGCGACGTTGCGGCGGAAGACCTCGCCGTAGCCGCCGAGCGCCGCCACCCCCTCCTGGATGCGCGCGCCGCCGGCATCGAAGATGCCGATGATCGGAGCGCGCATCTTCAGCGCCATGTCCTGCACCTTCACGATCTTGGCCGCGTGCGTCTCGGAGAGCGAGCCGCCGAACACCGTGAAGTCCTTCGAGAACAGGAAGACCGTGCGGCCATTCACCGTGCCCCAGCCGGTGATGACGCCGTCGCCGGGAATCTTCTGGTTCTCCATGCCGAAATCGGTGGAGCGGTGCTGCACGAACATGTCGAACTCCTCGAACGACCCATGGTCGAGCAGGAGTTCGATGCGCTCGCGCGCCGTGAGCTTGCCGCGCTTGTGCTGCGCCTCCACGCGCTTCTCGCCACCACCGAGGCGGGCCTGAGCGCGCCGCTGCTCAAGCGTCTCGAGAATGTCCTTCATGGGGTGCGCCTCGGGGCTGGTGCTGGCGTTGTCGGCTTCGATCCGCCTGCCCCTCTCGCGGCGAGCTTGGCGGTCGGCCGTCGCTGCCCCTTAGCACAGAGAAATTCCGGGCGAAAACGGGCCTTTCGGCCGAGACGCCCGCCGTCAGCCGGCGAGCGCGGCCACGGTCGCGGCGGCGTGGAACTCGGCCTGGCGCTTGGCGAGGCGCTCCTCGGCCTCCGCGTCCTGGCCCCAGACCGCCGCCTGGTAGGTCTCGTCCACGTGCGCGGCCGCCCAGCCCTCCTCGGGCGTGAGGCGCCCATGCAGCACCGCGAGCGCGATCAGTAGCGAGCCGGTCAGCGTGGTCAGCGTGTGAAGGGCAGCCAGCCGGTAGGGATTCTCCACCGCGAACACGGCCTGCCGCAGAGCCGCGACGGTCTCCTCGGGCTGCGTCACGTGCATCACGCCCTCGCTGAGAATCAGGCGGGCGCCGAGCGCCGTGCGGGCCCATTCGAGCACTGGATCCCAGGCGCGGGCCTGATCGGCCACGAGGCGCTCGGGCGCGTCAGCCCGGTAGGCGACGAGGTCGGTGCCCGCATAGGCCGCCAGATCCTCCGCCACCGCCTCGCGCCGCGGCGCCACGCCATCGAGCGTCGTGTTGACGATGCGCGTGACCGGCATGGTGGCGGGGTCGATGAACGCGCCTTGCGCTCCCCACTCAGTCGCCAGCGCCCTCGCGAGGTCGCGGCTCGGCACGCTGAGCGGGTTGCGTCCCGGCGTGTTGGCCGGGCGCCCGTCGAGGGTAAGACGGAAGCCGCCTTCCCCTTCGGTGAAGCCCGCCTCTTTGTAGAAGCGCTTCGGCAGGGCGGGTTTCGTCTGGGCCCGCACCGCCCGCATCGGATCCGCACGCCCGGGCTCATCGCCGAGCCAGTCGCTTGTCACATCGTCGCTCATGGGAACGCAGATAGGCGATCACCGCGCCGTGTGCGAGGGTCCGGGTCGCGTGGTCTCAGACGAAGTAGGTCAGCGTCGCCGCGACTGTCGTCACCGCCGTTGCGGCGGCGATCGTGGTCGGGTTGAAGAGCAGGAAGCGACGCGCTGCCTCGACGGGCGTCTCCGGCCAACCGAAGGCCTCGCCCGCCGCGCGCTCGGCGCGCTGAAGGCTCGCGTGGCGCGTATCGACGTCGGTCTTCGTCATGGCGTCCGGCTCCCGTCCCGCGCCCCTGCCGTCCGCACAGTGCGGATACGGCGAAGCTTTGTCGGATAAAACGCGCACAGCCCGCTCCGGGTTCCGGTCGGCCGCGTCATCGCAGTGCCATGTCCGCCCTATAGCGGGCCTCTGCGACGATCCGGAGACAGTGTCCGATGACGAACCTCAACCGCTCGCAGGCTGCCGAGGCCGCCGAGGATGCCGGCTCGAACGCGAGCCCCAACCCGACGCTCGGCGAGGTGGTGGCCGCTCGCTTCCACCGGCGCGACCTGCTCCGGGGGGCGCTCGCGGTTGGGGCGATCAGCGCCGTGGTCGCGCCGCGCGCCCTCGCGGCGGCGCAGGGCCAAACCTCTCCCTTCCCGTTCCGGGAACTACCGGCAGGCTCCGACGAGCGTCACCACGTTGCGGAGGGGCACGAGGCCGAGGTGCTGATCCGCTGGGGCGACCCCGTCCTACCCGGCGCGCCGGTCTTCGACCCGCGCAACCAGACGCCGGAGGCGCAGGCGCAGCAGTTCGGCTACAACAACGACTTCATCGGCTTCTTCCCGATGCCGGGCGCGCAGGATCCGGCCGGCCACGGCCTGCTCGTGGTGAACCACGAGTACACCAACGAGGAACTCATGTTCCCCGGCCTCGGCCGACAGGATGGCAAGGCGGGTTTCGCGGGTATGTCGCGGGATCTCGTCGGTATCGAGATGGCTGCGCATGGCGGCTCGGTGCTCGAGGTGAAGCGCGTCGACGGCCGCTGGCAGGTGGTGCCGGACTCGCGCTACGCCCGCCGCATCACCGCGACGACGCCCATGACGCTCACCGGCCCCGCCGCGGGTTCGGAGCGCCTGCGCACCAAGGCCGACCCGGAGGGCCGACAGGTCCTCGGCATGATCAACAACTGCGCGGGCGGCACCACGCCCTGGGGCACGTGGCTCACCTGCGAGGAGAACATCAACTACTACTTCGGCGGCAAGCTCGCCGGGGACTCGCCGGAGGCGCGCAACCACAAGCGCCTCGGCATGCCGGGCAATCTCTACGCCTGGGGTAGATTCCACGACCGCTTCGATCTCGAGGCCGAGCCGAACGAGCCGAACCGCTTCGGCTGGGTCGTGGAGATCGACCCGTTCGATCCGAGCTCCGTGCCGAAGAAGCGCACCGCAATGGGCCGGTTCAAGCACGAGGGCGCAGCCGGCATCCTGGCGGGAGACGGGCGCTACGTCGTGTTCCAGGGCGACGACGAGCGCTTCGACTACGTCTACCGCTTCGTCACCGAGGCGAAGGTCGATCTGCAGGACAAGGCCGCCAACCGCGACATCCTCGACCGCGGCACGCTGTCGGTCGCCCGCTTCGACGCGGACGGGCGCGGCACCTGGCTGCCGCTCGTCTTCGGAGAGGGTCCGCTCACCCCGGAGAACGGGTTCCGCGATCAGGCCGACGTGCTGGTCGAGACGCGGCGCGCCGCCGATCTTCTCGGCGCCACCAAGATGGACCGGCCCGAGGACGTCGAGGCCAACCCGAAGACGGGCAAGGTCTACGTGATGCTGACCAACAACGCGAAGCGGAAGACCGATCAGGTCGATGCCGCCAATCCGCGGCCGGACAACCGCTTCGGCCACATCGTCGAGATCAGCCCGGACCGGCGGGACTACGCCGCGCCGGGATTCGGGTGGGAGGTTCTGGTGCGCTGCGGCGACCCGAACATCGCCGCGGTCGGTGCCACCTTCTCGTCGGCGACGACGAAGGACGGATGGTTCGGCATGCCCGACAACTGCTCGGTCGACGGCCTGGGCCGGCTCTGGGTGGCGACGGACGGCAACTCCGCCGGCCGCACCGGCCGCACCGACGGCATCTGGGCAATGGAGACCGAGGGTGCAGGCCGTGGGACGGGCAAGCACTTCTTCCAGGTCCCGGCCGGCGCAGAGATGTGCGGGCCCTACTTCACGCCCGACGACACCACCTTCTTCGTCGCCGTGCAGCACCCGGGTGAAGCCGACGAGGAGGATCCGAAGGCGGAGCCGGCCACCTTCGAGAAACCGGCGACCCGCTGGCCGGACTTCGACCCGAACCTGCCGCCGCGCCCCTCGGTCGTGGCGATCACGCGGCGCGGGGGCGGCCGCGTCGGGACCTGACCCACTCGCGCCCCCGCCCCGCCGCGATCAGGCCTTCTTAACCAACCCCATCCCATGTCATGGGGTGGTGTGCACCGCAGGAAACGGGGTCCAACCCCGCCTCCTGCGGTGCGATGGCCCCTTTCTGTTTCCGGTTTGTTCCGGTACAGTCAGAGGATGAAGGCGAATGCTGCACGGTCCCGTTCCTCCGCGGCGCGAGTCGCGAACCCACCCGCGCGGAGCGGTCGCGTGAGCGACCCCGCGCGCGACCTCTTCGCGGGCGGCAAGCCGCCCCTTCCCGGCCCGGCCGAGCGGCGCAAGCTGGAGGGCTCGGCCACCGTGCCGCCGCTCGCCGCCGTCCAGGCGACCGAGGGCGGCTACGACGCCTCGGCGATCGAGGTGCTGGAGGGGCTGGAGCCGGTCCGGCGCCGGCCCGGCATGTATATCGGCGGCACCGACGAGCGGGCGCTGCACCACCTCTTCGCCGAGGTCATCGACAACTCGATGGACGAGGCGGTGGCGGGCCACGCGAGCTTCATCGAGGTAGAGTTGGAGGAGAGCGGGGCGCTCGTCGTCACCGACAACGGCCGCGGCATCCCTGTCGACCCGCACCCGAAATTCCCGGGCAAATCCGCGCTCGAGGTCATCATGACCACGCTGCACGCGGGCGGCAAGTTCGACTCGAAGGTCTATGAGACCTCCGGCGGCCTGCACGGCGTCGGCATCTCGGTGGTGAACGCCCTCTCCGACCTGCTGGAGGTCGAGGTCGCGCGCAACCAGACCCTCTACCGCCAGAGCTTCTCGCGCGGCTTGGCCCTGGGCGCCCTGGAGCCGGTCGGCCGGGTGCAGAACCGGCGCGGCACGCGGGTGCGCTTCCACCCGGACGCGCAGATCTTCGGCTCGCTGAAATTCGACCCGCGCCGCCTGTTCAAGATGGCACGCTCGAAGGCCTACCTGTTCGGCGGCGTCGAGATCCGCTGGCGCTGCGCCCCCGCCCTGCTGGAGGGGCTGGCGGACGTGCCGCCGGAAGCCGTGCACCGCTTCCCCGGCGGTCTGCGCGATTATCTGGCCCGCGACATCGACGGCAAGGAGCTCGTCACCGACGCGATCTTCTCCGGCAAGGTGACGAAGCCGGGCTCGCACGGCTCGCTCGAATGGGCCGTCGCCTGGACGGTCGCGGACGACGGCGTCTCCCACTCCTACTGCAACACGATCCCGACGCCCGAGGGCGGCACCCACGAATCGGGTCTGCGCGTCGCGCTGCTCCGGGGCCTGCGCGAGCACGCCGAGCGCGTGAACCAAGCGAAGCGCATGACGGCCGTCACCACCGACGACGTGATGGCGACCTGCGCCTCCATGCTCTCGGTCTTCATCCGCGAACCGGAGTTCCAGGGCCAGACCAAGGACAAGCTCGCCACGGTGGAGGCCTCGCGCATCGTCGAGACGGCGATCCGGGACGCCTTCGACCACTGGCTCGCCGGCTCGCCCGCCCAGGCCAACAAGCTGCTCGACTGGGTGATCGACCGGGCGGAGGAGCGTCTGCGCCGGCGCCAGGAGAAGGAGGTCGCGCGGAAATCCGCGACGCGCAAGCTCAGGCTGCCCGGCAAGCTCGCCGACTGTTCGGCGGCCGGCACCGCGGGCTCGGAGATCTTCATCGTCGAGGGCGACTCGGCCGGCGGCTCGGCCAAGCAGGCGCGCGACCGCGCGACCCAGGCGATCCTGCCGTTGCGCGGCAAGATCCTGAACGTGGCCTCGGCGAGCCGGGACAAGCTCGGTGCCAATCAGCTGATCTCGGACCTGACACTGGCGCTCGGCTGCGGCACGGGCGCGAACTTCCGCGAGGCGGACCTGCGCTACGACAAGGTGATCATCATGACGGACGCCGACGTGGACGGCGCCCATATCGCCTCGCTACTGATCACCTTCTTCTACCGGCAGATGCCGAAGCTCATCGACCGCGGGCACCTCTACCTCGCGATCCCGCCGCTCTACCGGCTGCAGCAGGGCACGAAGATCGCCTATGCGCGCGACGACGCGCACAAGGACCAGCTGATCAAGACGCAGTTCAAGAACGGCAAGGTCGAGATCGGCCGCTTCAAGGGCTTGGGCGAGATGATGCCGGGCCAGTTAAAGGAGACCACCATGGATCCGAAGAAGCGCACGCTGCTCCGGGTCGCGGTGCTCGACGAGGCGCGGGAATCGACCGGCGACACCGTGGACCGGCTGATGGGCAACAAGCCCGAGGCCCGCTTCGCCTTCATCACCGAGCGGGCGGCCTTCGCCGAAGGGGCGGATCTCGACATCTGACGCCCGGCCGCGGTGCTCCGAGGCGACAAAGCCCGGCCGAACGGCCGGGCTTTCTTTTTGGGGCGGCCTTCACCTCTCCGCAGACCGGCAGGCGGGCGACCGCGTCTCGGGTCGGGTCCCATGAGTGGCGGCCCCGAAACGCAGAAAGCCCGGCCGTGAGGCCGGGCTTCCGCGATGACCGGACCGGGTCGCTGGCGCGACCCGGTTGGTCGATCTTAGTACGAGCCGAACTTGTAGTTCAGGCCGGCGCGGACGACGGCGAACTCGGTGTCGCGGCGGCTGTTGGTGACGCCGGAGACGAGGGCGACGCCCGGGGAGGTGACGCTGACGGGGGCGCCGGCCGGGGTGGTGGCGAAGAAGCCGTTGTTGCGGTTGCCCTGGTCGAGGTTCACGTAGAGACCTTCCACCTTCAGCGTCACGGCCGAGGAGCGGAAGAAGTTCAGGAACGAGTCGGTGGGCAGGGCGTACTCGATACCGCCGCCGACCGCGTAGCCGGTCTGGAACTCGTCACGCGAGGAGTTCGGCAGGCCGAACTCGCGGCCGCCGCCCGAGCCGTAGGCGAAGCCGCCGGTGGCGTACACGAGGGTGCGGTCGAAGGCGTAGCCGAGGCGACCGCGCACGGTGCCGAAGTAGTCGAGGCTCGACAGGCCGTTCGGGTTGAACACGCCCACGCCCGGCAGCAGGCCGGCGCCGGCCTGGGCGAAGCGGTTCCGCTCACGGCCGAAATCGACGTACTGGGCGTCGGCCTCGACACCGAACACCACGCCCGAGCCGGGGGTCAGCTGCCAGTTGTAGCCGATCTGGCCACCGCCGACGAAGCCGTCGGTGTTCGAGCGGTTGTTGCTGAAGCCCAGAGCGGCCGAGGTGCCGGGGGCGACGAGGCCGCTGGCGCCGTTGACCACCACCACGGTCGGCGCCTGACGGTCGTCACCGGTGCCGAAGCCGTAGCCCGCGTTGAAACCGGCGTAGAAGCCCGTCCAGGTGAAGACCGGAACCGGGGTGAAGACCGGCGGCGGGGCAGCGCGACGCGGAAGGTCGGCGGCCGAAGCGGCAGCGGTCAGGCCGGCGAGCACGGTCGAAGCGAGGAGAAGCTTTTTCATTGGGTCCTGGGTCCTGTGTGGCAAAGCCGGGCCGCTTGTAGGTCCTGTTGGCCGAGGGGTCTGTCGCTTTCCTGCAACAAGCTCGGCCAGATAAAACCCAAGCTCTCAACGAAAGGTGAAGTTTACGCTGCCCGCAGCCGAGAGCTGGAGCCGATGTGTTCCGGCGCACACCGAGGATATAGCAAGCGGGAAGCTGATTACTCTGCGATCACGCGTCGGCTCAATGATGGCGGAAACGCGGCAGACCTGCTGGCGACACTCGCAGCCGCGTTCACGACCGGCAGAATATCCGGAGACCGGCGTTTTACTTCTAATTCTGGTCCAACCCAGCGGCCGGCAGCCGAACGCGTCCGATAGGGCAGCCCTCGGTTGGGAGCCGCGGATCCGCGTGGCCGAATGGGACGCAGGGCGAATTCCCTACGGAAAACAGAGCCGTCACGCGGGCGCTAGATTGACAAGACGCAGCAACGTCCTAAGTGTCCGACACACTCGCGTGCAAGGTGGGTTCCCGACCAGGTTCCCGACGAGTCAGCTGACAGTGCTTCACTTCAGGCCGGTGCCGACCCGCTAGCCGTTGCCGCGACCGACCCCTCCGCGCCGGCTGGTCCGATCCCGCGCGCAACGGTTCACATATCTGATGCCCTTCTCCGACCTCGGATTGAGCGACAAGGTCCTGCAGGCCGTCTCGGCCGCCGGCTATACCGAACCGACCCCGATCCAGGCCCAGGCCATTCCGCACGTGCTTGCCCGCCGCGACGTGCTCGGCATCGCCCAGACCGGGACCGGCAAGACCGCGGCCTTCACCCTGCCGATGCTCACCCTGCTCGAGACCGGACGCGCCCGCGCCCGGATGCCCCGTACGCTCATCCTCGAACCGACGCGCGAACTCGCCGCGCAGGTCGAGGAGAATTTCGAGCGTTACGGCACCAACCACAAGCTCAACGTTGCCCTGATCATCGGCGGCGTCTCCTTCGCCGACCAGGACGCGAAGCTGACCCGCGGCACGGACGTTCTGATCGCGACCCCGGGCCGGCTCCTGGACCATTTCGAGCGCGGCAAGCTGTTGCTGACCGGCGTCGAGCTCCTCGTCATCGACGAGGCCGACCGCATGCTCGACATGGGCTTCATCCCCGACATCGAGCGCATCGTGAAGATGGTGCCCTTCACGCGGCAGACGCTGTTCTTCTCGGCGACCATGCCGCCGGAGATCGAGCGTCTGGCCGACGTGTTCCTGCACAATCCGCAGCGCATCGAGGTGGCCCGCCCTGCCTCGACTGCCGAGACCATCGTGCAGCGCCTCGTCGCCACGGGCTCCGAGGGCCACGCCAAGCGCGACCGGTTGCGCCGGCTGATCCGCGGGGCGGAGGAACTGAAGAACGGCATCATCTTCTGCAACCGCAAGCGCGACGTGGCGCTTCTGCAGAAATCTCTGGTCAAGCACGGCTTCGGCGCTGCCGCGCTCCACGGCGATATGGATCAGCGCGCCCGCATGGCCGCGCTCGACGGCTTCCGCAACGGCGAGACGCCGCTCCTCGTCGCCTCGGACGTCGCCGCCCGCGGCCTCGACATCCCGGCTGTGAGCCACGTCTTCAACTTCGACGTTCCGCACCATCCCGAGGATTACGTGCATCGGATCGGCCGCACCGGCCGGGCCGGGCGCGCAGGCGCCGCCTTCACGCTGGTGGGCCGCGGCGACGACCGCTCGCTCCAGGCGATCGAGGCCTTGATCGGTCAGCCGATCCCCTGGCTCGACGGCGATCTCAATTCTGTCACAGAGGACGAGGCAGGCGCTGAGGAGACCCGCACGCGCCATCGCGGCTCCCGCTCCGGCACGGAGCGCCGGAGCCGCAGCAAGAGCGCGGAGACGCGCGGCGAGGGACGCGCCGACGGGCGCGGAGGTCGCCGGGCCACGCCGCAGCGCGAGCGCGGCGAAACCCCTCCGCGCGCGCCTGAGCCTGCCGCCCGCGCCGCCGCGCCGGAGCGCGTGCGCGACGAGCGTCGCCCGCCTCGCCGGCCCGAAGCGGACGGCGACACGCCGATCGGCCTCGGCTCACACGTCCCGGCCTTCCTTCTGCGGCCGGTACCCGTCAAGCGGGAGTCGTGAGACCAGCTTGAAGGCCGCAGGCCGCTTGACGGCCGATATTTCTGCGCTCGACTGTCCTCTTGAAGCCGGTTCTGCATTCGCGCCTCGATCGCGGCTGGATGTGCAACCTTCCGACCGTCGAGTCTTAGACATAAGTTAGTTCTCGGCGCGCGGGCCTTAACACTCCATCCATCCATCGTCTCTACGGTGCCTTTGGGCTGGCAGGTGCCGACGCGGCGCAAGCCCGGGCAGCGACAGGACTCGGATGAACCAGGAGCGCCACGCGGATCGCGATTACAGCTTCGCCCTCGCGCAGAGGGTGCAGGAGCTGATGCGCGATTACGGGCCATCGGCCACGCCGCGCGCCTACACGGTCTGGTACAGCTACGTCGCGGGCGAGCATCCGCTGATGAACGACGCGATCAAGCGGCTGATCACGCAGAAGCAGACCCTCACCGAGACCGATACGGACACGCTGTTCGAGCAGCACCTCGCAGGCGGCCGCCTCGCCCACATGGCGGGCGAGACCAGCGCGACCATGCTGAGCGAGATCGCTGGCGTGATGGAGATGCTCGATCTCTCCGTCGACTCGGCCGCTGCCTACAACGCCTCACTGTCGAGCATCAGCCAGGACCTGACGCACAACGCGGTCACCCGTGAGCGCGTGCGCGAGATCGTGGGCAGCGTCGTCGCCAAGACTCGCGAGGTCGCCACCAGCAACCGCGTCCTCGAGGCCCGGATGCGCGAGAGCCGTGCCGAGATCGAAATGCTGCGCGAGAAGCTGGAGGCGACCCGGCTCGAGAGCCTGACCGACCCGCTCACCGGACTGTCGAACCGCAAACATTTCGAGGAGATGCTGCGCGCCTGCGTCGACGCCGCCACCCAGACCGGGACGGCGATGAGCCTCATCGTCCTCGACATCGACTTCTTCAAGCGCTTCAACGACCTCTACGGCCATCTCACGGGCGATCAGGTCCTGCGCCTCGTGGCGATCGTGATGCGCGAATCGGCCGGCAACCACGCCACGCTCTCCCGCTTCGGCGGCGAGGAATTCGGCATCGTCCTGCCGGGTCTCGATCGCACAGAGGCGCGGGGGATCGCGGAAGCCGTCCGTCAGAACGTGATGGGCCGCGACCTCGTCAAGCGCTCGACCGGCGAGTCGCTCGGCCGGGTCTCCGTCTCGGTCGGTGTCGCCGCCTACAAGGCCGGCGATTCGCCTGTCTCGCTCCTGGAACGGGCCGACCTCTGCATGTTCGCGGCCAAGCGCGCGGGCCGCAACCGGACCATCGACGATTCCGTCGGCGCGGACGCCCTCCAGCACGTCGCCTGAGCGGGTGCCTCAAGCCGGAGCGCCAAGGCGCTCCGGGCTCGCGGGCGTGATCGCGACCGACTCACCGCATCCGCAGGCCGACGTCTGGTTCGGGTTGTTGAACACGAACTGCGAGGCGAGCTTCGTCGTCTGAAAATCCATCTCGGTGCCGAGCAGGAAAAGCACCGCCTTCGGATCGATGAAGACGCTGACGCCCTTGTCCTCGACCATGTCCTCGCCGGGGTTGCGCGCCTCGGCATACTCCATCGTGTAGGACATGCCGGCGCAGCCGCCGTTCTTCACGCCGACCCGCAGACCCGCGATGGGCCGGTCGGCATCAGCCATGATGGCCTTGATCCGGGTCGCCGCCGCATCGGTCAGCGACATCACCTTGAAACCTGACATCGTTCTCGCTCTCCTGCCTCCGGGTTCAAGGCCCGGGCGGGTGCGTGTTCGGTACGCCAGACAGATAAGCATCCGCCGCGCACGGGTCCACCGTTCCTGGACCGACGAGGCCGGGACGCTACCACATGTCCAGAGCGACACGGGCCTCATCAGACATCCGGCTCTGGTCCCACGGCGGGTCGAACACCATGGTGACCGTACAGGATTGCACGCCCGGCACCGCCGAGACCGCGTTCTCGACCCAACCCGGCATCTCGCCGGCCACCGGGCAGCCCGGCGCGGTCAGGGTCATGTCGATCGCCACGGCGCGGTCATCGCCGATATCCACCCGGTAGATCAGGCCGAGCTCGTAGATGTCGGCCGGGATCTCGGGATCGTAGACGCTCTTCAGGGCGACCACGATCTCGTCGGTCAGCCGGTCGAGCTCAGCCGGGGGGATCGCCGAGGCGCCCTCGACCTTGGGGGTGTTGGCACCGCCGGTGATCGTCGCATCGGTACTCATCGAAACCTCCTCCGGTCGCGCCCCACGGGCGTTCCGGCCGAATCAAGAAACTCAGGCGAACAGCATCTCGGCCTTCGCGAGCGCCTCCGCAAGCGCGTCGATCTCGGCCGTGGTGTTGTAGAGGCCGAACGAGGCCCGGCAGGTCGAGGTCACGCCGAACCGCTCGAGCAGCGGCATGGCGCAGTGGGTGCCGGCCCGCACGGCCACGCCCTGCCGGTCGATCACGGTAGCGATGTCGTGGGCGTGCGCGCCCTTCATCTCGAAGGCGACGACACCGCCCTTGCCCCGCGCCGTGCCGATCAGCCGGACGGAATTCATCGCGCCGAGGCGCTCCTGCGCGTAGGCGGTGAGCCGGGCCTCGTGCGCCGCGATGTTCTCGCGCCCCAGCGCCATCATGTATTCCAGCGCCGCGCCGAGGCCGACCGCCTCGACGATCGCCGGCGTGCCGGCCTCGAAGCGGTGCGGTGGGTCGTTGTAGGTGATCGCGTCCTGGCTGACGGTGCGGATCATCTCGCCGCCGCCCTGGTAGGGCGGCAGGCGCTCCAGCCATTCCTTCTTGCCGTAGAGCACGCCGATCCCGGTCGGGCCGTAGACCTTGTGGCCGGTGAAGACGAAGAAGTCGCAATCGAGCGCGCGCACGTCCACCGGCTGGTGCACAGCGCTCTGCGCTCCGTCGAGCAGCACCGGCACGCCGTGGGCATGGGCGATGCGCACGATCTCGGCGGCGGGCGTCACGGTGCCCAGCACGTTCGACATGTGGGTGATCGCCACCATCTTGGTACGCGCCGAGAAGAGCTTCTCGTACTCCTCGACCAGGAAGTTGCCCTGGTCGTCCACCGGCGCCCACTTGATCACGGCGCCGCGGCGCTCGCGCAGGAAGTGCCAGGGCACGATGTTGGAGTGGTGCTCCATGATCGAGAGGATGATCTCGTCCCCCTCCCCGATCAGCCCGGCCCAGCCCATGGACGAGGCCACGAGGTTGTAGGCCTCCGTGGCGTTACGGGTGAAGATGATCTCGTCGGTGGAGGCCGCGTTGAGGAACTGGCGCGTGGTCTCGCGCGCGCCCTCGAACCCCTCGGTCGCGGCGTTGGCCATGTAGTGCAGGCCGCGATGGACGTTGGCGTAGCCGGTCTCCATGCAGGAGACCATCGCGTCGATGACCTGGCGCGGCTTCTGGGCGGAGGCCGCGTTGTCGAGATAGACGAGCGGTTTGCCGTAGACCTGCTGCGCGAGGATCGGGAAATCCCGGCGGATCGCCTCGATGTCGTAGCCTTGGGTGAGGACGGGTGCGTTCATCGGGTCACGCTCGCAAATCTCCCTCCCCCCTTTGCGGGGGAGGGTGGCCCCTGGGTCAGCAGGGGTCGGGAGAGGGGAGCGACGGCGCAGGCGAGGCTTTGGCCTGCACATCTGCTCCGCTCGTAGCTGAAGCGGTGTCCCCTCTCCCGCCTCACTCCGTTCGGCGCCCTCCCCCGCAAAGGGGGGAGGGTTTGTGTAGCGCGTCAGCCCCGCGCCTTCAGCCAAGCCTCGATCTCGCCGATCAGCGCTGCGCGGGCACCCTCGTGCGTGACCGCCTCAACCGACTCGCCGACGAAGGCCTGCACAAGCAGGCTCTGGGCGGCGGCACGCGGCAGGCCGCGGGCCATCAGGTAGAAGAGCAGATCCTCGTCCGGCGCGCCGCAGGTGGCCCCATGGCCGCAGGCGACGTCGTCGGCGAAGATCTCGAGCTCAGGCTTGTTCATCATCTGCCCCTCGTCGGTGAGGAGCAGACAGTCGGACTTCATCTTGCCGTCGGTCTTCTGCGCGACCTGCCGGACGATGATCTTGCCCTGGAACACGCCGGTGGCGTCGCCGTCGATCACCGTCTTGAACTGCTCGCGGCCGACGCCGCCCACCGCCGCGTGGTCGGCCAGCAGCGTCGAGTCGGCGAGCTGGCCGGCGCGCAGCATGGCGGCACCGTTGACGACCACGTTGGTGTCGTCGCCCGCGATGTGCACGTAGATCTGGTGACGCGACAGCACCGCGCCGGTGACCAGATTCACCGTCTCGACGCTCGCCTCGGTCTCGAGCTTCAGCGACAGCGTCGAGAGCGCGATCGTGGCATCGCCCTCGATGTTGAGGCGGGTGTGCCGGAAAGCGGCCCGCTCACCGACGACCACGTCGAGCGCGTCGTTCGGCTGGATGGTGACGCCGTTCGGGCCCTCGTGGCTCTCCAGCAGCGAGAACTCGGCATCGGCACCGAGCTGCACCAGCACGCGGGTCGCGGTCGAGAACGGCGTCTCGCCGGTACCGACGAAGCGCAGGTGCACCGGCGTCTGCGGCTTGACGCCGGGCGCCACCGTGATCAGCGCGCCGTCCGCCAGGAAGGCGGTGTTGAGCTGGTAGACCGGGTTCTCGCGCGCCTGCTCGACGGGGGCGAGCCGCTTCAGGGCCGCATCGCCCTTGGCCAGGGCCTCGCCCATCGGCACGACCGTGACGCCCTCGGGGATCCGGTCGAGGTCGGACAGCTCGCGCACGAGATGGCCGTTGACGAAGGTGAGGCGCGCGGCCTCGATGCCGGCAAAGCCCCGGGCTACGCCGACCGCCGCTTTGGCGGCGTCGAGGGACGGCGCCTCGGCAGGCGGCGCGGCCTCGGCGATCGCAGCGCGCAGGTCCGTGTACTTGAAGGCCTCGACCCGGCGGCTCGGCAGGCCGGTCGCCTCGAAGAAGCGGAAGGCTTCCTCGCGGCTGATTGCCTCTTCGGCGGCGAAGCTCCGGCGGGCCGACTCGAACAGCTTCGAGAGGCCGGCCTCGGCGGGGGAGCGGAGGTTTGCGATCTCGGCCATGGTTCAGGCGGCCTCGCTCGTGCGGTACTCGGCGTAGCCGGAGGCCTCGAGCTCCAGCGCCAGCTCCTTGCCGCCGGTCTTCACGATCTGGCCCTTCGACATGACGTGCACGGTGTCGGGCACGATGTGGTTGAGGAGCCGCTGGTAGTGCGTGATGACGAGGAAGGAGCGGCCCTCGGCGCGCAGCGCGTTCACGCCCTCCGAGACGATGCGCAGCGCGTCGATGTCGAGGCCCGAATCGGTCTCGTCGAGGACGCAGAACTTCGGAGAGAGCAGCGCCATCTGGAGGATCTCCATGCGCTTCTTCTCGCCGCCGGAAAAGCCGACGTTGAGCGCGCGCTTGAGCATCTCCTTGTTGATCTCGAGCCGGTCGGCGGCGGCGTTGACCGCGCGGATGAAGTCGGGGGTCGAGATCTCGCCCTCGCCCCGGGCTCGGCGCTGCGCGTTGAGGCAGGCCTTCAGGAAGGTCATCGTGCCGACACCCGGGATCTCCAGCGGGTACTGGAAGGCCAGGAACACGCCGGCGGCGGCGCGCTCGTCGGGCTCCATCTCGAGCAGGTTGTGGCCGTCGAGCAGGATCTCGCCGTCGAGGACCTCGTAATCCTCCTTGCCGGCGATGACGTAGGAGAGCGTCGACTTGCCCGAGCCGTTCGGGCCCATGATGGCGGCGACCTCGCCGTCCTTCACGGTGAGGTTCAGGCCGTTCAGGATGCGGTTGTCCTCGATCTGCACGACGAGGTTCTTGATCTCAAGCATTCTAGTCCAAGTCCTTCAAAACTATAGCCGATGCATCGCCTGCAGGAAGGCCCGGCGCGCCACCGGAAAGCCGGAGAGGTCGCCGATCACCGCATCGATGCCGCACCGGGGGCAGAGGGCGGTGCCTTCAGGGGCGATCCACTCCTCGATCTCGTCCGGCGCGAAGATCTCCAGGCAGTAGAAGCAGCCGCACGCGGTGCCGCTTCTCACCTCGTCGGCGTGCCGCGCGCCGTGCCGATGGGCCGCCCGCAGCACGCCTTCGTCGTAAGGATCGTTCAGGCGATCAGCCCACCGAGCCTTCCAGGCTGATCGAGATCAGCTTCTGGGCCTCGACCGCGAACTCCATGGGCAGCTGCTGCAGCACGTCGCGGACGAAGCCGTTGACGATGAGCGCGGTCGCCTCCTCCTCGGAGAGGCCGCGCTGCTGGCAGTAGAACTTCTGCTCCTCGGAGATCTTGGAGGTGGTGGCCTCGTGCTCGAAGACCGCGGAGGCGTTCTTCGACTCGATGTAGGGCACGGTGTGCGCGCCGCACTGGTCGCCGATCAGGAGCGAGTCGCAATTCGTGAAGTTGCGCGCGCCCTTGGCCTTCTTGTGGGCCGAGACGAGGCCCCGGTAGGTGTTCTGCGAGCGCCCGGCCGAGATGCCCTTCGAGATGATCCGGCTGGTCGTGTTCTTGCCCAGATGGATCATCTTGGTGCCGGAATCGACCTGCTGCATGCCGTTCGACACCGCGATCGAGTAGAACTCGCCGCGGGACTCGTCGCCGCGCAGGATGCAGGACGGGTACTTCCAGGTGATGGCCGAACCGGTCTCAACCTGCGTCCACGAGATCTTCGAGCGGGCGCCGCGGCAATCGCCGCGCTTCGTCACGAAGTTGTAGATGCCGCCCTTGCCCTCGTTGTCGCCCGGGTACCAGTTCTGGACGGTCGAGTACTTGATCTCGGCATCATCGAGCGCCACGAGCTCGACCACGGCGGCGTGGAGCTGATTGTCGTCGCGCTTCGGGGCGGTGCAGCCCTCGAGATAGGAGACGTAGCTGCCCTTGTCGGCGATGATCAGCGTGCGCTCGAACTGGCCGGTATCGCGCTCGTTGATGCGGAAGTAGGTCGACAGCTCCATCGGGCAGCGCACGCCCGGCGGGATGTAGACGAACGAGCCGTCCGAGAAGACGGCCGAGTTCAGGGTGGCGAAGAAGTTGTCCGTCACCGGCACGACCGAGCCGAGGTACTTCCGCACCAGATCCGGGTACTCGCGGATCGCCTCGGAGATCGGCATGAAGATCACGCCGGCCTTCTCGAGCTCCTTCTTGAAGGTCGTGGCGACCGAGACCGAGTCGAACACGGCGTCGACCGCGACGCGGCGCTCCGGCGCGATGCCCTCCAGCACCTCGACCTCGCGCAGCGGGATACCGAGCTTCTCGTAGGTCTTCAGGATCTCCGGGTCGATCTCGTCGAGCGACTCGGGACCCTTCCGCTTCGGCGCGGCGTAGTAGTAGATGTTGTCGTAGTCGACCCGGTCATAGGAGACGCGCGCCCACTCCGGCTCCTTCATGGTGAGCCAGCGCTTGTAGGCGTCGAGACGCCACTGCAGCATCCATTCGGGCTCGTTCTTCTTGGCCGAGATGAAGCGGACCACGTCCTCGGAGAGGCCCTTCTCGGACTTCTCCATCTCGATCACGGTCTCGAACCCGTACTTGTACTGGTCCAGGTCAATCGAACGGACCCGGTCGATGGTTTCCTGCACAGCAGGCATCAGCGTCTCCTAAGCATCACCGGTTTCAAGGACCGGGGCTGTCTCACGGATGGCTTGGGTTCTACGCGGCTCAGGCCGCTACCCCTCGCCGCTTATATAGGGTGTGAATCACCCGTTCGAAGGCACCGAGGAAGCGCGATGCGTCCTCGGCGCCCGAATTCCAGCCGAAACTCACGCGCAACGCCCCCGCGGCGAGCGCAGGGCTCACGCCCATGGCCGCGAGCACGGGCGAGCGCGCCACTTTGCCCGAGGCGCAGGCCGAGCCCGAGGAGACCGCGACCCCGGCGAGATCGAGGGCGATCAGGGCGGTCGGCGCATCGAGGCCCGGCACGGCGAAGCTCAGCGTATTCGGGAGGCGTGGCCCGGCGGCCCCGAACACCACGGCGTCGGGCGCCCGCGCCAGAACGTCGGCCTCCAACGTATCGCGCAGGCCTGCCAATCGCACGCCTTCTTCAGCAAGGGCCTGCTCCACGACCACAGCCGCCTCGCCCATCCCCACGAGGGACGGCAGGGCCTCGGTGCCGCAGCGCAGCCGTGCCTCCTGGCCGCCGCCGCGGACAAAGGCCGCGTCCAGCGTCACGCCCTCGGCAAGCACCAGAGCGCCGACGCCCTTCGGCGCGGCGAACTTGTGTCCGGAGAGCGTCAGGGCGTCGAGGCCGAGGGCGGTGAAATCCAACGGAATCTTGCCCACCGCCTGCACGGCATCGCTGTGCACCAGGGCGACGCCGTGCCGACGGGCCAGGGCGACGATCTCGCCGAGCGGCTGCACGACGCCGGTCTCGTTGTTGGCCGCGTGGACGGAGATCAGCACCGCCTCGCCACGTAGGGCATTGAGGCGGGAACCGAGCACGTCGAGGTCGAGCACGCCCGCAGCCGTCACCGGCAAGACCTCGATCGCCGCTTCCGGAAAGCGGTGGCCGGCCGAGACGCAGGGATGCTCGGTCGCACCGATCAGGAGGCGGGTCGGCGCCGGAGAGCCGACCCGGCGCAGCGCGCCAGACAGAACGGCGTTGGCCGCCTCGGTCCCGCCGCTGGTAAACACGACGCGCGAGGCCGGCGCCCCGACGAGCCGGGCGAGCCGGGCGCGGGCCTCGTCCAGCGCGGCGCGGGCGGCGCGCCCCTCTGCGTGGACCGAGGAGGGGTTGCCGGGCAGCGCCAGCGCGCGCGCGACCGCCGCCGCAACCTCGGGCCGAACCGGGGAGGTGGCGTTGTGGTCGAGATAGGCGCGCTCCAGGCTCATCGGCACTCCGTCATCCTCGGGTGTGACATTTCCTTGCTTTTCGCCCCAGGCCTCGTGCTAAGCCCCCGCGGAACCCGCATGATTACGGCTGAGAACGACGACGCACGAGGGATTTGGCAGGAACCGCGCACTGGCGCGGCGATTCACCCAATCCCAATTTAGAAGTGTTCTAATCACCTAGAACCATTCTAAGAGCGCTTGTAAGTCGGGCGCGAGCCGAGTCAAGGCGGTGACTGGACGTCGTACGGCGTGACGCAGGCTCGATCCGGCGTCGGCCACAGGAGTCAGAGACGCGTATGCCCGAGGTCATCTTCACCGGTCCGGCCGGCCGCCTGGAAGGCCGTTATCAGGCGCCGAAGAAGCGCGGCGCCCCGATCGCGATCATCCTGCACCCGCACCCCCAGTTCGGGGGTACGATGAACAATCAAATTGTGTACAATCTTTTTTACACCTTTGCCAATCGCGGATTTGCAGCCCTGCGCTTCAATTTCCGCGGGGTCGGGCGGAGCCAGGGCTCGTTCGACCACGGCTCGGGCGAGCTCTCCGACGCGGCGGCCGCGCTCGACTGGGTGCAGTCGGTGAACCCCGAAGCGAAATCCTGCTGGATCGCGGGCGTGTCGTTCGGCTCGTGGATCGGCATGCAGCTGCTGATGCGCCGTCCCGAGATCGAGGGATTCATCTCGATTGCCGCGATGGCCAACCGCTACGACTTCACCTTCCTGGCGCCCTGCCCGTCCTCGGGCCTGTTCGTGCACGGCTCGGAGGATCGTGTGGCCCCGGCCCGCGAGGTGATGCCGGTGATCGAGAAGGTGAAGACCCAGAAGGGCGTCATCATCGAGCACCAGATGGTCGAGGGCGCCAACCACTTCTTCGACGGCAAGGTCGACGAGCTGACCCAGACCGTCGACACCTATCTCGACAAGCGCCTGGGTGCGCGGGACGAGGTGGCGTAGCGCGAAGCGCTCTGCGGACCCGACGCCGGATGTGCGCAGGCCCCCTCTCCGAGAGGAGAGGGGGCCGGTCGCGGTTTCAGCCCGATCCTGACTGACTCGCTCGTCCGATGCACCCCGCTCGGTGACGGCTGCCCATCACGCCGCCTTCTGCGCCTCCGGGGCGTGCACCACCGGCACCGCCGGCGCACCTTCCCACTCCGTGCTGCCCGGAATCGACTCGCCCTTCATCACGATGGTGAGCGGGCGCAGCCGCGCGTAGTCGCCGACCTTGGTGTCGTAGAGCACCGTCGCGAAGGCGCCGACGGAAACACCGCGGCCGAGCTTCACCCGGCCGATCTTCATGATGCGGTCCTCGTAGAGGTGCGTCTGCAGGGCCGAGGTCCGGTTGATCACCGAGAAATCGCCGATCTCCACGCAGTCGAACTCGGTGACGTCGGTGGTGAGCATGCAGACGCCCTGCCCGACCTTCACGCCGAAGAGCCGCAGCACCCATGGCAGGAACGGCGTGCCCTGCAGGTGCTCCAGCAGCACTTTGCCGGCCAAGCCCCAGTAGGCCACGGCGATCGCCTCGGTGCGCATCGCCCACCACGACCACATCGGCCGCATGCCGGGCTTGTAGACGCCCATCAGCAGCCATTTCATCGCGATGACGGCCGAGGACTGGATCAGCGCGATGACGACGCTCACCACGACGAAGGAAGCGGCCAGCCCCCACCAGTCGCGCTCCAGAATCGCTGGGTAGAAGTACCAGTCGATCGCGGTGATCGCGAGGGTGATGTAGAGCATCGGCGAGAACGAGGTCGCGAAGGCCTCGAAGATACCGCGGCGCAGCTTCGGCCACAGGCCCGGCTCGTAGGTCTGGGCCGTCGAGCCGAGATCGACCTTCTGGCGGGCTGGCAGCCGGATCGGGGGCGAGCCGAACCACGTCTCGCCCGGCGCCATCGCGGCGTTCTCCGGCGGCTTCGACTTGATGCCGATCAGCACGTCGTCCGGGATCACCGCGCCCGGCGGCACCACGGCGTCGTTGCCGACGAAGACGCGCGCGCCCGTGCGGGTCTCGGCGAGATGCATCCAGCCGCGGCGGATCTCCTCCTCGCCGTAGACCACCTCGTCCGCGACGAAGTTCTTCGCGCCGATCTCGGCGAGATCGTAGCGCCCGGCGAGGTTCGTGGAGATCTCGGCCCCCTGCCCCATCCGGGCACCCATCAGCCGGTACCACGCCCGCATGTAGACCGTGGCGAAGAGCGAGGAGAGCGTCTCCAGGGTCACCTCGACGGCGAGCGCCAGTGACCATTTGCGCAAGTAGAACCAGGAATGGACCGAGTGCGTGCCCGAGCGCGTTCGCGGCAGGGCGAGCCAGCGGATCCCGGTGATCAGCAGCACCGTGCCGGCCGTCATCAGCATGGCGGTCGGCCAAGTCAGCAGCGGCAGGTAGAAGTGGTAGTCGATGTCAGTGAGGTCGCTCAGCGAATCCGAGATCTGGTCGAAGATGTAGAAGGCCGGGAAGATCGGCAGCAGGCCGACCGCGGGGATCGCCGCGAGCAGGGCGACGTAGAGGGTTAGGAACAGGCCGCGCCGCCCGGGCGTAGCCTCCGCCTGATCGGGCAGCGCCGTGGGGTCCGTCATCCCGACCTTGCGACCGGGCGAGCCGTCCCAGCGCTCGGCCCGGCCCACGCGGGTGCCGGTCGGGACCGTGGTGAGGTCGGCGATCTCGGCGAACTCGCCGATCACCGTGTCGTGGCTGAGCACGCAGGAGGTGCCGATGGCGGCCTCCGCGCCGATCGCCACGCGACCGATCACCAGTTCGCTGCCCACGATCTCGGCATTGGCGACGACCAGGCGACCGCCGAGCGAGGCGCGGTCGCCGATGCTGAGAAGGTCCGGCGCCCCAATCTCGATGTCCGAGATCAGTACGTCGCGCCCGATCCTGGCTCCCATCAGGCGCAGGTAGATCGCGATGGCGGGCGAGCCCTGGAGCCACTTCACGTGGACGAGGGGCGCGAGGCGCTGGGCCAGCCACCAGCGGTAATAGTAGACGCCCCAGAGCGGGTAGCGCCCGGGCCGGGTCCGGCCGAGCACCAGCCACTTGGCCGTGACCGCGATCGTCGCGGTGATGGCGTTGATGCCGACATAGACGGCGAGCAGTACCGCGATCTCGCCGAAGAAGCCGAGGCCGCCGCCGGTGAGCAGCAGGTAGGTCACGAAGATGCCGAGCCACTGCGATGTGGCGAGGGCGATCACGAACGGCAGGGCCGCGGCCTGGGCGAGGCCGCACAGCGCCCGGCGCAGCAGCGGCGGGGGCGCGAAGGCGAGGTCCCGGATCGCTGCCTCGGCACCGACGCCACCGTTACGGGCGATCAGCGCGTCCGACATCGCCCGGAGCGTCCGCTCCCGGTAGACGTCCTGAAGCGTGATGCCGGCGAGCGCCGGCACCTCGCGCACCGCCGAGACGAAGCGGGCCGCGAGCAGCGAGTGGCCACCGAGATCAGCGAAGAAGTCGCCGGCGAGGTCGATCGGCTGGTTGCCGAAGACCTGCCGGGCGGCGGCCAGCAGGGCCGCCTCGGTGTCGTTGCGTGGCGGCTCCTGGTCGGCCTCGGCCGCCACGACCGTCAGCGGGGCGACGCGGAGCGCCTTGCGGTCGACCTTGCCGGAGGTGAGCCTCGGCAGCGTCTCGGTCACCTCGTAATGGGCCGGCACCATGTAGGGCGGCATCTGCTCGGAGAGCGCACGCCGCAGGGCCGCGCGGTCGATCTCAGCGCCGCGCTCGGGCACCAGGAAGGCGACGAGGCGGTCGACGCCGTCGTCGGCGCGCAGCACCACCGCGGCCTGGTTGATGCCGGCCTCGGCCCGGATGCGCGCCTCGATCTCGCCGAGCTCCACCCGGAAGCCCCGGACCTTGACCTGATCGTCGATGCGGCCGTGGAACAGGATGTTGCCGGCCGCGTCCAGCGAGACCGCGTCGCCCGAGCGGTAGAGCACTGGGTCGATGCCGTCCGGGTCGTAGGGGTTCGGGACGAACTTCTCCGCCGTCAGCTCGGGCCGCTTGAGGTACCCCGCCGCGACGCCTGGGCCGCCGATCAGCAACTCGCCCTGTTCGCCGGGGCCGAGCAGGTTTAGCGCCTCGTCGGCGACGTAGACGGTGTAGTTCGCGATCGGCCCGCCGATGGTGACGGGCTCGCCCCGACGCATCTCGGCAGCGGTCGCAACCACGGTCGCCTCGGTCGGCCCGTAGGTGTTGAAGAGCTGGCGGCCCGGGGTGGCCCAGCGCGCGACCAGCGGCTCTGGCAGAGCCTCGCCGCCGAGCAGAACGAGCCGGAGCTTCGGCAGGTTGCCCGCGATCATGGCGAGCAGCGTCGGCACGGTGTCGAGCACCGTGACGCCTTCCGCCTCCAGGATGCCCGGCAGCGATTCGACGTCGCCCATCATGGTCGGCGAGGCGACGAAGAGCGTCGCCCCGACGAGGTAGGGCACCCAGATCTCCTCCATCGAGAGATCGAAGGCGACGGAGGCGCCCTGGAAGACCACGTCGTCGGCCCGCATCCCGTAGAGGGCGTTGGCCGCGCGCAGGAAGTGGCAGATGTTGGCGTGGCTGATGACGATGCCCTTCGGCATGCCGGTCGTGCCCGAGGTGTAGATCAGGTAGGCGGGGTGCTCCGGCGTCAGGCCGGCGGCGCGTGGGTCGGGCACGTGCGCCTTCGCGGGCGTGCCCGCGTCGAGGGCGGCAGGCGTGAAGGCGGGCGCCGCGTCCGGCGCCTGCGGCGCGAGCGCCTCCGAAACGAGCAGGGCCTTGGCGGCGGCATCGCCGAGGCAGACGCCGACGCGGTCGGACGGCGCCTCTGCGTCGAAGGGCAACCACGCCGCGCCCGAGAGGGTGATGCCGATCTGGGCGACGAGCAGGTCCGGCCCGCGGGCCATCCAGAGCCCGACGACGTCGCCGGGCCCGATTCCGCGATGGGCGAGGCCGGCGGCGATACGCTCGGCGCGCGCCAAAACCTCGGCGTAGGTCAGGCGGGGATGACGCCCGCCGGCGACGATGGTCGTACCATCGATCAGCGCGGGATGACCGCTCCGCAGACGCGCCGTATCGCGAAAGATCTCGGGGAGGACCTCGTCGCGGATCAGGTCGGGCCGCGACGGGCCGCGCAGGACGGCCCGGTCGCGCTCGCGCCGGTCCGCCTCGCCTCCGCCCGTCTCGATCCGGATCCCCTCGGCGAGACTGCTCATACGCTGCTCCGCTTCCGGCCCCGATCGGCCGGAGACCCTGTCAGATGTGCCCGGTGAGGCGCCGCACGCGCGTCGGGAACGCACGATGCGAGGCGCGGCCGCGCTCTAGCCCCGGATCGCGCCGAGATCAGGGCGGGGCCGGAGATAGATCCGCCTATCCTCCTGCACCATAGGGCGGCGCGGATGAATCCGGGTGGAACGCCGAGGTTCCGACATGCATACCCAGGCTCAGGCCCACCGCCAGCCCTTGGCATCCAACACGAGAACCGACCCCTGGCGGATGCCGATGCGCGGCGCGCCGTAGCTGTCGAGGTGGCCGAGCGCCACCAGCACCGCGCGGGCGACCCCGCCATGGGCCACCATCACGGTCGTGGGGCCGAGGTCGGCCAGGACCGGAGCGACACGCTCGGTCAGCATGGCGTAGCTCTCGCCCGTGATCCCTGGCGGCCGGTAGCCCCAGCGGTCGCGGTCGCGCGCATGCGCCCCGCCCGGATCGCGCCGCCGGATCTCCGACCAGGTCGAGCCCTCCCAGGCGCCGAAGCTGATCTCCCGGAGCCGATCATCCATCCGGTAGGCGACGGGATCCTGGCCTAGGCGCGCCCGCAGGATTTCCATGGTGCGGCGGGTGCGCGTCAGCGGGCTCGCGACGAAGTCGGCGCCCGCGAGGTCGCCGCCGGCCACCGCCGCAAGGCGGTCGGCGACCTCGCGGGCCTGCGCCTCGCCGGTCGGGTTGAGGTCGATGTCACGCTGCCCCTGGAGCCGCCCTTCCGCGTTCCACGGAGTCTGGCCGTGCCGAATGAAGTAGATGGTCCGCATGGAAGCCCGGATGGACGGAGAGGCTGCGTCCTCGCCGGTTTCGGAACGCGGTGGCGCGCCGGTCGTTGCCAAGCTCACGAATCCACCTCAAATGCCTGCCCCGACGGTCTTTGTCCGAACGACGAGAATTTCATGCCGAAGAAGCACGGACCGCACCGCCGCGCATCCCGCAACGAGCCCGCGCCCGCAACAAAGCTGCGCGTTTCGTCCGCTCCCGACCCGCACCCGCCAACCTCCGCCGACTGGGTGGGCGCGGCGGAGCGGATCGAGCAGCGCCAGGGTCCGGAGATCGCGTTGCCGACGATCCGGGCCGCAGCGGGCATCGCAACGGTCGAGCCGGGGCGCCCCTTCAGCCTCGCCGCGGTCGATCCGGATGCCGATGGCGGCCTCGACAAGCAGGAGGCGAAGGCCATGCTCGCCGCCGAGCGTGCCCGCATCCAGGACCTGCAGGAGCGGCTCTACGCGGAGCGCCGGCGCAGCTTGCTCATCGTGCTGCAGGCGATCGACACCGGCGGCAAGGACGGCACGATCCGCGCCGTGCTCGAGGGCGTGAACCCGCAGGGCTGCGCGGTCGCCTCCTTCAAGGTGCCGAGCGCGGAGGAGCTCGATCACGACTTCCTCTGGCGCTATCACGCCCGCACGCCGGGCCGTGGCATGATCGGAGTGTTCAACCGCAGCCACTACGAGGACGTGCTCGTGGTGCGGGTGAAGGGCCTCGTGCCCGAGCCGGTCTGGCGGATGCGCTACGACCTGATCAACGATTTCGAGCGGCTTCTCGCGGCGTCCGGCACAACCATCCTCAAGTTCTTCCTGCACATCTCGAAGGACGAGCAGCGGGAGCGGCTGGAGGCGCGCATCGCCGACCCGCAGAAGCACTGGAAGTTCGACCCGGCCGACCTTGTCGAGCGCAAATCCTGGGATGCGTATCAGTCCGCCTTCAACGACGCGCTGAACCATTGCTCGACGCCGCACGCCCCCTGGCACGTGGTGCCGGCGAACCGGAAATGGTTCCGCAATCTCGTGATCGCCCGCACCGTCGCCGACACCCTGGAGGCGATGGATCCGCAGTTCCCTGCGGCCCCGAAGGGCATCGCCGACCTGAAGGTGCCCGATTAGGGCGCTCAGAACGCGCAGAGCAGTCCCACGCCGACGACGAGCAGGGCCGCACCCGCCAGACGCGGCCAGTTCGCCACGTGGAGGGGAACGCCGAACAGTCCGAAATGATCGAAGGCGAGCGCGGTCAGCATCTGGCCGAGGATGATGAGCGCCACCATTGAGGCGGCGCCGATGCGCGGCAGGATGAAGACCGAGCCGACGATGTAGAGCGCGCCGAGCATGCCCCCAGCCCAAGCGTACCAGGGTGCCTTCGCAGCGGCCTCCCAGGCGGGCAGCGGCTCGCGCAGCGCCAGGGCAACGAGACCGATCGCGACGCCGCCGACCACGAAGTTCGTCATCCCGGCCCAGATGCCGGAGCCGAGCGCGCCGCGCAGGCCTGCATTGACCGCCTGCTGCACGACGAAGGCGCAGCCGGCGAGTGCCGCAGCGAGGTAGAACACGACCTGTGAGGGCAAGGATCCGGGCTCCCGCTCCGCGATTGGGCGTCGGGAGCCGAAACTGTGGCGCTGTGCCGGAACGTCGAGCCCGGACGATCAATCCTTGTCGAGGCTGAGGTCCGGCGCGTCCGGGTTCTTCATGCCGACGACGTGGTAGCCCGCATCGACGTGCAGGATCTCGCCGGTCATGCCCTTGCTCATGTCGGAGACGAGATAGGCCGCCGTCTCGCCGACCTCGCCGATGGTCACGGTCCGGCGCAGCGGCGCGTTGTACTCGTTCCACTTCAGGATGTAGCGGAAATCGCCGATGCCGGAGGCGGCCAGCGTCTTGATCGGTCCGGCCGAGATCGCGTTGACGCGGATGTTCGAGGGGCCGAGATCGGCCGCGAGGTAGCGCACGGAGGCCTCGAGCGCCGCCTTGGCCACGCCCATGACGTTGTAGTGCGGCATCCACTTCTCGGCGCCGTAATAGGTCAGCGTGAGGAGCGATCCGCCCTCGCGCATCTGCTTCTCGGCCCGCTGGGCGATCGCCGTGAAGGAGTAGCACGAGATCAGGAGCGACTTGCTGAAGTTGCCCTCTGAGGTCTCGATGTAGCGGCCCGTCAGCTCGTCCTTGTCCGAGAAGGCGATGCAGTGGACCACGAAGTCGATGCCCTCGGGAAAGACGCGCGCGGTCTCGGCGAAGACGGCGTCGATCGAGGCCGGGTCGGTGACGTCGCAGTGGCCGACGACGTGGGCCTCGACCTCGCGGGCCAGCGGCTCGACGCGCTTCTTCAGGGCCTCGCCCTGGTAGGTGAAGGCGAGCTTGGCGCCGTGCTGATGCAGGCTCTTGGCGATGCCCCAGGCGATCGAGCGGTTGTTGGCGACGCCCAGCACCACGCCGCGCTTGCCGGCGAGGAGACCGGTCCCGGTGCGTGCCCCGCGATCCTCACCCGCGCCGATATCCGCCATGACCCACCCGAGAAGAATGCCGCCGACGCCTGCCGGGCGCCCGGTCCGGGAACCGGGCGGCCCGTTGCGCCGCGGGTCTCCTTAGCGGAGGCGGACCGGGGACGGAAGCCTGAGGGATGACGGCGCGGGCCGGGCCCCGGCGGTCTCAGACCGCCTTGGCGGCGCGGCGCGCCTGCGCGAACTCGGTCAGCGCCGCCTCGTCGGCTGTCGGCAGAACGATGGCGCTGGTGGCGAGCAGGTCCCCGCGGGTGCCGTCCTTCTTGGGCAGGCCCTTGCCGCGCAGGCGGAAGGTGCGGCCCGAACTCGTCATCGCCGGGATCTTCATCTCGACGGCACCGGTCAGCGTGGGAACCCGGATCGTGCCGCCGAGGATCGCGTCCTCCAGCGGCACGTCGACGCTGACGCGCAGGTCCGCGCCTTCCGGCGTGAAGCGCGGGTGCGGCAACACGCGGATCGTCAGGAGCGCGTCGCCGGGCTCCCCGCGCATCGCGGGCTGGCCGAGGCCGCGCAACCGGATGGTCTGGCCATCGACCACGCCCTTCGGGATCACCACGTCGACCTCGCGGCCGGTAGGGAGCACGAGGCGCAGCTTCTCCTCGCCGCCGACCTGCTCGAGGGTCACGCTGAGTTCCGCGGCGACGTCCTCGCCGCGCGCGGCCTGGCGCTGGCCACCGCCACCCGGGCCGGCACCGCCCGCCCGGAAGGCCTCGCCGAAGATGTGCGAGAAGATGTCCTCGCCCATTCCACCGCCACCGCCCATGCCGCCGCGCCCGCCGCGGCTGGAGAAGTCGAAGTCGTAGCCGCCCCCACGTCCACCGCCGAAGCCACCGCCGAACCCTTCGAAGCCGGTCGCGCGCGGCTTGCCGTCGGCGTCGATCTCACCGCGGTCGAACTGCTTGCGCTTGTCGGAGTCGCCGATGATCTCGTAGGCGCTGTTCGCCTCGGCGAAGCGGTCTTTCGCCTTGGCGTCGTCCTTGTTGCGGTCGGGATGGTAGGCCTTCGCCAGCTTGCGATAGGCCTTCTTGATGTCGGCCTCGCTCGCGTTCTTGGGAACGCCCAGCACGTCGTAGGGATTGCGCATGGCCTCTGGAGACTTGCTGTCGTGCACGGTTGTCGGGCCAGCGCTATGCGCCAGCCCGGCGATCTCGGCCCGCATGTGGGACCTGTGTTGCTTTTTCGCAACGACCTGACCGACGAAAGTCGGCTCCTTTCCGCGTGCCGTCAAGCGGCCCGGGTCATGGTTGCGCGCGGCGGTCCGTCAGGCCTGCTTCGAGGCCCGCAGGTGGCGCAGCTCCCAGGAACCACCCGACGGTTTGCAGCCGGTCCCGCGCACGAAACGGCTTCGCTCGGGCGCGATCACAGAGGCCAGGAAGTCGCGACAGATCAGGTCGTTGGAGACGTATGGCAGACCCGTCGGGTTGATCGAGCCGCGCAGACCCGATTCCGGGTTATCCCACTTCACCGGGCGGCCGTTCCCCTGGGGATCGAGGGCGACGCCGAGCGCGGCACGGGCGCGGCGCCAATCCTCTTCGCCGAGATCGGGGCCGAAGCTCGCCGGGCGCTTCGAGATGCTGCCGGTCACGACCGGGTCGGAGACAGCCTCCACGCTTTCCGCGCGGGCGGGCTCCTCGGCCTTCTGACGGAAGACCAGGAGCGGCTGGCTGCACCCGCACAGGATCGCAAGGAGTCCGGCACCAAGCACGAGCCCGCCCACCCTGCCGACGGGAGTGCCCCGGGGGTCTTTACACACGCCCTGCCGCATTACACCTGAACTCTCCGCCACCGCGTGAGGCCCAACGCTGAAGCGCCCCATCGGTGCCCCCGACCGGATGCCATGAGAGAGGACTAAGCCGTGGAGCCGTTAACGATCGGTGATTCCGCTCACGCGCCGGGGGCGGTGCCGGCCGACTTCACTCTTGCCGAGGATCCGTTCGCCCTGTTCGCGGCGTGGATGAAGGAGGCGGAGGCCGCCGAGCCCGAGGATCCGAACGCGATGGCGCTGGCAACCGCCGGCTCGGACGGGTTGCCGGACGTGCGCATCGTGCTGCTGAAGGGCTTCGACGCGCGCGGCTTCGTCTTCTACACGAACGCGGAATCGGCCAAGGGGGAGGAGCTTGCCCAGAATCCACAGGCCGCCCTCGTGCTGCACTGGAAGAGCCTGCGCCGGCAGGTGCGCGCCCGCGGCCCGGTGACGCCCGTCACCCCCGAGGAGGCCGACGCCTATTTCGCCAGCCGCCACCCGCAGAGCCGCCTCGGCGCCCATGCAAGCCGCCAGTCGCGCCCGCTCGCGGATAGAGCGACCCTTATGGCGGCGGTGGCCGACCTCGCCGCACGCTACGAGAACGCGCCGGTGCCGCGGCCGGAGCACTGGACCGGCTTCCGGATCGAGCCCGTCAGTCTGGAGTTCTGGCAGAACGGCGACTTCCGCCTGCACGACCGGGTGCGCTTCACCCGGACGGAGGACGGCTGGACGCGCTCGCGCCTCTATCCGTGAAGGCTGCTTGTCCGGGCCTCAGCTGAGCGTACCGTGAGGCTGCCGCGTCCGTGCTGCGCCGCGGCGGCAACCCTGGATTTCCGCCGCCGCAGCGCTTAGACCCAGAGGTCAGTCCGTCAGCAGGGCGGTCGCCGACAGGGCGGCAGGCCCGCGCCGGGCCGCTCAGCGAGGCATGGCCGTGGCCCCAATCCACAACGAACGTCGCCGGATCATGCTCCTCACGGGCGCGAGCCGCGGCATCGGCCACGCCACGGTGAAGCGGTTCTCCGCCGCCGGCTGGCGGGTCATCACCTGCTCGCGCCATCCCTTCCCGGAGAACTGCCCCTGGGAGATGGGCCCCGAGGACCACCTGCAGGTCGATCTCTCCGACGCCGAGGACACGATGCGCGGCGTGCGCGAGGTGGCCGAGCGCCTGCGGTCCGAGGGCGGGGTGCTGCACGCGCTCGTCAACAATGCGGGCATCTCGCCGAAGGGCCCCGAGGGCGAGCGGCTCGGGGCGATCGCTACCGGTTGGGCCGACTGGCAGCGGGTGTTCCAAGTCAATTTCTTCGCCCCCATCCTGCTGGCACGGGGCCTGTGCGACGAGCTCGCCCGCGCCCGGGGCTCGATCGTCAACGTCACGTCGATCGCGGGCTCGCGGGTCCACCCCTTCGCGGGTGCGGCCTACGGCACCTCGAAGGCGGCGCTCGCCGGGCTGACCCGCGAGATGGCGGCGGATTTCGGCCCCCTCGGCGTGCGGGTGAACGCGATCTCGCCCGGCGAGATCGACACATCGATCCTCTCGCCCGGCACCGAGAAGCTCGTCGAGCAGATCCCGCAGCGCCGCCTCGGCACCCCGGACGAGGTGGCCAAGGCGATCTACTTCCTGTGCACCGAGGCCTCGTCCTACGTGAACGGCGCCGAACTGCACATCAACGGCGGCCAGCATGTCTGACGGCCCCTGCGGGGTTCGTGAGTCTAGGGCCGGCCCGCTGCTCGGTCTGCTCGCCGCGCTGGCTGCCGCGCCGGCCACGGCCCAGCCCGCCGTCACGGTGCTCGACCTGCCCTTCCGGGTCACCGCTGTGCGCGGCCCGGCGAGTGAGGTCGCGGTCTCGGTCGCCACGTCCGGATTGCTGCCGATGGCCAGGCCCCGCGCGGGTGGGCCGGCGCTGGAGACCGGCGAAGAGGACAGCGCGCCCCTCGTCGTGGTCTGGGGCGAGGGCGGCGGCGCCGCGCTCGGGCTCGCGGACGGGGCGATCCGCACCACCCTGCTCGGCGCCGATGCGATCGAGGGCTTGGCCGCCGCCGAGACGCCGCGCGGGTCGCTGCCCGGCTCGCGCCGGGCCGTCTCCGGGGGGCTCTCGGCCTACCTGACCGGGCCGACCCGCGCGGCAGGCGTCCCGGGAGCGGCCGGCCTCACCATCCGCGAGCGGCAGCCGCTGGGTGTGACGGCCGAACCGAAAGCTGTCCCGGTGGCGACCGCCACGGTCTCGGCCGGGGCAGATTCCGTCTTCGCGGTCGCACGTCCTCGGGCCCTGCGCCTCTCTGGCAGCCCGGCCTTCCTCGCCGCCACGCTCGATGGTGCCTCGGGCTCGGGTCTCGCGCTGATCGGCCACCGCGACGGAAGCGCCGACTGGAGCGTGCGCGCGCGCGCGCCAATCCAGCCCGTAGCGCCGACGCGGATCGCCGCGGTGGCGGACTTCACCCGCTCCGGCGCGCCGCAGGCGGCGACCGTTCGGGGCGACGGCGTGCTCCAGCTCTGGACACTTGGACCGGATGCGCTGACGCTCGCTGCGGAGGCCTCAGGCTATGGTGCAGGCGCAGCCGACGCCGACATCGCCGCACCGGTCGAACCGGAGGGCGACGGCCCGGCCGAGCTCGCGCTGCCGATCGCGGGTGGGCAGGCGCTCGCGCTGGTGTCGCTGAAGGGCGGCGTCTCCGAGCGTTTGCGGGCGGCACTGCCGGCCCCGGCCGAGCACGGCGTCGCGGTGCTGGGGCGCGGAGCGGGCGCGCGGATCCTCGTCGGCCTCGCCGACGGGCGCGTGGCCGTGGTGGCACCGGAGGGCGCGAGGCCGTGAGCGAGACCGAGAGCCGCCTGTTCCCGGCGCGCCCTTTCGTCGGCGCCTCGATCGCGGTGATCCGTGGCGACCGGGTCCTGCTCGCCGCGCGCGCCAACGCGCCGATGCGGGGCGTCTGGACCCTGCCGGGCGGCCTCGTGGAGGCCGGCGAGACCCTGGCCGAAGCGGCGCTCCGCGAGCTGCGCGAGGAGGTCGGCCTGGAGGCCCGGGTCGTCGGCGTACTCTCGCCGACCGAGATCATCGACCGGGACGCCGAGGGCCGCGCCCGGCACCATTACGTGGTGCACCCGCACGCGGCGCTCTGGCAGGGCGGCGAGCCGACGGCAGGCCCCGAAGCGCTCGCCGTGCGCTGGGCCCGTCTCGACGAGGTGCCGGGACTCGCGACCACGCCCGGTCTGGTCGGTACCCTGACCGAGGCCTTCGCACGGGTGAGCGCCCTGGAGCCGGTACTGTGAAGGTTTTTCTTGACAGGCCAAAGCGGTCTTCGCGCGCGCTCCTCCCATACCCCTCCGCGGCGAAGGCTGATCTCTGCGTCGGCATGGATCGGCCTGGAGGACGTTCCATAGAGAGCGGCGGCAGCTTGCGCCGTGTGGCCCTGGCGCTCTGCCTATTCGCCGCCTGCGCGCCGCTCGCCCCCGCGTCCACCCTCGCTCAGCAGCGGGCGCCCTCCCGCGCGGCACCGAAGGCGCCCGAGAAGGAGAAGGAGCCCGCACCACCTCCGGAACAGCCCGCCCCCTACGACCGGGACTTGATGCGCCTCGCCGAAATCATCGGCTCGCTCGCCCTTCTGCGCGGTCTCTGCGCGGAGCCGGACGCGGGCGAGTGGCAGAAACGGATGCAGGCCCTGATCGATGCTGAGGGCATCACGCAGGCGCGGCGCGATCGCCTTGCCGGAGCGTTCAACCGTGGCTACCGCAGCTACGCGGTGACCTACCGGATCTGCACCCCCTCTGCCCGGGAGGCCGCCTCACGGTTCGTCGCCGAGGGCGAGCGGCTGTCGCAGGCGCTGGCCGGCCGTTTCGGGGGCTGATGCAGGCGGGCAACAGCGGGAGGCGAGTTCAAGAATCCCTTCAAATCGACCGGTCGCGTTAACCGCTTCGCAATTCCTGGCTGGCCGCCCGGGGTCGAGCCGCCTATCATCCTGGGGAACGCCCGGCCTCCGGCCGGGCGCGAAGGATGTTTAACGCCATGCTCAATCCGACTCACACCGCCGCTCCCATCGAGGCCGATGTGGACGAGAAGCGCGTCGCGTTGAGCTACGTCTCCGAAGCCTTCGCCGAAGGATGTCTCGACGGTCTGGACGCCGACTGCATGGCCCAGGCCGCCCTCTTCGCGGCCTTCCAGGAACTCGTCACGACCTACGGTGAGGAAGCGACCGCGCGCTACGCTGAAGGTTTTCCCGAGCGCATCCGCGGCGGCGCCTTCACCACCGCCCTGCAGCACTGAGGGCTCAGCGCGTCGTCGCCGCGACGGGCACGAGATCGGCGACCGCCTCCGCAAGGCGATCGCCTGCCACCCAAGGCACCATATGGCCGATGCCGGGCAGGCGCACGAGCCGCGCGCCGGGGATACGCTCTGCCAGCGGCCCGGCCTGGGCATCGATCCGCACCAAGGGGTCTGCGTCCCCTGAGACGACCAGCACGGGCAGGCGCAAGTCACCGTAGCGCGGGTTCTGCCGCTCGAGCGCGGCGGGCAGCCCCATCAGATCCTCGACATTCGCGAACAGCGCGCCGGGCCGGAGCGCCAGCGGCACCCGGGCCCGGTCGAGGTAATCCGCCGCCTCGGGCTGGGGCCGAAAGGCGTGGGCGGCCGCGCCGCGAAGGTGATAGAGGGCGAGGGGCGGCCCGAGCGTCCGGCTGAGCAGCCACGCGACGGGCGGCTTCGCGGCGAGCCGCCAGTACCAGGGCAGCGTCATCCGCTGGGGAAAGGGCAGCGCCACGGGCGCCACCAGGGCGAGCGCCGAGACGCGCTCCGGATGGTCGAGCGCCAGTGCCAGGGCTGCGGCGCCGCCCCAGGAATGCCCGAGCACGATCACCGGCCCGAGATCAAGGATGGCCAGCGCCGTGGCGATCCGGTCTGCCTGCGACGCGGGCGTTCCGGCGCCGAGCCGGTCGCTCCAGCCGTGGCCCGGCCGGTCGAAGGCGATCACGCGAAAACCTTGCGCCGCGAGCGTGCGACCAATGCCTTCCATCGGGTCGGCGGCATTGGCCGAAGCGCCATGGATCAGCACCACCGTGCCGCGGGCTCCCGTCTCTGGCCCGGCCTGCAGCGTGGCGAGCCGGCCGCCCTCGACGGACACGAAGGGACCCGCCGGCGGGTAGGCAGCACCGGCCCGCCACCCGATCAGCAAGCTCGCGACCGCACCGATGGCCAGGAGACAGAACGCGAGCACGAGAGGCGCTCCGGCCAGAACGGCGAGCACCACCAGGACGAATCTCACAGGTCGCGGCCGTCGACGTCGGGGGCGAGACGATCGATCGCGTCCTTCACCTTGGCCATGCGCGGATAGAGCGCGGCGGCGCGCCGGAAGGCGCTCAGCGCCCGCGTCTTGTCGTCCATCGACAGGTAGATTCGCCCGAGTGCCGCCCAGGCCTCGAAATGGCGCGGCTCGAGCACCAGCGCGCGCTGCAGGTCGGCCACCGCACCCTGCTTGTCGGAGAGCAGCCAGAACACCGTGGCGCGCCGGTTCCAGCCCTCGGACCAAGCCGGCTCCAGAGCGGTGACCCGGTCCATCAACTCGGCCGCGAGAGCGAAATCCTTCGCGCTCATCGCCTGCCGGGCCCGGTCTGTGAGGAGATCCGCCGTGGCGCTGCCCGAGCGGTCGAGGCGCCGCTCAATCAGCTTGGCGATGCCCTTGGCCTCCTCATCGTCCTCGGCTTCGCGCAGGCGTCCGAAGAGCTCGTCCAGACTGGCGGGGGGCGCGGGCTTCTTGCGCTCGGTCGGCGGCTCCCCCTCGCTCCGTCCAGCAAGACCGGGCGGCGCGGCGAGCGCGTGGCCCGCGATCAGGGCGGCGAGCAGGCCGGAGACGACGGAGCGCAGCATGGCGCGAGCCTGTACGCGCCCGCGCGCCCCGTCAACGCGCCGGAGCGCCGCGCCAAAACGAAAAGGCAGGCACCGCGCTCGGTACCTGCCTCTCGAATGTCCGATCGGATGCCCGCCGCCGCGGGCGGTGGGCCTCAGCCCTGACGGGCCTTGAAGCGCTTCTGGGTCTTGTTGATGACGTAGACCCGGCCCTTGCGGCGCACGAGCTGGTTGTCGCGGTGACGGCCGCGGAGCGACTTGAGGGAGTTGCGGATCTTCATGTTCTGCTTCGGCGGGCTCGTGCCTGCCGTCCATGCACGGGTTTCGGGGGCGGGAAGCCCGAAGGGCCCCCTGCGATGGCGGCGCAACGCATCGCGGAAAGGCGGCCCCTGTAACAGGATTCGCCCCGAACAGGCAAGCCGGAGACTGCGACGCCGTATCGCGCTCAGCCGATCCGCTCGGCGATGCGGTCGGCCACCCTGAGGGCGTTGGCGACGATGGTCAGCGTCGGGTTCACAGCGCCGATCGAGGGGAAGAAGCTCGCGTCTGTGACGTAGAGGTTGTCGAGCTCGTGAGCCTTGCAGTCGAGGTCGAGCACGCTGGCGCGCGGATCGGTGCCGAAGCGCAGGGTGCCGGCCTGATGTGCCGTGCCGCTGAGCGGGATATTCTTGCCGAGATAGAGAGAGCGCTCGAAGAGGTACGTGTAGGCGCCGGCCGGCTCCAGGAGGTCGGAGAGCTTGGCGCGGAGGCGGTCGTGCGCCTCGCGGTTGTTCTCCCGGATGTCGAGGATGGTGTGCCCGTCGCGGTCGATGCTGATCCGGTTGTCCGGGTGCGGCAGGTCCTCGCTCTGAAGCCAGAAGTCCATCGCATGGCGCGCCACCATGTTGAAGGGCGCGTCCGGCAGGAAGCCGGTCCATTTCGGGAACTCCTCGCCGCGGATCTGGTCCGGATGGGTCTTGGCGCACATCTGGATGAGGCCCATCGGGTATTCCCACGCCTTCGACTCGAAGTAGAAGTCCGAGAGCGCGAGCGTCTTCTGGAAGACGGTGTCGTTGGCCTCCTTCGAAAGCGCCATCAGCACCGACATGTTGTGGCGCATGTAGTTGCGCCCGACCTGATCCGAGCCGTTGGCGAGCCCGTTCGGGTGCGTGTCGCTGGCCGAGCGCAGAAAGAGCAGGGCCGAGGACAGCGCCCCGCAGGCCACCACCACGATATCGGCGCTGTAGCGCTCTTCCCGGCCCTCGCGGGTCACGCGCACGCCCGTCACGCTCTTGCCCGACGGATCGGTCTCCAGCCGCGACACGTAGGCGTTGACGAGGAGGGTGACGTTGTCGTGGGCGGCGAGCGTCGGGTCCACCGTCATCACCTGCGCGTCGGCCTTGCCGTTGAGGAGGCAGGGGAAGCCGTCGAAGGCGTCGCAGCGGATGCAGATGCTGGTGGGCGTCGGACGCCCGTTGCGCTCGTCGAGCTTGATGCCGAGCGGCAGGTGGTAGGGGTGCAGGCCGTGCCGCGCCCAGTCGTCGGAGAGCTTCTGGATGCGCGGCTCGTGGCTGACCGCCGGGTGGTCGTAGGGACCGCTCGCCCAGGGCTCGGTCGGATCCTCGCCCCGGTTGCCGTGGACGGCAAACAGGCGCTCGGCCTGAGCGTAGTAGGGCTCGAACTCGGCGTAGGAGACCGGCCAGGCCGGCGAGATGCCGTCGACGTGCCGCACCGCCTCGAAGTCGCGCTCGCGCAGGCGCAGCAGGGCCGCGCCGTAGACCTTCGAGTTGCCGCCCACATAGTAGTGCAGGCCCGGATGGAAGGCGCGGCCGTCACCGCCGTACCACGTCTCGGTCGCCTGGTACTTGCCTTCCACGAAGACCGTCCGGGCATTCCAGTTGTCCTGGCTGCGCGGCAGGTAATCCCCGCGCTCCAGAAGCAGGATGCGCTTGCCGGTCTCGGCGAGCCGCGCGGTCAGCGAGCCGCCACCCGGGCCGGAGCCGATGACGATGATGTCGTAATGGTCCTGCATCGGGTGATTCCGCGGCGCAGCATGGGAGAACAGCGCGGCAACGTAGCCTGTCCGCAGCCGTTCCGGCCGGGTGCGTCACGGAATCGTGCACGTGGCCGCGCGATGAAAGCCGCCCGGTGGGGTACGCGTCCGCAACCGCCGACCGGTGCGGACGTTGCCGCCACGGCGTGCGGACACCCCGCACCCGCCGTACCGGAGCCCGCCCGCCGCGATGGACCTCTCGACCTGGCTCAACCTCGTGGCGGTACCGCTCGTGGCGAAGATCTGCCTCGTCGGCATGTTCCCACCGAGCGCGCTCGACAAGATCGTGCACTGGGACGAGGCGATGGAGCAGGCGCGCTCCGGCCCCCTGCCCTTCCCGGCCCTCCTCCTCGTGCTCGGCATCGTGGTCGAGACCGTCACGCCCGTGCTGATCGTGATCGGCTGGTACGATCGTGCCGCCGCCTTCGTTCTGATGGGCTTCTGCGCGGTCACCGCCGTGCTGTTCCACCGGTTCTGGGAATATCCGGGCTTCTGGTCGCGCAACGGCGCGGGCCGGGCCCATTTCTGGGACTTCCTCAAGAATTTCGGCCTCGTGGGCGGACTGCTGCTCGTGGTGATCGGCGGCAGCTACGCGCCGGCCTCGGATGTCGCGCGCCACCCGCTCTCCTCCGGTCCCTACGCGGCCGACGCGCCCGCCAAGCCCTGAAGGATCCGACAATGTCCGAGCCCAAAGCCGACCCGAAGCCCCCGGCCATGCCCTACTGGCACGTCTACACCGACGACGAGGGCGTGAGCCGCCAGGCGCGGTTCGAACTCACGGCGTTCCAGTTCCAGGGCATCGGCCCCGGTGTGGCGCCGCAGTGGAACGACAAGATGGATCCGTCGCAGGCCGGCGTCACCTTCACGGTGCTCCCGGTCGGCTGGATCGGCGACTGGCACGAGAACCCCAAGCCCCAGTGGATCGCGATCCTCTCGGGCCGCTGGTTCGTCGAGACGATGGACGGCAAGCGGGTCGAGATGGGCCCCGGAGAGCTGATGTTCGGCGAGGACCAGAACACGCGCGCGCGCGACGGCCGGAAAGGCCATCTCTCGGGAACGGTGGGGGACGAGCCCTGCACCATGATCGTCACCGGACTCGACGTGGAGCCGACGGTGAACCGGCCGGGCCGCTTCACGTAGGAGCGGTCCGCATGGACGGTTTCGAGGTCACGCAGGCGCGCTTCAAGAGCTTCGTCCTGCCCAACGCGCCTCTCGAGACGCTGGCCGAGGGCTTCCGCTGGTGCGAGGGGCCGGTCTGGTTCGCGGACCGGGACGAGTTGCTGTTCTCCGACCTGCCGAACGATCGGGTGATGCGCTGGAGCGAGGGCGGAGGCCTGAGCGTCTACCGAGCGCATGTCGGGTTCGAGAACGGCCATGCCCGCGACCGGCAGGGGCGGCTTCTCTCCTGCTCGCATCGGCTGCGCCGGATCAGCCGGACGGAGCTCGACGGCAGCGTCACGGTGCTGGTCGACTCCTATGAGGGCAAGCGCCTGAATTCGCCGAACGACATCGTCTGCAAGTCGGACGGCACGATCTGGTTCTCCGACCCGCCCTACGGCATCCAGACCGACTACGAGGGCGGCAAGCAGGAATCGGAGCTGCCGGCCAACCTCTACCGCTTCGACCCGCGCGACGGCTCGCTCACGGTCGCGGCGGGCGATTTCGAGGGGCCGAACGGGCTCTGCTTCTCGCCCGACGAGCGCAGGCTCTACGTGGCCGAGACGGGCCTGCAGTTCGCTGAGAATCCGACGCGCTACATCCGGGTCTTCGACGTCGGCGACGACGGGCGGCTGTCGAACCCGCGGATCTTCCACACGGTCGCGCCCGGGATGGCGGACGGCTTCCGCTGCGACGAGGAGGGCAATGTCTGGTCGAGCGCGGGCGACGGCGTGCACGTCATCGACCCGGGCGGCGACCTGATCGGCAAGATCCGGACGCCGGCCACGGTGTCGAACCTCTGCTTCGGCGGGCGCTACCGCAGCCGCCTGTTCCTCTGCGTCTCGCACAGCCTGATGGCGATCTACGTCAACCGGCGGGGCGCGGCGCTGGTCTGAGCCCTACCGGAACGGCGGCTCGTCGAAGCTGCGGAGCTTGCGCGAGTGCAGGCCATTCCGGTCGGCGCGCAGCACGTCGAGGGCGGCGAGGCCGATGCGCAGGTGCTCGCCGACCGCCCGCTCGTAGAAGGCGTTGGCGGCGCCCGGCAGCTTGATCTCGCCGTGGAGCGGCTTGTCCGAGATGCAGAGCAGCGTGCCGTAGGGCACGCGCAGGCGGTAGCCCTGCGCGGCGATCGTACCGCTCTCCATGTCGACGCCGATGGCGCGGCTGAGGTTGATCACCCGTCGCTCCTGGGTGAAGCGCAGCTCCCAGTTGCGGTCGTCGTAGGTGACCACCGTACCGGTGCGCAGGCGCCGCTTGAGGGCGTCGCCGTCCTCGCCCGTGACCTCGGCGGCGGCGGCCTGGAGGGCGAGCTGCACCTCGGCCAGCGCCGGCACCGGCACGTCCGGCGGCACCAGCGCGTCGAGGATGCGGTCGCGCCGGAGATAGCCGTGGGCCAGCACGTAGTCGCCCATGCGCTGCGACTGCCGCAGGCCGCCGCAATGGCCGACCATCAGCCAGCAATGCGGACGCAGCACCGCGAGATGATCGGTGATCGTCTTCGCGTTGGAGGGGCCGACGCCGATATTGACGAGCGTCGTGCCCTGCATCGCGCCGTCCGGCCCCCGCGCCACGAGGTGGTAGGCCGGCATCTGGAAGCGGTGCCAGGGCGAGGCCGCGATGAGGGCGGCCGGGTCGGCCGAGGCCGCCTCGCCCCGCGTCACCCGCACGCCGCCGGGCAGGATCAGTTCCTCGAACCCCTCCGCGCCCGAGGCCAGCCGCTCCAGCCCGTGCCGCACGAACTGATCGACGTAGCGATGGTAGTTGGTCAGCAGGATCCAGGGCTGCACGCAGGCCCAGTCGCTGCCGGTGTAGTGCACGAGGCGGCGGAGCGAGTAGTCCACCCGCACGGCGTCGAAGAGCGCGAGCGGGCGCGGGGCGTCGCCGCGCTGCTCCCAGAGCCCGTCCGCCACCTCGTCGCCGACGACGGAGAGCAGCGGCACCGGGAACCACGCCGCGAGATCCGCCCCGTCCGGGGCGCGCCGGCTCGAGCCGATCCCGGCCTCCAGCACATAGGGGTACGGGATCTCCTGGGCGCTCAGACCGACCTCCAGGGAGACGCCGTAATCCTCCACCAGGGGACGCAGCTGCTGGATCAGGTACTCGCGAAAGTGCGCCGGCTGGGTCACCGTGGTGGCGTAGGTGCCGGGCGCCTGGAGCTTGCCGGTCGCCCGGCTGATCCGCGGCATCGGCCCGCTCGGCTGGTAGGTGACGCGGATCTCGGGGTAGCGGAACTTCAGCCGCTCGGCCGCGTCCGGCGGAGGCCCGCCATCGAGGTAGCGCGCCAGCGCGGCCTGAAGGGCCTGGGTCGCCTCAGCGTGCAGGGCGATCAGCCGCTCCACCGCGACGCCGACCTCGGCAATGGCCTCCATCGGCCGCAATTCCTCGACCAAGCCGCTCTCCTTCCAACACGTCCGCACCCCTTATACCGCGTGGGGTCACTCCGCGCGCGGCTTGCGGCGCGACCGCTCTTGGCAGAAAGGCGGGCGCGACGCATGACTCGGAAAGGTTTCCCGTGAGCCAGCACGACGATTTCGGACCCCGGCCCGGCGAGGAGAGCGTGACGCTGCCGGAGCGCTTCGACGCGGGCCTCCACTTCATCGGGCGTCTGCGCACGCCCTGGACCCGGCGCGCCGACTGCCCCAAGAACGGGACGCAGAGCGATGCGGTCTGCACCGCCGTGGTCGATCCGCTCTTCGCTCCCGCGCTCCAGAACGTCACGGGCGCCAGCCACCTGATCCTGCTCTACTGGATGGACCGGGCCGACCGCACGCTGGTGCGCCAGCAGCCGCGCCACGCGGAGGGCAGCCGCGGCACCTTCTCGCTGCGCTCGCCGGCCCGCCCAAACCCGATCGCGCTGGCGGTGGTGGAACTGCTCGGGCGCGAGGGAGACGCCCTGCGGGTACGCGGCCTCGACTGCCTCGACGGCACGCCGCTCCTCGACATCAAGCCGTACTACGCCTCCACCGATGCGCGGCCGCAGGCGACCGTCGACCGCGCGGGCACGCGGTGAGGCGGGCTGCGTTGGCCGTCGTGGCGGCCAGCCTCCTCGTCGGACTCGGATGGATCCTCGGAGGGGGCCTCCACGGGCCCGTCATGGACGCGCGGCTCTACGGTCAGGGCCGCCGTGTCGCGGTCCAGCAGCATCTCGACGAGGCGCCCGCCGGCTTCGTGTTCCTGGCCGGCGACAGCCAGGCCGAGTTGCAGAGCCCCGCGCAGCGCCCATGCGGGCTCGAACTCGTCAATGGCGGGGTGAGCGGCGCGAATGCCGCGGCCTATGCCGAATTCCTCGAGAGCCTGCGCTTTCCCCATCGTGCCCGCGCCGCTGTGCTGGCGATCGGGACGAACGATGTCATCGCGAAGAACCATCCGAGTTCGGCCGCGCAGGGGGCGCAGTTCGAGGCGGCGGGCGAACGGATCCTGACCGTACTCATGCGGCACGCGGACAGCGTCGTCGTCGCGGCGCTGCCGCCGATCGGGCGCGAGCTCGGCGGGCGACTCGATGCGGGCTCGGTCGCGCCCTACACGGCGCTCCTGCGCGCCGTCTGCTCTCGCCTGGGCTGCCGTGTCACCGATCCCTACGCGACGCTGCGGGACGGGGAAACCGGTTTCGCTAAGCCCGGCTCGATGGGCAACGGGCTGCACATCGCGGCCTATCGACCGGCGATGCGGACGCTCGAAGCCGAGATCTGCGGGCCGGTGGGACAGTGAGACGCCCTCACGCCTCCCGCGCCGGCGGCCGGATGCGGTAGCAGCCGACATAAAGCGCGGGGAGGAACAGGAGCGTCAGCGCCGTCGCCGCCAGGATGCCGCCGATCATCGCGTAGGCCATCGGGCCCCAGAACACCTCGCGGGCGATCGGAATCAGGCCGAGGCTCGCTGCCGCCGCGGTGAGCAGGATCGGCCGCATGCGGTGGCGCGTGGCCTCCACCACGGCGTCCCAGGGCGCCAAGCCCTCGGCCTCGCACTCCTCGATCTGGCTCACCAAGATCACGGCGTTGCGCACGATGATGCCGATCAGCGCCAGGATGCCGAGGATCGCCACGAAGCCCATCGGCTTGTCGAAGAGCAGCAACGCCGGCACCACGCCGATCAGGCCGAGCGGGGCCACGGAGAAGACCAGGAGCAACTTCCCGAAGCTCTGGAGCTGGATCATCAGAAACACCGCCATGGTCAGCAGCATCACCGGCACCACCGCGGCGATCGGGCCCTGGCCCTTGGCGGCCTCCTCGACGGCGCCGCCGGTCTCCAGCGTGTAGCCCTCGGGCAGGGCCTTCACGAAGGCGTCGATGTCCGGCTGCAGCGCCGCCACCACGGTTGGCGGCTGCGTCGTGTCGGTGATCGCCGCGCGAACGGTGATCGTCGCCACGCGGTTGCGCCGCCAGACGATCGGCTGCTCGAGGTCGTAGTCGATCTTGGCGAAGGCCAGGAGCGGCACCGCGGTGCCGTTGGCGAGCGTCACCTGCAGACTCTGGAGCGTGTCGAGCGAGGTGCGCTCGGCGGCGCGCGCCCGGCCCACCACGTTCACGAGGTAGATCGAGTCGCGCACCTGCGTGATCGTGGTGCCGCCGACCACCCCGTTGAGGATGCCCGCGATGTCCTGGCTCGTCACGCCGAGCTGGCGCGCCTTGTCCTGCAGGATCTCCACCCGCAGCACCTTGCCGGGCTCGTTCCAATCGAAGGTCGGCACCGCGACGTGCGGGTTCCTCGCCACCACGTTGGCGAGATCGAGCGCGTGCTCGCGCAGCACCTGCAGGTCCGGCCCGCTCAGGCGGTACTGCACCGGGCGCCCGACCGGAGGGCCAAGGGAAAGCGGATTCACGAACACGTCGGTGCCGACGAAGTCGCGCTTGCCGATCTCCTCCAGGCGCTTGAACACGCGGTCTCGCGCCTCCAGCGACTTCGTCACGATGACGATCTGCCCGAAGAAGGCGTTGTTCAGCTGCTGGTCGAGGGGGAGGTAGAAGCGCACCGCGCCCTGGCCGACATAGGACGACCAGCGCTCGATGTCGGAATCGCCCCGGAGCATCGCCTCGAAGCGGTCCATCTGGGACTGGGTCTCGGTGATGGTGGCGTTCTGCGGCAGCGTCATGTCGACCAGGATCTCGGTCCGGTCCGAGGCCGGGAAGAACTGCTGCTGGACGTGGGTCATGCCGAACAGGGCGAGCCCCATCAGCGCGACGCAGGTCGCGACCGTGATCCAGCGGAAGCGCATGGCCACGCGCAGCACGGCCAGGAAGGCGCGGCCGAGCCGGCCGGGCACGTGCGGCCCCTCATGGCCGTGCTTCTTCATCGTCTTGGGCAAGATGGTCACGCCGATGAGCGGCGCGAACAGCACCGCGACGATCCACGAGACCAGGAGCGAGGCCGCGATCACCACGAAGAGCGAGTAGGTGTACTCGCCCGCCGACGAGCCGTTGAAGCCGATCGGCAGGAAGCCCGCCACCGTCACCAGCGTGCCGGTGAGCATCGGGAAGGCGGTCGAGGTGTAGGCGTAGGTCGCGGCCTTGCGCAGGTTCTCGCCGAGTTCGAGGCGCGCCACCATCATCTCGACGGTGATCATCGCGTCGTCGACCAAGAGGCCCAGCGCGATGATGAGGGCGCCGAGAGAGATGCGCTGGAGCGTCACGTCCATCACCTGCATCACCACGAAGGTGATGGCGAGCACCAGAGGGATCGACAGGCTGACCACGAGGCCGGCCCTGAGGCCCAGGCTGACGAAGCTGACCCCCAGCACGATCACCACCGCCTCGACCAGCGCCTTGGTGAAGCCGCCGACCGCCTCCTCGACGATCTTGGGCTGGTCGGAGACGAGGTGCACGCCGACGCCGATCGGGAGCTTGGCCTCGATCAGCCGCATGCGCGCCTTCAGGTCGTCGCCGAAATGCAGGAGGTTGGCCGAGGGGCGCATGGCGATCGCGAGGCCAATCGCGGGCTTGCCGTCGACCCGGAACATCGCGGCCGGCGGATCCTCGTAGCCGCGGCTGATCTCGGCCACGTCGTAGAGGCGGAAGAAGCGGTCGTTGACCCGGAGATTGAGGCCGAGCAGCGACTCCTCCGAGGCGAACTGGCCGCTCACCCGCACCGAAACGCGCTCCGGACCCGCCTGGACCACGCCCGAGGCGGTGACCGCGTTCTGCGCCTGGAGCGTGCGGATCAGCGACTGGATGTCGATGCCGTAGCCGGCGAGCTTGCGGGTGGCGAAATCGAGGTAGATCGTCTCCTTCTGGGTGCCGAGCAGCAGGGTCTTGCCGATGTTGGGCACCTTCAGGATCTCGGTGCGCACGCCCTCGACATAGTCCCGCAGTTGCCGGTGGGTCAGCCCGTCCGCCGTGAAGGCGTAGACGTTGCCGTAGACGTCGCCGAACTCGTCGTTGAAGAACGGGCCCTGCACGCCCTGCGGAAAGCTGCCCTGGATGTCGCCCAGGCGCTTGCGCACCTGATAGAAGGCCGGCTGGATCTCGGCCTTCTTGGTCGTGTCGCGGAACTGCACGAACACGGTCGCGTTGCCGGGCGTCGTGTAGCTGCGCACGTAGTCGAGCGCGTTGATCTGCTGCAGCTCCTTCTCGATCCGGTCGGTCACCTGCTCCAGCGTGTCGCCGATCGTGGCGCCGGGCCAGACGGCCTGGACCACCATGGTCTTGATCGCGAAGGGCGGGTCCTCCTCGCGGCCGAGCTTGCCGTAGGCGAGCGCGCCGGCGAGCAGGCAGACGCCCATCAGGAACCAGACGAAGGAGCGGTGGCCGAGCGCCCAATCGGAGAGGTTGAAGCCCTTGCCCGTGCGGGCAGCGGAGGCGTCGCGCGGCGCGTGCATCTAGAGGGCCTCGTCGGCGAGCCGGACCGTCTGACCCTCGCCCAGGGAATGTGTGCCGGCCACCACCACGCGCTCGCCGGGCTCGACGCCGGCCGTCAGCGCAGCGAAGCCGTGGCGGCGCCCGGCGACCTCGACGGGGCGGCGCGCGACCCGGGTGCCGGCAGCGTCCACGATCCAGACCGCGTCGCGTCCCTCGGCCGAGAGGATGGCGGTCTCGGGCAGGACGACGTGGGGCGCGACCTTGCGGGTCAGATCGACCGTGATGGTCGCGCCGAGACGGAAGGCGGCCGGCGGGTCCTGCAGCGTCATGCGGATGCGGCGGGTGCGGGTGCTCGCATCGGCGAAGGGCGCGACCTCGCGCACCGTGCCGGTCGCGGTGACCTCGGGCGCGCTCTGGAGCGCCACGGTGAAGCGCTCGTCGCGCGGCATGGCGCCGAGCAGGTCCTCGGGGATGTCCACTACCGCCTCGCGGACTTCGGGACGCGCCACCGTCACCACGGTCTGGCCGGCGGTGACGTCCTGGCCGACCTCGGCCCGGCGCTCGGTGACGACGCCGTCGAAATCGGCGGTCAGCTCGGTGTAGCCGATCTGGTCGCGCGCCTTCTGCAGGCTCGCCCAGATGCGGGCGAGCCTGCAGAAGGC
>NZ_BPQM01000042.1 GCF_022179245.1 Methylobacterium gregans
CAGGCAGGACCGAGCAGCCCGACACCGCGAGGGCGGCGCACAGGACAAGGGGTGAAGCGCGCATTCAGGGTCGCCTGACGGTTTCGCCGAGTCCGCTGCCTAGCCCAATCCCGTGTCCTCGTCCGTAGCGGGTCGGCCACACCGGGGCGAAGACCCCGCAGGAGCGGGCTCCATCCCCGTTGCCCACAGCCCGGGCCCGCCTCCCGCCCCAGACGTCGGCACGGACAAAGACGGCGGCCGCGCGTCCTGAACCGGCTTTCCTCCGGCGGCGTCCGACCTATTCATGCTTGACGGGAGGACGATCCGTGACCCTTTCAGACGATGCCGCAGCGCGGGCACGCCCGCACATCCTCGTGGTGATGGGCGTCTCGGGCTCCGGCAAGAGCACCGTCGCCGAGGCCGTCGCGCGACGCCTCGGCTGGACCTTCGTGGACGGCGACGCCTTCCACAGCCCGGAGCACATCGCCAAGATGCATGCCGGCCAGCCTCTCACGGACGCCGACCGGGCGCCCTGGCTCGCCCGCATCGCGGACTGGATCGGCGAGCGGCTGGCGGCGGGGGAGTCCGGCGTCATCGTCTGCTCTGCCCTGCGCCGCCGCTACCGCGACGGCCTGTCCCGGGGGCGTCCCGAGGTGCGCTTCGTCTATCTCGACGGCGATCGTGCGCTGATCGAGCGGCGCCTCGCCGGACGGGCCGGGCACTTCATGCCGCCGGCCCTGCTCGACAGCCAGTTCGCCACTCTCGAGCCGCCGGGGCCGGACGAGCGGCCGATCGTCGTCGGCATCCGCGACGAACCGGAGCGCATCGCGGAGCGGGTCGTCGCGGCACTCGGAGCGGAGACGGGGAGGGCAACGTGATGCGCGATATTGCTCTCGTGATCTCGGACGTGGACGGGACCCTGGTCACGGACGACAAGCGGCTGACCCCGGCCACGATCGCGGCCGTGCGCCGGCTCGAGGCCGCAGGCATCGGCTTCACCCTGGCCTCGTCCCGCCCGCCGGTCGGCCTGCGCGGCCTCGTCGGCGAACTCGGCCTCGCCCTGCCGCTCGGTGCCTTCAACGGCGCCTGCGTGGTCGGGCCGGACCTCGCCGTGATCGAGGAGCACGCGGTTCCGGAAGACGCCGCGCGGGAGGCGGCGCGGCGCCTGGAGGCGGCGGGCATCGACGTCTGGGTCTTCGCCGCGGGCGCGTGGTGGCTGCGCGACCCGAACGGTCCCTACACGGACCTCGAGCGCCGCACCCTGCGGGCGGAGCCGCAGGTGCGGGACGATCTCGCATCCCTGCTCGGCCGCGCCCAGAAGATCGTCGGCGTGAGCCGCGACCGGGCCCGCCTCGCCGCCTGCGAGGACGCGCTGGCGCAGGCGCTAGGGTCCGGGGCGAGCGTACACCGCTCGCAGCCCTACTACCTCGACGTGACGCCGCCCGGCCAGGACAAGGGCGCCTTCGTCGCCTGGATGAGCCAGCATCTCGGCATCGCGCCCGAGCGGATCGCGACCTTCGGAGATGCCGCCAACGACCGGGCCATGTTCGAGCGGAGCGGATTCTCGGTCGCGATGGGCAACGCGGCGGCCGCGGTGAAGGCTGTCGCCTCCGCGACGACCGAATCGAATGAGGCGGACGGGTTCGCCGCCGCGGTCGAGCGCCTGATCCTGGGACCCGTGTAACCAAACCGCAACAGACACCGTCCTTCGGGAGGCCCATTCCTCGGCGCGTGCTGTGTCGCACGAGGCACAGGCCCGGGCAGGCAGGGCCGCCGCCCACAGGCTGACGCGGCCGGGCCGCTTTCCGGCCTCATTTCGCCCCGACCAGAGCTTGGCCAGAACAAGCACCGGGTCTCGAATGCATCGCCTCCTCCTCGCGACCGCCCTTGCGGCGGCGCCGGCCACGGCCTTCGCTCAAGGCGCGCGCGACAACATCGACGCGCTGATCGAGCAGCAGGCCAAGGCGAACGGCGTGCCCGCGAGCTTCGTCCACGCAGTGGTCAAGCGGGAGAGCAACTACAATCCGAAGGCGAAGGGCGGCAGCGCGCTCGGGCTGATGCAGATCAAGCACGCGACCGCCAAGGGCCTGGGCTACCAGGGAGACGCCGCCGGCCTCTACGATCCCGAGGTCAACCTGCGCTACGGCGTCGCCTACCTGGCGGGTGCCTACAAGACCGCCAAGGGCAACCTTGCGCAGGCCTACACCTACTACAACCGGGGCTACTATTACGCGGCCAAGCGCCAGGGCGTCGCCACGGAGGTGGCCAGCGTCATGGCGCCGGTGGCGGCCTCGGCCAGCGCCGTGGCGAGCCTCTTCACTGGCGCCCCGCCCGCCGCCGACCCGAACCTCGCCGCGGCCGGCACGGCGCTGGCCTACGCGCCAACCCTGGCGGCGACCCCGTCCATCCAAGTCGAGAGCGTCGAGGTGCCGCTGCCGCCGCGGCGACCGGTGGGCCTCGGCGACTCCCTAGGCACGGTCCAGCTGGCCGCGGCAGACCTCGCCGCGGTGGAGGTCGCCCCGCAGCCTTCGACCACCCGGATCTCCACGCCTCAGGCCCCCGCCGGCCAAACGCAGAAGACGGCCGCCGCGGATCCGGCCCAAATCGACAGCGTCGAGGTGCCGCTGCCGCCGCGCCGGCCCAGCCTGCAGACCCTCGCCGCCGCAGCGGCTCCGGCGCCCCGGCCCACGGCGCTCGCCCGAAAGGCCGGTACCCAACCCATCCAAGAGGCCTCCGCCCTACCAGTACCGCAACCGACGATGCCCTAGCGGACAGGAACGCAGGCCTGATTCGGGGCTGTACCGCGTCGCCCCGACTATCCGCACCCAACCGGTCCGGCGTGGCTTGACCCCCGCGGCTCAGCACAACAGATAGATGGCGGGCTTCGCTGCACCGCAGCGCGAGCGGCCCTGAACCGGCGCAGCAGGCGGCGGGGGGAGCGCCCGATCCGGGCGGGAGGCATCGGCTCTCACGGACGCGCGAAGCCGCGAGGTTTCGGCGGACCCGTGCCCGAAGGGCGTCGCCTGGGCATCGAGACGGATCGGACGCGGACGGCAGGACAGGCGTGCCACCGCACCGGAGCAGGACGGCCCCTTCGGGTCAGCCGCCCTGCCTATGAAGGAAGGCGGACGGACGCCATGAACGGCGTGGTGGAACAGGAATCTCTCTTTCTCGCCGATCTCGGTCGCCGGGTCCGCCATGCGCGGACGGTGCGTGGCCTGTCGCGCAAGACCCTGTCGCAGAGTTCGGGCCTGTCCGAGCGTTACATCGCGCAGCTCGAGGGCGGGCAGGGCAACGTCTCGATCATTCTGCTGCGCCGGGTGGCCAACGCCATGGGCGTGCGCCTCGACGACCTCATTACCGGCAACGACGCGATCCCCGACTGGCCGGTCGTGCGAGACCTCGTGACCCGGGCAACGCCCGCGCAGATCGCGGCCGCGAAGGCGGTGCTCTCGGGCAACGCGCAGGGCGGAGGCGCCATGCGCCAGCGGGTCGCCCTGGTCGGCCTGCGGGGTGCCGGTAAATCGACCCTCGGGCGCCTTACCGCCGAGCGCATCGGCTGGACCTTCATCGAGCTCAACGCCGAGATCGAGCGCGAGAACGCGCTCTCGGTGCGCGAGATCTTCGCGATCTACGGGCAGGAGGGATACCGCCGCCTGGAGCAGGCGGCGCTGCGCCGCCTCACCGAGCATCCCGGCCCGATGATCCTGGCCACCAGCGGCGGCATCGTCGCCGAGCCGCTGACCTACGACCTGCTGCTGCAGAACTTCTACAGCATCTGGCTGCGGGCCAAACCCGAGGAGCACATGCAGCGGGTGCGCGACCAGGGCCATCTCGCCATGACGGGCGACCACGCCACAGCGATGCAGGAGTTGCGCGCGGTGCTGATGAGCCGCGAGCCGCTCTACGCCCGCTGTCAGGCGACGGTCGACACCTCCGATATCCCGCTCGACACCATGGTCGAGCGTCTCACCGCCGCGATCGAGACCCGTTTCGGGCTCGGCGCGCGCGTCGCGAGCGCCTGAGCGCAGCCTCGCCCGCATCGGGGCCCCGGCGCGTTTCTGCCGGGCCGCTTCGTCATGGCGCGTCGCGCCGGGGGGCTTGATCGATCGGGGACGCAGCCCCACGCTCAGCCGCGTACGAGGCGTGAGGCCCCCAGCGGACCTTGAGAGCGGCCCGGGCCTGCGCAACCCTGATGCTGCAGGATCGGCACTTCGTCGCCAACGGTTATCAGATAGGATCCTTCCCCGGCGCGCTGCGGGGCGCAGTAACGGGACGGCGCAAGGCCCTCGGGGGAGGGCCGTCGCGCCCTGGGAGACCATGTTCGAGGAGAGAAGCATGAGCGCAAGCCCCGCCGTCAGTCCGGTCGCCCAGGGCCACGACGAGACGCTCGCGGTCTGCGATCCGGTCTGGTCCCGCCTGCGCGCCGAGGCCGAGGCCGTGCTGCGCGAGGAGCCGCAACTCGCCTCCTTCATGGTGGCCAACATCCTGAACCACGAGACCCTGGAGGGCGCCGTCGCCCACCGGGTCGCCCATCGGCTCGGGCACCCGGCGCTGCCGGCCGAGCTCATCGCGCACGGCTTCTTCGAGGCGCTGCGCGAGGATCCGCGCATGGGCGAGGCCTTCCGGGCCGACATCGTGGCGGTGATGGACCGGGACCCGGCGACGTTCCGGGCGATCGAGCCGGTGCTCTACTTCAAGGGCTTCCACGCCATCCAGGCGCACCGCCTCGCGCACCATTACTGGACCGCCGGCCGGCGCGACCTCGCCCTCTACATGCAGAGCCGCTCGTCCGAGGTGTTCCAGTGCGACATCCACCCGGCGGCGCGGATCGGGCGGGGCATCTTCCTCGACCACGCCACCGGCGTCGTGGTGGGCTCGACCGCGGTGATCGAGGACGACGTCTCGATCCTGCATGCGGTCACGCTCGGCGGCACCGGCAAGCAGGGCGCCGACCGCCACCCGAAGATCCGCCGCGGCGTGATGATCGGCGCGGGCGCCAAGATCCTCGGCAACATCGAGGTTGGCGCCTGCGCGCGGGTCGCCGCCGGCTCCGTGGTGCTGCGCCCGGTGCCGCCGAACACGACGGTCGTCGGCGTGCCGGCCCGCGTCGTCGGCACCGCCGGCTGCGCCGAGCCGGCGCGGGCCATGGACCAGCTCGTCAGCATGGACCAGTTCATCCACATGGCCGAGGGCATCTGAGCGCCCCGCGCCAGCGGCGACACCGCGCTTGCCGCCTGCCTCCCGGCGTGGCAAGCCCGCGCCGCGTCAGCGACAGGAGACGAGATAGCGTGACCAAGCCCGAGATCGCGAAGCTGCAGGACTACCTGCGCCGGAAGTTCGCGAACAACAACATCCGCATCGTCGCCATGAAGGCCGCCGACTCGGCGGAGGTGTATATCGGCGAGGAGTCGATCGGCGTGATCGCCGACGACAAGGAGGACGGCGACGACTCCTTCGTCTTCCGCATGCCAATCCTCGATATCGACCTCGAGGAGTAGGCGCGCCTGTTGACGGGTTAACCCTGTCCCGGACAAACGCTTAACGTTTCGTAAACGAGCGGGTTAGAGTGCGCGCGATCTCGTACAGGAGTCCGCGCGCATGGTCGTCTCGCCCGCCGCCCTCGAATCGATCCGCACGCTCTGCGTCGGCCTCGCGCTCTCCGGCCTGCTCGCCAGCGCCTACGAGCTGTTCACCGCCCGTCGGGCGAGCTTCAGCCTGCTTGGGCGGGGCGGCGTGGCCGCCGCCGCCGCGCTGCCGATGCTGGCCTTCAGCGCGCCCTTCATCATCCTGCGCAACACTGTGCGCGGACGCCGGATCGAGGGCCGCCCGATCCCCTTCGTGATGCTCGCCACCATGATCGCCTGCGGCTGGAGCTTGCTCTCGGGCAGCCTCGCGCTGCGGCTCGCCGGCCTGATCGCGGGCGTCTGAAAGCCTGGGATCCCAAAGGGCCACAGGCCCTTGGGCGGGGTCCCGGGGCGGCGCCCCGGGTTGGCCTCTCCGGCCCGGCTCTGCCGGGCCGGAGAGGCCAAATCCAGGACCCTGCCCTGCATCCGCCAAAGGTCTCGACCTTCGGGATCCAGGACTTCAGCGGTTCGCCGTCACCGCCGGAGAGGCGCCGCCGTTGAGGGAGACCCAGCGATCGCTGTCCTGGCCCTCGCGCTTGATGTAGGCGTAGCCGGTGCGGCGCCAGGACAGGACCGCGTTGGTCTTGTTGTCGAGGATGAAGTCCCCGCGGTCGGTGCGCACCATCAGTACCGCGTGGCCCTCGCCGATCTCGTCGATCACCACCGTCATGCGCAGCGCGCGCTTGGGCAGCCCGCGCTCCACCAGCATCCTGCGCTTCAGGAGCTGGTAGTCCTCGCAATCGCCGAAGCCGTCATCCGGATACTCCCAGCGATCGACCACGCCCCAGTGGGCCTGGTCTGTGATCGGCTTGATGCGCGCGTTGACCCGGCGGTTCACGCTGGTCAGCGTGCGCCACACGGCCGTGTTGAGAGGGATCGCGGCGGGCTCCCGCGTGTCGACGGCGCATTCCTCGGGCGTCCGTGCGCACATCGTCGTCCAGGCCGCGACGGGCCGCACCTCGCCGCCGGTCTCGACGGCGGGACCGCCCTCCGGCAGGGCGGGCTTGGTGCCGGCCTGCGTGGAGGCGCCCCCGAGCATCAGGATCGTACCGACGAGGCCGAAGCTGCAAGCCCGTCCGAGCCGCCCGGCGATCACGCGCCAGCGCGGAGCCGACACCGTCAGCGCCACCTCAGCCACATCTCGGACAACCGCGTGCGTCATGTCCGCCGCCCCATCGCCCCTCGTCGTTGCGATGAAGGTTGCATGCCGCCACGCGACGCTCAACCTGAAAATGAAGGAGAAATTAACGCGCGCGCCGCAACAGGGTTCCAAAGAAAAATACTGTTGCGGGCAGGTCGATGCGGTGACGTGTCCGCCATGCAGCAGGAGCATGAGAGAGCCGCGGCTGCGCGGGAGAGCTTGATTCCGCCCCGGTTTGCCGGCTTGAGACGATGCTCCGTGTCCGGGTGATTCGTCCCGGTCGCCCCCATTGTCGCAAGAACCCGGCCAGAGTGGCCCAACGAACAGGACCCGAGATGCAGCCCGCCATCCAGCACGTGATCCGCGCGCTCGCCGAGGATGGGCGGGACGGTGCTCAGGGGATCGCCGAGTACGCCATCGATACCTTCGCGGCGTCCTGCCCGACCGAGGGCGACCGGGCCCTTGCCCTCGATATCCTGCTGCGGGATCTCGCGAGCCTGCGGGGCGTGGCGCCGCATCTGGCCGCCTTCGTCGGCCGGATCGAGGCCTACGTCACCCGTCTGAAGGCCGTGAAGCGGCCGCTCATCGTGGCCGAGGCGGCCTGAACCGAATCAGCGGTTGGCGGTCATTGCCGGCGAGGTGAGGCCGCCGAGGGAGACCCAGGCGGTAGCCTCCTGGCTCTCGCGCTTGACGAAGACGTAGCCGGTGCGGTGCCAGGGCAGGATCTGGCTGGTCTTGTTGTCGAGCACGAGGTCGCCGCGGTCGGTGATCAGGGTGAGCACGGCGTGGCCCTCGCCCTTCTCGTCGATCACCACCGTCATGCGCATGGCCCGCTTGGGCAGGCCGGCGGCGGCCAGCAGGTGGCGCTTGAGGAGCTGGAAGTCCTCGCAATCGCCGATGCCGTCCTCGGCGAGGTCCCAGCGGTCGGGCGTGCCGAGATGGTCCTGGTCGGTCATCGCCTGCACGCTCTTGTTCACGCGCTTGTTGACCGCGATGATCGTCGACCACAGAGCCGGCGTCAGGCTGATCCGCGCCGGCTCGGCCCGGTCCACCGCGCACTCCGCCGCGTAACCCTGGCAGAACGTCACCCACGCCGCGATCGGCTTGGCCGCGCCGAGCGGGGTCGCTCCCGCCTCGATCACGGGCAGGGTAGCCTCGACGGCCTGGGCCGCCCCGCCGAGCAGACCGACGCACAGGCCGACCGCGACACCGACCACTTTCAGAACCGATCCGCCGCGCATCGCAACCACCCTCGTTCGTGTGGTCACGATGCCGCCTCGGCCCCTGTTCCGCGCTGAAACCGATGCGCGCAATTTTATCGATTCGCCGCCCCCTGCGCCCGGCCTCGGCGCAGGCACAACTGGGCCTCACGCCGATGCCGCGACTTGCGGGCATCGCGTTCAGGAATGGGAAATCCTGTTCGCGAGTGGAGGAGAGGGGCGCCGTCGATCCGGACGGCGATGCGGCCTCCGGATGCCGCTTCGGCGCGCGATGCCTCTCTCCCCGCGATGCGAGGGAAGGCGACAGGAGACGGTGTCGGACAGGTGAGACGATACGGCGTGAGGAAGCCGCGGGCTATCGCTGCCCTTGAGGGCGAGCAGGCAAGCCGGGCGCCTCGCGCCCCGAGTGCGGAGGCCCGTCCGCCTCCGCATCCCGCCTCAGAGCGTCATGCCGTCGTGGAAGCGGTCGGGGTCGATCGGCAGCAGGAACTGCACGCCGAGGCCGCCCTCGAAATAGCGCACGACCCGGCCCGGCGTCTTGCCGACGGTGACGACCGCACCGATCGCGGGCTGGGCCGCGCACGCGATGGCAGCGCCCGACATCGAGAAATCGATGATGCGGGCATGGACCTCGCGACCCGTCTCGAGGCGCAGCACGATGCCCGGCATCTTCGGCACGATGCGCTCGTGGGTGCGGCCCTCGGGAAGGCCGAGCATCTCGCGGTTGGCGAGCCAAGTGAGCTGCGAGGCGATCTTGTCGCGCTTGCGCGCCGTGCCGCCGAGCTCGATCGCGAAACCGCCGGCCGTATGGCGGGCGATAGTGCCCTCGATGCGGCCGACCTGCTCCAGATAGAGCACGACCCGCTCGCCGACGCTGCCGACCACCGCGCAGGTCAGGCGCACGCCGCCCGGCGACATATCGACGGTCTGGCAGGGATATTCCCGCCGGTCGCTCAGCATGTAGCGGCCGAGCAGGGCCACCTGCACGCGCTGGAACCGGCGCTGGTCGGAGGCGCGCACGGCGTGCCGCGGCGTCGGCGCACGGCCCGTCTCGGGCACGATGCCGCCGGGGCCCGCAGGCATGACGAGACTCGCTTGCATCCGGATCCAAATGGTGGACTGACGTTGGACCGGGACGTTACGCGCCGCCCGTTACGAAAGCCTTTTCCGGTTGCGTGAAAACCTGAGGTCGTGCCGCGCGGCCTCAGGCGCGTCCGCCGCGATGGACGAGCAGGTGCCCGCGGCGCACGGGTGCGGCGTCGTTGGCGGGGGCCGGGGGAACCGCGTCGGGCAGCGGGCGGGCCCCGCTCCCGAGGATCCGGAGCGACACGGTCTCCAGCCGGGTCAGGGGCCGCAGGCCGATCCAGTGCGGCACGGTGAGGGGGCTGAGAGTGCCGAGCATGCGCGCGTGCGTGCGCCCCCGGTGGCGCAGCGGCAGCAGCAGGAGTTCGAGATCCAGGCCCTCGCCGGCCGCGGTGTGCCCGCGCAGGCCCATCACCGCGCCGACGCCCTCGCCGGCCACGATCTCGAGGATCCGCCACGATTCGGCGTGGACCGGTCCGGCGAGCGCGGGGTCCGGCTGCCAGAGGCTGCCGAAGGGGAGCCCGCGCAGCTCCCGGCCGAACAGCGCGCAGACCCGCGTGCCGGCGAGCCGGAGAGGGGCCTGGCGCATCGGCAGGTCGATCTCCAGGATCAGGCTGTCGGCGAGCAGGTGCCGGATCTCGCCGGGCTCGATCTCCGAGCGCTCGGGCGCGCAGCGTTCCCCACGGAGCCGATTCCAGTAGGTGTGCAGTGCGCGACTGGTCGGATGCTTCATGTGTCCCGGATCCGTCCCTGACCTCACGGGGCTGTCCCGGTTCGGCACACCCGAGAGCGGGTTTCCGAACGATCGTGAAAGCTTAAGGAATCGCTGCGCACACCCTATGCCGTCGCGCTGCCCGAGGCGCGCGTAACCTGTCCTTAGGGTTAATTGTCCCCCGCCAATCGTGCGCTGCGTCCCAGAGCCGCCGCGCCGCTTCCGGGGGAGGACTTGCCCCACGGTCGCCCGAGCCGACATGGTGGGGCGATGGACGCCTCCCCCGATTTCCCACGCCAGAGCCGCGTGCCCGTGTTCAACCTGCCGGGCGTGGTCACCGCCTCGATCGCGCTGATGATGGCGATCCACGCGGCCCGCACCCTCCTGCTTCCGGACGATTGGGACATCCGGCTCTTCGATGCGCTGGCCCTGCTGCCGGTGCGCTGGACGCTCTGGATCGATCCGGACCGGGCCCAGGCCGTGATCGACGCCGCCGCGAAGGTCGAGGTACCCGGCTACGCGGAGGCCGTCGAGACCTACATCCGCGTCTTCGCGAACGACCCGGAGCCGAAGCTCTGGACCTTCGCCAGCTACGCGCTGCTGCACGGCTCTTGGCTGCACGTGATCTTCAACAGCGTCTGGCTCGCGGCCTTCGGCTCGCCGGTGGCGCGCCGCTGCGGGGCGTGGCGCTACGGGCTGATCGGGCTCGCCGGCACCGTGGCAGGGGCGGCGCTCCATGTGGCGATCGACCCGTTGAGCACCGCGCCGCTGGTGGGCGCCTCGGCAGGCGTCTCGGCGCTGATGGCGGCCGCCGCGCGCTTCGTGTTCCAGCCGCCCGCCGCGGGCTACGGCAGCCAGCCCTGGCAGCTGCCGCCGCGGCGCCCGCCCGAGACCCTGCCCGAATTGCTGCGCAACCGCACGGCGGTGACGTTCCTGATCATCTGGCTCGTCACCAACCTGCTGTTCGGCATCATCGCCCTGCCGTTCGGCGCAGAGGGCACCACGATCGCCTGGGACGCGCATCTCGGCGGCTTCGCGGTGGGCTTCTTCCTGTTCCCCTTCGTGGACCCGCTGAGCCGGTCACCGCGCTGAGGTTGGCGCCCGCCCATGCGAACATTGCAGAGCCGGGCAGCGTGCAGCGCTTGCCATCCGGCCGCATTCGCCACACACTTGCCGCGATCGGCATGAGCGCCGGGACGAACCCGGCCGAGCCGCAACCAGCGCGCCGCGGGGCTGCGGCGTGCTTCTCCAGGCAGGGAGGGGACATGACCGTCGCACGCATTCTCATCGAGAAGGGCAATTCCGTCGTCACGATCGGCCCGGCCCACACGCTGGACGCCGCGATCCACCTGCTCGCCGAGAAGAGCATCGGCGCGCTCGTGGTGACGGAGGCGGACGGCCGGGTGGCCGGCATCCTCTCGGAGCGCGACATCATGCGGGTGCTGGCCAAGCTCGGCGCCGCGGCGCTCGACGAGCCGGTCTCCGCGCACATGACCCGCAAGGTGACCACCTGCGGCCGCAGCACCACCGTCGAGGAGGTGATGCAGACCATGACCGCGGGCCGCTTCCGCCACGTGCCGGTCTGCGAGGACGGACACCTCGTCGGCATGGTCTCGATCGGCGACGTGGTGAAGCGGCGCATCGCCACCGTCGAGGCCGAGCACCAGGCCCTGCGCGACTACATCACCACGGCCTGAGTCCCGGGCTCCCGAGGAGACAAGACCCTTCGGCGGGGTTCGGGGCAGGGCCCCCCAGGTGGCTTCGCCACATCACCAGGGCTCCGCCCTGGACCTGCCGAAGGCCGAAGATCTTCGGGATCCGGGACCTAAGCTCTGGCGCTCGCGCCGGCCATCAGGGCTCGTAGGCGGGGCAGGGCGGCGCGGGCGGCTGCCTCGCCGAGCGCGATGCCCTCGGCCGCCCGGTGGAACTCGAACAGGCCCATCCCGGACAGTTCCGGGCCGATGCTGAGATCGGGCGGGTCGCGCTCCAGGCGGGCGCGCGAGATCCGGTCCTGGGTGATGTTGAAGGCGTCGAACATCACCCGGGCGATGCCGGGCGCGGCCGGCACGGGATCGCGCGGCCGGCGGCGCCGGCGGCGCACCGCCCCGAACAGGCTCCAGCGGCGGCGCGCCTCGACGGCGCCCGCCACCGCCCACTCGACCGGGTCCGGGGCCTCGGGCTCGATCACGCGACCGCGGGTGCCGGATTCGCAGCCGAGATTGACGCAGACCACGAGGTCCGCCCCCATCGCCCGGGCGAGCGCCACCGGCACCGGGTTGACCAGCGTGCCGTCCATCAGCAGGCGCCCGTCGATATGGACCGGCGGGAAGATGCCCGGCAGCGCGTAGGAGGCCTGCACCGCCTCGATCAGGGGCCCCCGGCTCAGCCAGACCTCGTGGCCGGCGCCGAGCTCGGTCGCCACCGCCGCGAAGCGCACGGGCAGGTCCTCGATGCGGCGCGTCTCGAGGTCCGCCACGAGCCGTTTGCGCAGCCGGTCGCCGCCGATCAGGCTGGCGCCCGACAGGCGCAGGTCGAGCAGGCCGACGACCCGGCGCTTGGTGAGCGCGCGGGCGAAGTCCTCCAGCGCGTCGAGCTTGCCGGCGGCGTAGCAGGCGCCGACCACCGCGCCGATCGAGCAGCCCGCCACCACGCCCGGATGGATGCCGGCCTGCTCCAGCGCCCGGATCACGCCGATATGCGCCCAGCCCCGGGCCGAGCCGCCGCCCAGCGCGAGGCCGAGCCGGGGCCCCGCCGCGGGGGCGCGGCGCGGCTCGACGGCGTCCGGCCCGAAGCCCGGATCCGGCGCCGCGCGGGTGCCCGCGCGCAGGCTCAAGGGTCGGTCGGACGCAGCACCGCGCGGCCGGCCGAGCGGTCGAGCGAGACGCTGCGGTAGAAGCAGGCGCGCCGGCCGGTGTGGCAGCAGCCGCCGTCGCCGCCGACCTCCACGGTGATCAGCACGGCGTCCTGGTCGCAATCGGTGCGCATCTCGACGACGCGCTGGATCTGCCCGGAGGTCGCGCCCTTGTGCCAGAGCTCGCCGCGGGAGCGCGACCAGTACCAGGCCTCGCCGGTCTCCAGCGTCCGCGCCAGCGCCTCGGCGTTCATGTGCGCCAGCATCAGCACGCGCCCGTCATGGGCGTCGACCGCGATGCAGCTGATCAGCCCGTTGGCGTCGAAGCGGGGCGTGAAGGCGGAGCCTTCCTCGACCGCGTGACGGCTGCCGGGGGCATCGAAGGACGGGGGGGTCGTCATCGGGATCGGTCACCGCGTGTTCCGCCTCCCCCTGAGCGGGGGAGGGTGCATGACGTCAGCCCTTGCCGCCGCGCACCAGGGTGAGGAAGCGGACCTGCTCGTTCGGGTCGTCCTTGAAGACGCCGCGGAACTGGCTGGTGATGGTTGAGACGCCGGCCTTCTGCACGCCGCGCATGGCCATGCAGAGATGTTCGGCCTCGACCAGCACGGCGACGCCGCGGGGCTTGAGGATGCTCTCGATCACGTCGGCGATCTGGGCCGTCATGGTTTCCTGCGTCTGCAGGCGGCGGGCGAAGGTATCGACCACCCGGGCGAGCTTCGAGAGGCCGACCACGCCCTTGGTCGGGTAGTAGGCGATGTGGGCGAGGCCCATGAAGGGCACCATGTGGTGCTCGCAGTGCGAGTAGAACGGGATGTCGCGCACCAGCACGATGTCCGAGTAGCCCTCGACCTCCTCGAAGACCCGCTCCAGCAGCTCCTCGGCATCGGTGTTGTAGCCGCCGAAGAGCTGGCCGTAGGCCTTCACCACGCGGGCGGGCGTGTCGAGCAGTCCCTCGCGGGTCGGGTCGTCGCCAGCCCAGCGCAGCAGGGTGCGCACGGCGGCCTCGGCCTCCTCGCGGCTCGGGCGACCGAGCGCGATGCCCTCGGGCACGCGGGTGGCGGACGCGGGCTCCGGGGCGATCTCGGGCGAGATCTCAGAAGCCTGCGACTCGGCGCGGGGCGCGTTATCGTTGCGCATCATTGGCAGAACCCGGCCCTCCTCGGCCTCGACCGAGCGGTAGGACAGGGATTTGAGAGCGGCATCCATGGCATCTCCCGCCCGCGCCACACGGGACTTCATGGTCGTGCTGTCGGGCTTTGCGTACATCGCGACAGGGCGTCCCGGGCTTCGTCTCCGGTCCGGGGTCGGAGTCCGGACGGTGCCCGCTGCGATCGAGCGCCCCTGGCCGTGGGCGCGACCCTGGTCGACGGCCGCCTCCTCGCGAAGCGGCGTGTTCCCGCCTATATCGTCGTTTCGGCGCCGTCGCGCAACGGACCATCCGATGCGCGGCGTGCGGGGCTGATCCCGATCGCGACGGGTTCCTGCGAGAGAGCGACAGAGAGCGACGCTTCGATGCTCGACGACATCTACAACCGGCGCATCCTCGAACTCGCCGCCGACATCCCCCGGCTCGGGCGTCTCGACCGGCCGGACGCCAGCGCCACAGCGCATTCCAAGCTCTGCGGCTCGACCGTGACGATCGATCTGGCGCTGGACGCCGAGGACCGCGTCGCCGATTTCGCCCACGAGGTGCGGGCCTGCGCGCTGGGGCAGGCCTCCTCCTCGCTGATGGCGCGCCACGTGGTCGGCGCCTCCGCGGCGGAGCTGCGGGGCCTGCGCGAGGCGGTGCGGGCCATGCTGAAGCAGGGCGCGGCCCCGCCGGATGGGCCCTGGGCGGATTTCGCGGTGCTGGAACCGGTGCGCGACTTCAAGGCCCGCCACGCCTCGACGCTGCTGACCTTCGACGCCGTGGTGGACGCTCTCGACCAGATCGCGGCCAAGCGGCAGGCCGCCTGAGGGGCCTCGCGTGAGCCTGACCCGACAGGCGGCGCATGTCGCGATCCGGGGCTACCAGCTCACCCTGTCGGGCCTCGTCGGGCGCCAGTGCCGACACTGGCCGAGCTGCTCCGCCTACACGGACGAGGCGATCGGCCGGCACGGCCTCTGGCCGGGCGGCTGGATGGGCTTGGCCCGGATCTGCCGCTGCGGCCCCTTCGGCACCCACGGCATCGACCTCGTGCCTGAGGCGCTGCCGGTGGGCGCGCGCTGGTACCGCCCCTGGGCGTACGGCCGCTGGCGCGGCACGCTGACTCCGCCGCCGCTCTGCGAGGCGGTGGAGGAGGGCGGCGGATAGCCCAGCCTCTCCCCCTCTGCGGGAGAGGGAGAGCGCCGTGGGAATGCCGTGCGGCGATGCCGACCTTGCCAGCCCGGCGGAAAGCGCGCCACACTCCGCGCCCGGATGAAGGAACGCCCGCGCGCATGACATCAGGCTCAGCCGCCACCGCCCTCGACGAGGGCATCGTCGCCACCGCCGAGGGCTGTCTCGCCGCCGTGAGCGAGGCCCGCGAGGCCATCCACGGGGTGATCTTCGGCCAGGAATCGGTCGTGGACCTCGCCCTGGTGACGATCCTGGCCGGCGGCCACGGCCTCCTCGTCGGTCTCCCCGGCCTCGCCAAGACCAAGCTGGTGGAAACGCTGGGCACGGTGCTGGGCCTCGACGCGCGGCGCGTGCAGTTCACCCCCGACCTGATGCCCTCGGACATCCTGGGCACCGAGATCCTCGACGAGGATGCCGAGCGCCGCCGCTCCTTCCGCTTCGTGAAGGGCCCGGTCTTCACGCAGTTGCTGATGGCCGACGAGATCAACCGGGCGAGCCCGCGCACCCAGTCGGCCCTGCTCCAGGCGATGCAGGAGCACTTCGTCTCGGTCGCCGGCGAGCGCCACGACCTGCCGCGCCCCTTCCACGTGCTGGCGACGCAGAACCCGATCGAGCAGGAGGGCACCTACCCGCTGCCCGAGGCTCAGCTCGACCGTTTCCTCCTCGAGATCGACGTCGGCTACCCCGATCGCGCCGCCGAGCGCCGCATCCTGATCGAGACCACGGGCGTCGAGGAGACGCGCGCCAGGGCGGTGATGAGCACCGACCAGCTGCTGACCGCCCAACGCCTCGTGCGCCGCCTGCCGGTGGGCGAGGCGGTGGTCGAGGCGATCCTCGACCTCGTGCGCGCGGCCCGGCCCGACAGCGGCGACGCCCTGGTGAAGGGCAAGCTGATGTGGGGCCCCGGCCCCCGTGCCAGCCAGGCGCTGACCCTGGCGGTGCGGGCCCGCGCGCTCATCGAGGGCCGGGTCGCCCCCTCGGTCGCCGACGTGAAGGCGCTGGCCGAGCCGGTGCTGAAGCACCGCATGGCGCTCGGCTACGCGGCGCGGGCCGACGGCGAGACCGTCGAGGGGCTCATCGCCAAGCTCGCGGAGCGGCTCTGAGCTTGGTCGCGACGCGCGCCCTCAGCGCCGAAGCGCGCAACCCCGGCCGGCGCGAGAGCGAGAGCGCCGCGGCTCTGGCTTCGCGGATGCCGCGGCTGATCCTGGAGGCGCGGCGGGTGTCGAGCCTCCTCGCCCACGGCCTGCACGGGCGCCGCCGCGCCGGGCCCGGCGAGAGCTTCTGGCAGTTCCGGCCCTTCGTCACCGGCGAGGCGGCCGCCCGCATCGACTGGCGCCGCTCGGCTCGGGACGACCGGCTCTACGTGCGCGAGCGCGAGTGGGAGGCCGCCCACAACATCTGGCTCTGGATCGACCGCTCGGCCTCGATGGGCTTCGCCTCAGACCTCGCCACGGTGCCGAAGATCGAGCGCGCCCTGGTACTGGGACTGGCGCTGGCCGACGCCTTCGTGGAGGGCGGCGAGCGGGTGGGCCTGCTCGGTCTGACCCGCGCCACTGCCGCCCGCAACATCGTGGAGCGCCTGGCGCAGGCGCTGGTCGCCGACGAGGCCGGCCTGAATCAGGATCTGCCGCCCCGCGCCGAGCCCGGCCGCTTCGATGAGGCGATCCTCGTCAGCGACTTCCTCACTCCGCCCGAGCGCGTCGCCGCCGCCGTGCGGGAGATCGCCGGCCGCGGCAGCCGCGGCCACCTCGTCGTGGTCGTCGATCCCGTAGAGGAGACCTTCCCGTTCGCGGGCCAAGCGGTGCTGCACGATCTCGAATCCGGCCTCGCCCTCGATATCGGCGAGGCGGCCACCTGGGGCGCGGCCTATCGCGAGCGGATCGCCGCGCACCGGGCGGCGCTCTCCGAGATCGCCCGCGGCCAGGGCTGGACCTTCACGCTCCACCGCACCGACCGGCCGGCGAGCGAGGCGGCGCTCCGCCTGATGACGCTGGTCGCGGCCAGCGGGGCTTGAGGAGGGCGTCGTGCTCGGTCTGACCTTCGCCGCGCCGCTGGCGCTGGCCGCGCTCGTCGGCCTGCCGGCCCTGTGGTTCCTGCTCCGGGTGACGCCGCCGCGCCCGCGCCGCATCGCCTTCCCGCCGCTGAAGCTGGTGGCCGATCTGATGGCCCGGCGGCAGACGCCCGCCCGCACGCCGCCCTGGCTGCTGATCCTGCGGCTCGCCGCCGCCGCCGCCCTGATCCTGGCGGTCTCGGGACCGGTCTGGAACCCGCAGGGGATCGGTGCCGGGGGCGGACGCAGCGCGCTCCTCGTCCTCCTCGACAACGGCGCCAGTGCCGCCCACGACTGGCGCGCGCGCCTCGCGGTCGCGCAGGACACGATCGAGGGCGCGGCCCGCGACGGGCGGCCCGTGGCCGTGCTCGGCAGCGCCGAGGCCGCGGCCGCGATCGAGGCCCGCACGCCGGCCGCCGCGCTTGAGCGCCTGCGCGCGCTGGCGCCCCGGCCGCATTTCGCCGACCGCGCGACGCTGCTGCCCGTGCTCGGCGCCTTCCTGGAGAAGAACCCCGGCGCCGGCCTCGTCTGGATCAGCGACGGGGTCGCCGGCCCGGAGGCGGACGCCTTCACGGGCGCGCTCGCCAAGCTGGCCGAGGCCGGCGGCACCGTCGTCACCCTGCTGCGGGCCGACGCGCCGCCTGCCCTGGCGCTGACCGCCGCCGAGAGCGGGTCCAAGCTGACGGCCAAAGTGCTGCGCGCCGCCCCGAACGGGCGCGAGGCCGGCACGGTCCGGGCCCTCGACCCGCGCGGCCTGCCGCTCGCCGAGCACGATTTCGCGTTTCCGAACGGCGCGCTGGCCGCCGAGGTACCGCTGGAGATCCCGGTGGAGCTGCGCAACAATATCAGCCGCCTGGAGGTGTCGGGCGAGCGCTCGGCCGGCGCCGTGGTGCTGATGGACGAGCGCGGCAAGCGCCGCCGGGTCGGCCTCGTCTTCGGCGGCACCAGCGACCAGGCCCAGCCGCTGCTCGCCCCGACCTACTACCTGTCCCGCGCCCTCCAGCCCTTCGCCGACGTGCAGGAGGCGCGCGGCGCCAAGGGCACGGCCGAGTCGATCAACCAGCTCCTCGACAACCAAGTCTCGGTTCTGGTGCTGGCCGATGTCGGCGCCATGGACGAGCGCACCACGGCGCGGGTGGAAAAATTCGTCTCCGAGGGCGGCCTGCTGCTGCGCTTCGCCGGGCCGCGGCTCGCCGCCGGCAACGATCCGCTGGTGCCGGTGCGCCTGCGCCGGGGCGGGCGCAACCTCGGCGGCACGCTCTCCTGGGACAACCCCAAGACGCTCGCCCCCTTCGCGCCCGAGAGCCCCTTCGCGGGCCTCTCCGCGCCCGCCGATATCGGGGTTCGCCGCCAGATCCTGGCAGAGCCCGACGGGGACCTGCCGGCCCGCACCTGGGCCTCGCTGCAGGACGGCACGCCGATCGTCACCGCCGAGACGCGGGGGCAGGGGCGGGTGGTTTTGTTCCACGTCACGGCCGACACGACGTGGTCGAATCTGCCGCTCTCCGGCCTCTTCATCGACATGCTGCGCCGCGTGGTGGCGCTCGCCGGCTCCGCGGCCCCGCCGACGGACGGCGGGCCGCGCCCGCCCGCCGCGATCCTGGCACCGCGCCTCGCGCTCGACGGCTTCGGGGCGCTCGGCTCGCCGCCGGCCTCCGCCAAGGCGGTCGCGGCCGATTACGGCGACCGCGCCACGCCGGAGCACCCGCCGGGCTTCTACGGGCCGGCGGACGGCGGCATCGCGGTCAACGCGCTCCGCCCCGGCGACGCGCTGGCACCGCTGGATCTCTCCAAGCTCACGGGGGCCCGCACCGGCACGCTCGCCGGGGCCGAGACCCTTGATTTGCGGCCCGCGCTCTTCACCTTCGCGCTGATGCTCCTCGCGCTCGACACCCTGGCGGGCCTGTGGCTCGGCGGCTTTCTCGCCCGCGGCGGCCTCGGGCGCCTGCGCGGGCGCCCGGCGGCCCTCGTCGCCGTCGGCCTGCTGCTGGCGCCGCTGCTGGCCCCGGTCCCGGCCCGCGCCGAGGAGCCCGCCGCCAACCGGCCGAACGGCATCGAATCGGCCCTCCTCACCCGGCTCGCCTACGTGATCACCGGGGACGCGGCGGTGGACGAGGCGAGCCGAGCCGGCCTCACGGGCCTGACCCAGATGCTGGCGAGCCGCACCGCCCTGGAGCCCGGCGAGCCCGCGGGCATCGACCCGGCCAAGGACGAGCTCGCCTTCTACCCGCTGATCTACTGGCCGATCGCCGCCAACCGCCCGCAGCCGGGCGAGCAGGCGATCCGGCGCATCGATGCCTTCATGCGCAACGGCGGCACGGTGCTGTTCGACACCCGCGACGGCCTGACCTCTCGCCCCGGCGCCGCGCCGACACCGGAGGGCGCCTACTTGCGCAAGATGCTGGCGACGTTGGAGGTGCCGGAGCTGGAGCCGGTGCCGGCCGATCACGTGCTGACCAAGGCCTTCTACCTCGTCGACACCTTCCCGGGCCGCTACGCCAGCGGCCAGACCTGGGTCGAGGCGCTCCCCCCGGCCGGCGAGGGCACCGAGCGCCGCCCGGCACGGGCGGGCGACGGGGTGAGCCCGATCATCATCACGGGCAACGATCTGGCCGCCGCCTGGGCGGTGGGCCGGCGTGGCGAGCCGCTCTACCCGGTGGTCGGCGGCGACCAGCGCCAGCGCGAGATGGCCTTCCGCGGGGGCGTGAACATCGTGATGTACACGCTCACCGGCAACTACAAGGCGGATCAGGTCCACGTGCCGGCGCTGTTGGAGCGGTTGGGGCAGTGATGGTTCTCGTTGGCCCCCACGCCGCCGCTCTCCCTCCCCCCTCTGCGGGGGAGGGTACCCTGCGAAGCAGGGGGGGAGAGGGGAGCGCCGTTGCAGATGAGGGCGTTACCCTTCACGTCTGCTCCGCCACTTCCGCTCACGTGGGTCCCCTCTCCCGACCCGGCCCGACGGCCGGCCCACCCTCCCCCGCAGAGGGGGGAGGGAAGGTGCGCGTCTCATGCTGAGCCTCAGCTTCACCCCGCTCCTCCCCTGGCCGGTGCTCGCGGGCCTCGGCATCGTCGTCGCGCTCCTGGGCCTGCTCGCGGTCGCCAGCCGCGGGCGGGTCGGGCTGCTGCGCGTGCTGGTGCTCGCCCTGGTGCTCGCCGCGCTGGCCAACCCCGCCCTCGTCCGCGAGGACCGCGAGCCCGTGAAGGACGTCGCCGCGGTGATCGTCGACCGATCCGGCTCGCAGAGCCTCGGCGACCGGCCGCAGATGACCGATCAGGTCCGGGCCGAGCTGCAGCGGCGCTTCGGCGCGCTCACCAACATCGAGCCCCGCTTCATCGACGTGCCGGACGCGCGCGACGGCGACGACGGCACCAAACTGTTCGCGGCGCTGGGCCAGGCGCTGGCCGACGTGCCGCCGGAGCGGCTGGCGGGCATCGTCATGCTCACCGATGGCGTGGTGCACGACATCCCCGCCTCGATGGCCGCGCTCGGCCTGAAGGCGCCGCTCCACGTCCTCGTCACCGGCCACGCCGACGAGCGCGACCGGCAGATCAAGCTGCTGGAAGCTCCGCGCTTCGGCATCGTCGGCAAGGACCTGACGATCCGCGCCGAGGTGATGGAGCGCGGCGGCACCGGCTCGGCGGTCGTCACCGTGCGCCGCGACGGCGAGGAGATCGACCGCCGCTCGGTCGCGACCGACCGGCCCTTCGCGCTGACCACCCGGATCGAGCACGGCGGCCCGAACGTGGTCGAGATCGAGGTCGAGCCGCTGCCGGGCGAGCTGACCACCGTCAACAACCGGGCGGTGCTGCCGATCGAAGGCATCCGCGAGAAGCTGCGGGTGCTCCTCGTCTCCGGCGAGCCGCACCAGGGCGAGCGCACCTGGCGCAACCTGCTGAAATCCGACGCCAACGTCGATCTCGTCCACTTCACCATCCTGCGCCCGCCGGAGAAGCAGGACGGCACGCCGATCTCGGAACTGTCGCTGATCGCCTTCCCGACGCGCGAGCTGTTCGTCCAGAAGATCAAGGACTTCGACCTGATCATCTTCGACCGCTACGCCAACCAGAGCGTGCTGCCGCAGGCCTATTTCGACAACATCGTCCGCTACGTGCGCGAGGGCGGGGCGCTGCTGATCGCGGCCGGGCCCGAATTCGCCGGGCCGGCGAGCCTCGCGCGGACGCGGCTCGCCGGCATCCTGCCGGGCGACCCGAACGGGCGCGTGGTCGAGCGGCCCTACAAGGCGACGCCGACGCAGGTGGGCCAGCGCCACCCCGTCACCCGCCTGCTGCCGGGTGCGCAGGCGGACGGCCCGCCCGCCTGGGGCGACTGGCTGCGCATCGTCGCATCCCAGACCCGGGCCGGGGTGCAGCCGATCCTGTCGGGTGCCGACAACCTGCCGCTGCTGGCGCTCAACCGCGAGGACAAGGGCCGGGTGGCGCTGCTCCTCTCCGACCATGCTTGGCTCTGGGCCCGCGGCTACCAGGAGGGCGGCCCCTATCTCGACCTGCTGCGCCGCCTCGCCCACTGGCTGATGAAGGAGCCGGCGCTGGAGGAGGAAGCGCTGCGCGCCCAGATGACCGGCCACGGCCGCGAGGTCCGCGTTGAGCGCCAGACCATGGCGGACGCGGCCGAGCCGGTCACCGTCACGGGGCCGACCGGCCGCGAGCGGACGCTCACGCTGAGCCCGGCCGAGGCGGGCCTGTTCAGCGCCACCTTCGAGGCGCAGGAACTCGGGCTCCACACCCTGCGCTCGGGCAACCTCGTGGCCTTCGTCAGCGTCGGCCCCGCCAACCCGCGCGAACTCACCGACGTGTTCAGCGACACCGAGCGCCTGCGCCCCGTCGCGGAGGGCGCGTCCGGCTCGATCCGCCGGGTGGCGGAAGCGGGCGGGATCAGCGTGCCGCGGCTCCAGAGCGTGCGCGGCGGGCGCCTCGCGGGCGCCGACTGGATCGGCTTCCGCCCGAGCGACAGCGCCATCATCCGCGGCGTCGAGGTCTACCCGCTGGCGCTGGGCCTCTGGGCACTCGTCGGCCTCGCCGCCGCGGTGCTGGCGATGTGGCTGGTCGAGGGGCGGCGGGGCCGGGCCTCGCCCTGACCCTTCGCCGCCGGCCTCGCGGCAGGCCGGCCTATTTCACGGTCACCCCGGCCTTGCGGATGATCGGAACCCACTTGTCGATCTCGGTGCGGACGAGGTTTCCAAGCGCCTCCGGGGTCTGCTCCGCCTCCTCGGGCAACTCGGCGCCCAGTTCGAGGAACCGCTTGCGGGTCGTCGGGTCCTTGAGCGCGGCGCGTGCCGCGGCGTTCAGCGTGTCGATCATCGCCTTGGGCGTGTTCTTGGGTGCGAACAGCGCGTTCCATCCCGTCGCCTGGAACTCCGGCAGGCCCTGCTCCCCCGAGGTCGGCACGTCGGGGATGACGGGAAGACGCTTCTTCACGGCGACGACCAAGGCCTTGGCCTCCTTGGCCTGCACGGTCGGTACGATGGCGACCGTCTGGTCGCAGACGTAGTCGATCTGGCCTCCGAGCAGCGCGTTGAGGGCCGGCCCCGAGCCGCGGAACGGGACGTGCTGCGGGCTCGCCCCGATCAGCGTGTCCAGGAACAGGCAGGTCAGGTGCGAGGTCGAGCCGTGCCCGCCGGAGCCGTAGTTCAGCTTCGCCGCATTCGCCTTCACGTAGGCGACGAACTCGCGGAAGTCCTGCACCGGCAGGTCCTTCTTGGCGACGACGAGCATCGGCGTCGAGGCGGAGTTCATGATCGGCGCGAAGTCGGTGCGCGGGTCGTAGGACAGCCGCGGATAGAGGCCGACGCTGGCGGCTTGCGTGCCGAGGTTGCCCATCAGCAGGGTATACCCGTCGGGATCCGCCTTCGCGACACGGGCGGCGCCCGTGGTGCCGCCGGCTCCCGTCACGTTCTCGACCACGAGCGACTGCCCGAGCGTCCGGCTCATATGGTCGGCCATCATGCGCGCGATGATGTCCGTCGTTCCACCCGCCGAGAACGGGACGACGAGCGTGATCGTCCGCGTGGGATAGCCCGTCTGCGCTGCCGCGGGCAGCAGGGTGCCGAGGGCGGCAACCAGCGCCAACATCGTCCGTCTCATCGTATCGCTTCCTCCTCGTCGTGCACCGTGAGCGATGCATCCCTTCTTCCATGGAAGGTTACGCACAAGGGACTGGAACGGCCTGACGATGTCAAGCTTGCAGGCGGCGATACTGAATTCGGGAGACGATTTTTGTCGCTCCGTGCGAAGCGAAGAGGGCGGACATTCGAGATTACCCGGCGCCGAGAGGGGAGAGACCTTTGATAGGCGTGTAGACCTGATGTCGGGCCGCACGATCAACCGCCGGCGACGGATTTCCATCGCCGGGCTGCTCCGTCTCCAGGGTATTCTTCAAGGTGTTCCCAGGGTCCGCAGCGCGCCCGGCCGCGTGGGCGCACGCATCCACACCCGACGGGGAACACGAGGCGGGATCAGGCGCGGGATGCCCGGGTGCCGCGCCGTGCCGTTGCACGCCGGAGGGCGGATCGGTCCCCAGCCAGCGGATGGCGGCGGGCACGGGCATCGCCAGCACGTCCGGAGATGCGGGCCTCGGCACGGCAGGGGCTCCGAGCCCGTGGGCGATGCTTCCGGTGGAAGGGGGATGCCGCTCAAGGCATCCCCGGCCCCTCACTTCGTCATGGCGCCGTACACCATCTGCCGCAGGATCGCGTAGTAGTGGCCGCGCAGGCTCGGCGCCTGGAACAGCGCCACCACCACGAGGCGCTCGGCCGGGTCGATCATGTAGCGCGGGCCGGTGATGCCGCCCCAGTAGACGTCGCCGACCGCACCCGGCGTGGCGTGCGGCCCGGAGCCGAGGCGGACCGGGTTCACGAGGCTCCAGCCGTAGCCCGGGTCGACGTTGTTGCGCGGCCCTTTGATCCCGTTGAGGTGGTCGCTGTGCAGCATCAGGCGCACGGTCTGGGGTGCGAGGAGCCGCACCCCGTCGATCGCGCCGCCGTTGGCGAGCATCTGCAGGAGCCGCCCGACATCGCCCGCCGTCGAGGCGAGGCCTGCACCGCCCGAGAAGCGCTTCGGCGCCTTGCGCAGGTCGAGCCAGGTGTAGACCCACGCGAGCGGATCGGTCTCGCGGATCTGCTGGGAGGGCTCGGCGAGGCGCGCGGCGCGCGTGTCGTCCACCTGCCAGACGGTGTCCTGCAGCCCGAGTGGCTCCAGCACCTGCTCGGCCAGGATCCGGTCGAGCGGCTTGCCCTCGATCCGCTCCAGCAGGTGGCCGAGCACGTCGGTGGCGATGGAGTACTCGAAGGTCGAGCCCGGCTGGTAGAGCAGGGGCTGCTGCGCGAGCTTGCCCAGCATCTCCTCGCCGGTGAGGTCGTAGAGCCCTTCGAGGTTCTGCGCGCGCTGGTTGCGGCGCACGGCATTGGCCGGGCCGATCCACCAGTAGGTGAAGCCCGCGGTGTGGCGCATCAGATCATGGATCGTCGGCGCGCGCTGGGGCGCCACCGGCGGCGGAACCTCACCTTCGGTGGCGCTCTCGGCGCCCGCATAGACCGTCAGCGCCTTGAGTTCCGGCAGGTAGGTCGCGACCGGATCCGAGAGCTTGAAGCGGCCCTGCTCGTAGAGGCGCATGGCGGCGGTCGTCACGAAGAGCTTCGTGGTCGAGGCGATGCGGTGGATGCTGTCGAGGCGCATCGGCGCGCCGGGCGTCTGCTCGCCGAAGGCACGGGTCAGCACGGGGCGGCCGTCCCGCATCACGAGCAGCACCATGCCGGGGATCTTCCCCGCCGCCACGTCCCGCTGCACGAACGCGGCGATCGCCTCGAGCCGCGCGGCGTCGAAGCCGGCCTGCGCGGCCTCGACGGCCGCCGGTGGCTGGAACGCGGCGGCCGGCCCGGCCAAACCGGTCGCGAGGCCGAGGCCGACGAGGCCGGCCGCGAGCCCGCGCATCACTGTCTCACGCATGTTCCGCTCCCTGACGGGCACCGTCTTCGCGCGATGCCTCAAACGGGGCCGGCAGCAGGACCGGAGTTCGGCGGGCAGCCCCACGGATCAGGTTGCCCGCACCGTGGCGCGCTGCCAAGCGGTGGCGCAACGGCACCCAGACCATTCATCAGGAATTCGTTTCATCGGCTCGACGCGTCTTCACCACCGCCACTCCGGGGCGCCGAAGCAGAACCCTACCCCATCACCCGCCCGAAGAACCGGGCGATCTCCTGCGCCGCGGCGTCCGGCTTCTCCCGGTGCGGGAAGTGTCCGCAACCCGGCATCGGCGCGAGGTCGAGATCGGCGAAGACATCCGGCAGCCGGTCGGTCCAGGCGTAGGGGAAGAGCGGGTCGGCCTCCGGCCAGCGGATGCAGGCCGGCACGGTGATCGGCGGAAGCGCCGGGGCCTCGCCCTTGAGCATGGCGAGGCGGCCCGCCTGCTGGCTCAGGTACCAGTTGAAGCCGCCCTGCATGGCGCCGGGGCGCAGGAAATTGTCGACGAACGCCTCCAGCACGTCGTCGAAGGCCCCCGGGTTCGGGCCGGACCAGTGCCGCAGGAAATGGCCGATATACAGGCGGCAGGCCTCCCGCGAGGAGGCGACCATCGCGGCCGCGAAGGGCTTGAGGTGGAAGGACTGGTACCAGATCTCGATGAGGTTGTCGGGCGCGCCGAGCCGCGGGCCGATGCCCGGATAGGGGCAATCGAAGAAGAACAGGCCGGCGCAGCGCTCCGGCGCCCGCCGACCCAGCGCCTGCGCCACGTAGGCCCCGACATCGTGCCCGACGATGCCGGCCCGCGCGATGCCGAGAGCGTCGAGGAGCGCCAGCACGTCGTCGGCGTGGACCTCCGGCCCGGCGCGGTCGCTCGGGCCCGTGCCCGCCTCCGCGCTCAGGCCGAAGCCGCGCAGGTCGGGCGCGATGCAGTCGAAGCGGTCGGCGAGCCGGGCCATCACCGGCTCCCAGGTCAGCCAGAACTCGGGCCAGCCGTGCAGCAGGACGAGGGGCGGGCCGAAGCCCTGCCGCGCGACGTGTAGCGCAACGCCGTTCACCGCGACGGTCTCGTGACGCACCATGCCGATCCTCCCGGGATTTCCGGGCGGTCAAGGCGTGGGGGCGGATCGCGTTCCCGTCAGGCCTTCAACACGGCGCTGTCAGGCCTCCAACACGGTGCTGTCAGGCCGCCAGAACGCGGCCGTCAGGCCGCCAGCACGGTGCCGGAGACGCGCGCGGAAAAGCCCTCGGCCAGTTCGAGCCAGAGGAAGCGTGCCGGATCGACCGGCCCCGGCAGGAGGAGGCGGCCGGGCGGCACGGGCGCGAAGCCGAAGCGGGCGTAGAAGGGTGCGTCGCCGACCAGGATCACCAGCCCCTCGCCGGCCGTCTTCGCCGCCTCCAGGCCGGCCCGCATCAGGCTGGAGCCGACGCCGCGGCCCTCGAAGCTCGGATCGACCGCGAGGGGCCCGAGCGCCAGGAAGGCCGGCCCCTCCGCCCGCACGGCGTTCATCCGCATCGAACCCGCCAGGAAGCCGCCGACGGACGCCGTGACGCTGAGATCGGCCCGGTGCGTCACGCCCTCGCGCAGCCGGTAGGCGGTGCGGGCGTAGCGGCCCGGCCCGAAGGCGCGGGCGTGCAGGCGCTGGATCGCGCCGTCGTCGTCGGGGTGCTCGGGCCGGATGACGAGGGAGAGGGCGGACACGCTGGGCACGGACTCCGGGGCAAGCCGGGGCGGTAGCAGTGCCGCGCGCGCGGGGCAAATCGGGGATCGGCGCGCGAACGATCAGGTCGCGCGGGCGGAGAAGTCGATGCGCGGGTCGATCCAGACGTAGATCAGGTCCGACAGGAGGTTCACCGCCAGCCCCAGGAGCGAGAAGATGTAGAGGGTGGCGAACACCACCGGGTAGTCGCGCCCCGTGATCGACCGGAAGGAGAGCTCGCCGAGCCCGTCCAGGCTGAAGATCGTCTCGATCAGGAGCGAGCCCGTGAAGAAGGCCGAGATGAAGGCGCCGGGAAAGCCCGCGATCACGATGAGCATCGCGTTGCGGAAGACGTGGCCGTAGAGCACCCGTCGCTCGGAGAGGCCCTTCATCCGGGCGGTCAGCACGTACTGCTTGCGGATCTCGTCGAGGAAGGAGTTCTTGGTCAGAAGCGTCGCGGTCGCGAAGGCGCCGATCACCAGCGCGGTCAGCGGCAGGGCCATGTGCCAGGCGTAGTCCGTGACCTTGTGCCAGGGCGAGAACGTCTCCCAGCCCTCGCTGACGAGGCCGCGCAGCGGGAAGAGCTGGAAGAACGAGCCGCCCGCGAACAGGATGATCAGCATCAGCCCGAACATGAAGCCCGGCACCGCGTAGCCGATGATGACCACGAAGGAGGTCCAGCGGTCGAAGCGGGTGCCGTCGCGCACCGCCTTGGCGATGCCGAGCGGGATCGAGATCGCGTAGGACAGGAGCGTCATCCACAGGCCCAGCGAGATCGAGACCGGCAGCCGCTCGCGGATCAGCTCGATCACGGTGACGTCCCGGAAGTAGCTGCGCCCGAAATCGAACCGGGCGTAGTCCCAGATCATCTTCAGGAAGCGCTCGTAGGCCGGCTTGTCGAATCCGTACTGCTTCTCGAGCTTGGCGATGAAGTCGGGGCTCAATCCTTGGGCGCCGCGGTACTTGGAGGTGTTCTCCGCGCCGCCCGCGCGCCCCGCCCCGCCGAGATCGCTCGCTCCGCCGGTGATGCGCGACATGTTGGCGTCGCCCTGCCCCTGGAGCTGGGCGATCACCCGCTCGACGGGGCCGCCGGGGGCGAACTGCACGATCACGAAGGTGATGAGCAGGATGCCGAGCACGGTCGGCACCATCAGGGCGACGCGGCGCAGGATGTAGCCGAGCATCAGAATCCCTTACCGATTGGTGCCGCGGCCGGGCTCGGACCACCAGGTCGCGGGAGCGCCGAGGTCGTAGTCCGGCCCCGTCTCGGGCCGGCCGAAACCCTCCCAGACCGCGAGGCGGTGGACGCCCGAATACCACATCGGCACCCAGTAGCGGCCCGCCCGCAGCACCCGGTCGAGGGCGCGGGCCGCGTGGCGGAGCGCCTCGCGCGAGGTCGCGCCCGCGACCTTGTCGAGCAGGGCATCGACCGCGGGGTCGCTGATGCCGGCGAGGTTGTTCGAGCCCTTCACGCCCGCGGCGCGCGCGCCGTACATCTGGCGCAACTCCGGTCCGGGCGTCGGGCCGGAGGAGAAGCGGCGCGAGACGACGTCGAAGTCGAAGTCGTTGACCCGCGCTTGATACTGCGACGGGTCGACGTTGCGGATCGCGGCGCGGATGCCGACGAGGCCGAGATTGCGGATGAAGGCCTGGGTGTGGGGCTCGAGGCTCGGGTCGAAGTCGAGGAACTCGATCGTGAACGGCTTGCCGTCCGGCAGGAGCAGGCCGCCGTTGGCGCGGGTGCAGCCGGCCTCGCGCAGCAGCGCGTCGGCGCGGCGCAGCAGCACCCGGTCCTGCCCCGAGCCGTCCGCGACCGGCGGGCTCCAGGGCTCGCCGAAGACCTCCGCCGGCAGCCGGTCGCGCAGGGGCTCCAGCAGCGCCATCTCGTCGGGGGCGGGCGGTCCCTCCGCCTTCAGGTCGGAATTCTCGAAGAACGAGACGGTGCGCGTGTAGGCACCGAACATCAGGTTCTTGTTCATCCAGGGGAAGTCGAGGCAGAGGTTCACCGCCTCGCGGATCTTCGGGTCCCGGAACTGCGGCCGGCGGGTGTTCAGCCACCAGCCCTGCGTGCCGGACGGCCGGCGGTCCGGCACGGTGAAGCGGCGCACGCGGCCCTCCGCCACCGCCGGGAAGTCGTAGGCGTTGGCCCAGAGCCTGGCGACGAACTCCTCCCGGAAGGTGTAGGCGCGGCCCTTGAAGGCCTCCATGGCGACGTTGCGATCGCGGAAATACTCGAACCGGATCTCGTCGAAGTTGTGCTGGCCGACCGACACCGGCAGGTCGGCCGCCCAGTAATCCGCGACCCGTTCCAGGCCGATCGCGCGGCCGGCATCGACGCGCGCCACCCGGTAGGGGCCCGAGCCCAGGATCGGCTCCATCGTCGAGGCCTCGAAGTCTCGGGTCCCCCACCACGCCCGCGAGAAGATCGGCAGCTGCGCCACGGTGAGCGGCAGGTCGCGGGCCCGGCCCGGATTGAACCGCACCACCAGCACCCCATCGTCCTCGGCCGCGGCCTCGCTCATGTCCCGGATCTCCTGGGAGATCGCCGGGTGGCCGTGGTCGCGCAGGGTGGTGAGCGAGAAGGCGGCGTCGTGGGCGGTGAGCCGCGTGCCGTCGTGGAAGCGCGCCTGCGGGCGCAGCCGGAAGGTGTAGGTCAGCCCGTCCGCGCTCACCGCGACCGAGCGGGCCACGAGGCCGTAGACGGCGTCCGGCTCGTCGAGGGCCCGCACCATCAGGCTGTCGAAGGTCAGGTTGATCCCCGCCGCCCCGTCGCCGCGCAGCACGTAGGGGTTGAGCGTGTTGAAGGTGCCGAAGGCCTGGTTGCCGAAGGTCTGGGAGAGCAGCGAGGCGAAGCGCCCGCCCCGCGGCGCCTCCGGATTCACGTAGGCGAACCGGGCGAAGTCGGCCGGGTATCTCAGCTCGCCGAAGCTCGACATTCCGTGCCGCTCGCCGTGCCGCTCGGGCGTCTCATCGCCCGCCGCCGGGGGCACGGCCGGGACGCCGGATGTCCCTTCGGCGCGGACGCCCCGCGGCAGAAGCGCCAGAGCGCCGGCGCCGAGAACGAGGCGGCGGGTCGGCGCCATCAGCGCGGCGCCCCCGTCTTGGCGGCCAGGGCCTCGTCGTACCACCACGTGGTCGGAAAGCCGGAGCCGCCATAGGCCGGGAGCGTGGCGGGGTGCGCGAAGCGGTTCCAGCGCAGGGTGCGGCTCACGCCGGCGGCCCATTGCGGCACCACGTAGTTGTGGGCGAGCAGCACCCGGTCGAGCGCCCGGGTCGCGGCGACGAGGCCGGGCCGATCCTTGGCGAAGATCACCCGCTCGATGAGGGCGTCGATGCCTGGGTCCTTGATACCCGCGACGTTGCTCGATCCCTGCCGGTCGGCGGCGGCCGAGCCCCAATGGTCGCGCTGCTCGTTGCCGGGCGAGAGCGACTCGCCCCAGGAATGGATGATCGCGTCGAAGTCGAAGGCGCGCACCCGGTTCTGGTACTGGCCCTGGTCGATGATCCGGGGCGTCGCCGTGATGCCGATCTGCTTGAGGGAGGCGGCGTAGGGCAGCACCACCCGCTCGAAGACGCCCTGCGCGAACAGGATCTCGAAGGCGAGCGGCTCGCCCGTCTGCTTGTTGACCATGCGGCCGTCGCGCAATTCATAGCCGGCCTCGCGCAGGAGGCGCACCGCCTCGCGCAGGTTCGTCCGCACCGCCTCCGGCGTGTCGCTGACGGGATTCCTGTAGGGCTCGGTGAAGACCCGCGCCGGGACCTTGTCCTTCAGACCCTCGAGGATCAGCCGCTCCTCGCCCTCGGGCAGGCCGGAGGAGGCGAGTTCCGAGCCGAAGAAGTAGGAATCGATGCGCCGGTAGAGGCCGTAGAACAGCGCCCGGTTCATCTCCTCGAAGTTCATCGCGAGGTTGAGGGCGCGGCGCACGCGCTCGTCCTTGAACCTGTCCTTGCGCAGGTTGAAGACGAAGGCCTGCATGATGCCGGTGCCGCGGTCCGGGAACTCCTCCTTGACGAGGCGGCCCTCCTTCACGGCCGGGAAATCGTCGTAGGCGGTGGCCCAGTTGCGGGCGATGTTCTCCACGCGGAAGTCGTAGAGGTCGCCCTTCAGCGCCTCCACGAGCACCGAGGCATCACGAAAATACTCGAAGCGGATCGTGCCGAAATTGTTGCGCCCGGCATTCACCGGCAGATCCTTGCCCCAGTAATCCTCGACGCGCTCGTAGGTCGCGGTGCGGCCGGCCTCGAAGCGGGCGAGGCGGTAGGGGCCGGAGCCGAGCGGCGGCTCCAGCGTCGTCTCGGCGACGTTGCGGGCGCGCCCCTGCGCGTCCTTGCCCGTCCACCAGTGCTTCGGGAGCACCCGCAACTGCCCGACGATCTGGGGCAATTCGCGGTTGCCCGTCTCCGAGAAGGTGAAGGTGACCTCGCGCGAGCCCGTCGCCTCGGCCTTGGCGACGTTCTGGTAGTAGGCGGCGTAGAGCGGACTGTTCGCCTTGAACGCCTCGAAGGACCAGATCACGTCCTCGGGCGTCACCGGCTTGCCGTCGTGCCAGCGGGCTCCCTCCCGCAGCCGGTAGGAGACCGAGCCGAGATCGGGCGCCACCCGGATCGCCTCCGCGAGCAGCCCGTAGGAGGTGAAAGGCTCGTCGAGCGATTCCGTGGTCAGCGTGTCGTAGATCTGCGCGATGCCGCCCTCGACGTCGCCCTTCAGGCCCGAGACCACGAGGTTGAAGCTGTCGAAGCCGCCCTGGCTGCCCAGGCGCACGAGGCCGCCCTTCGGCGCCTTCGGGTCGGCGTAGTCGAAATGCGTGAAGCCGGCCCCGTATTTCGGGCTCCCCATCAGGGTGACGGCGTGGACCCAGGCGCCGGTGTTCTCGCCCGTTGCGATCGCGGCCGAGGCCGCGGGCTCCTGGGAGGCGGCCGGGGCACTGAGCCCGGCAAGGAGGAGCGCGGCGGCGAGGAGGCGTGCGATCACGTCGGGGCTGTCTCCGGTTCGGGCGTGGGGCGCGCCGCGCCGGACCCGCCCGGGTCCGGCGCGGGCAACGCCGTCCACACAGGCGGCTACTTAGGACGTCGGGGCGCTCGGCGCCAACCCGCGCCCGAAGCCGCTCAATGACGCGCGCCCGGCTCCGCGGTGGCGCCGCCGATCTCCAGGAGCATCAGGTCGACGAGCAGGCTCAACGTCGAGGAGGGCATCGCCTCCGCGAGCGCGCGCAACTCGATGCAGAGATCCATCAGCCGGTCGGCTGCGGCAGCGGGCGACAGGGCGGCGTGTGTAACGTAGCGCTGCCCCTCGTCGCGCCCCTCGGTGATGTCGATAAGAAGCCCGTGCGCGCGCAGCGGTCGCCCCTCGGCGTCGCGATAGGCGCGCCCGCGGCTCAGCACCCAGCGCACGCTCCCGTCCGGACGGCGCACCCGATACTCGGCGAGGATCAGGCCACCCGCCTCCACGGCGCGCCGCATCTCGGCCATGACCCAGTCGAGGTCGTCCGGATGGATTCCGGCCGTCGCCTCGGAACCCTGGAGCTCACGTCCGGCGAGGCCGGGATCGCCGGCCAGCAGCGAAGCCGAGCCCTCGTCGTAGAGCACCGTGCGGCGCGTCACATACCAGTCCCAAGTGCCGACGATGCCGGAGGCATCGAGCACCCGGCGCAGATCCGGGAACGCGCCCGCCCGTCCCTCACTCGCCGTCACACGCACACGACTCACTCCCATTCACCATCCGGTATACGTCGGACGACCAGCCTATTGTTCCCGCATACGCCACACCGCGGCAAGTCGCTCTACCGCAAAACAGGCCTGCGTAACCGCACCGTCTCGGGCCTCATCAGTTCCGCTCCGCCCGGGCCTTGCCGCCGAGGGACCAAGCTCTGTGCCCAGCCTGGCCCAAGGCATGACAGGATCATCCCCGCACTCGCTTTCGTCGCCGTCCGTGCGATGCTGGAATGCATGACGAGCCGCATCACCGACATCCCCGGGATCCGGGTTGGCCACGCGAGCGACCTGCGCGCCGCGACCGGCGTGACCGTGCTCCTGTTCGACGGGCCTGTCACGGCGGCGGTCGACGTGCGCGGCGGTGGGCCGGGCACCCGGGAGACCGACCTGCTCGACCCGGAACGGACGGTGGAGGGCATCGACGCGCTGGTGCTCTCCGGTGGCTCGGTCTTCGGCCTCGACGCGGCGGCGGGCGCGGTCGCGTGGCTCGCCGAGCAGGGCCGCGGCTTTCCCGTGGGCGGCACCGGCGGCCCTGCCGGCGGCACCGGCGGCCCTGCCGGCGGCGTGCGCGTGCCGATCGTGCCGGCCGCGATCCTGTTCGACCTCCTCAACGGCGGCGACAAGAACTGGGGCCGCTTCGCGCCCTATCGCGACCTCGGCTACGCGGCGGCGCAGGCGGCCGCCCACGACTTCGCCCTCGGCTCCGTGGGGGCGGGCACCGGCGCGCGCACCGGCAACCTCAAGGGCGGGGTCGGCTCGGCCTCGGCGGCGGTCGCCGGAACCGGGTTTCAGGTGGGCGCGCTCGCGGCGGTGAACGCCTTCGGGCGCGTCACGATCGGCGACGGCCCGCACTTCTGGGCCGCCCCCTACGAGCGGGAGGCCGAGTTCGGCGGCCTCGGCTGGCCCGCCCAGATGCCCGCGGACGCGCTCGCCTTCCCGGCCCGCGCCCTTCCGGGCGGGGCCACGACGCTGGCCGTCGTGGCAACCGACGCGCGACTGACAAAGGCGCAGGCGCGCCGTCTCGCGGTGACGGCGCAGGACGGGCTCGCCCGGGCGATCCAGCCGGTGCACACGCCGCTGGACGGCGACGTCGTCTTCGCCGCGGCCACGGGCGCGGTCCCGCTGGCCGACCCGGTGGTCGACCTCGCGCGCCTCGGCGACGCGGCCGCGCAGGTTCTCGCCCGCGCGGTCGCGCTCGGCGTCCACGCCGCCGCGAACCTGCCCGGGCATGCGCCCGCCCCGCCGCTCGCCCCGGAGGGCCTGCCCCCCGCCTGGCGCGACCGCTTCGGCGGCTGAGCAGCCGCACGGCGCGGCGTGTCGCGACAAAAGCGAAACGTTGTCAGGACCGGCCTTTACGGCGGCCGGATCTGATCGTCGGCAACAGCCGGGCGGAATCCCGGTCACACCAGCGTGCGTTTGCGGCTCGAACGAACGATCCGGGCGCGAATGACACATGCAGAGCCGCCGCTGGAGCCCCGAGACCTCGACTTTCCGCCGATTGACAGGGCGGAGGGGCGGACAATAGCCCGGGATCACCTGTGACGACTCCGGCGACCCCTTCGCCGGGACGCTTGCGGCCCCTGCACGGGCAGGGCATGACATCTGGGACAAGTCCGGCTGCGCGGGATCGCCCGCGAACGATCGGGCACCAATCAGGGAAGAAGCGTGATGAGCGAGAAGGTCGTCGCCGTTCAGGATGCTTGGCGCCAGGGCGCGCACGTGGACGATGCCAAGTACCAGGAGATGTACCGCGCCTCCGTGTCCGATCCGGAGGCGTTCTGGGGCGAGCACGGCCGGCGCATCGACTGGATGACACCGTTCTCGACGGTGAAGAATACCAGCTTCGCCCCGGGCAACGTGTCGATCAAGTGGTTCGAGGACGGCAAGACCAACGTCGCCTACAACTGCATCGATCGTCACCTCGAGACCCGCGGCGATCAGACCGCGATCATCTGGGAGGGCGACGACCCGAACGAGTCGAAACACATCACCTACCGCGAGCTGCACGCGCAGGTCTGTCGGATGGCCAACGTCCTGCGCAACCGCGGCGTCGGCAAGGGCGATCGGGTGACGATCTACCTGCCGATGATCCCGGAGGCCGCCTACGCGATGCTGGCCTGCGCCCGGCTCGGCGCGATCCACTCGATCGTCTTCGGCGGCTTCTCGCCGGACTCGCTCGCCGCCCGCATCCAGGGCTGCGACGCCAAGGTGGTGATCACCGCCGACGAGGGCCTGCGCGGCGGCCGCAAGGTGCCGCTCAAGGCCAATGTCGACGCCGCCATCGGCCGCCTGCCGAAGGACGCCGTCGACCACGTCATCGTGGTGCGCCGCACGGGCGGCAGCGTGGCGATGGAGCCGGGGCGCGACGTCTACTACCATGAGGCCGCCGAGCAGGTGACCGACGCCTGCCCGGCCGAGGCTTTCGAGGCCGAGCACCCGCTCTTCATCCTCTACACCTCGGGCTCGACGGGCCAGCCGAAGGGCGTGGTGCACACCACGGGCGGCTACCTCGTCTACGCCTCGATGACGCATCAGTACGTCTTCGATTACCGCGAGGGCGACGTCTACTGGTGCACGGCCGACGTCGGCTGGGTCACCGGCCACAGCTACATCGTCTACGGCCCGCTCGCGAACGGCGCGACCACGCTGATGTTCGAGGGCATCCCGACCTACCCGTCCAACGCCCGCTTCTGGGAGGTGATCGACAAGCACAAGGTCAACATCTTCTACACGGCGCCGACCGCGATCCGCTCGCTGATGGGCGCGGGCGAGGGCCCGGTGAAGAAGACCTCGCGGGCCTCGCTGCGGGTGCTCGGCTCGGTCGGCGAGCCGATCAACCCGGAGGCCTGGGACTGGTACTACCGGGTGGTCGGCGATTCCCGCTGCCCCATCGTCGACACGTGGTGGCAGACCGAGACCGGCGGCATCCTGATCACGCCGCTGCCCGGCGCCACCGCGCTGAAGCCCGGCTCGGCGACGCGCCCCTTCTTCGGCGTGCAGCCGGTGATGGTCGATGCGGAGGGCAAGCAGATCGACGGCCCCTGCGAGGGCAACCTCTGCATCAAGGATTCCTGGCCCGGGCAGATGCGCACGGTCTACGGCGACCACGAGCGCTTCGAGCAGACCTACTTCTCGACCTACCCGAACCTCTACTTCACGGGCGACGGCGCGCGCCGCGATGCGGACGGCTACTACTGGATCACGGGCCGCGTGGACGACGTGATCAATGTCTCGGGCCACCGCATGGGCACGGCCGAGGTGGAATCCTCGCTCGTGGCCCACGCCAAGGTGGCGGAGGCCGCGGTCGTCGGCTTCCCGCACAACGTGAAGGGCCAGGGCATCTACGCCTACGTCACCCTCAACGAAGGCGAGGAGGGCGACGACGCGCTCCGCAAGGAGCTCGTCGCCTGGGTGCGCAAGGATATCGGGCCGATCGCCTCGCCCGACCTGATCCAGTTCGCGCCGGGCCTGCCCAAGACCCGCTCGGGCAAGATCATGCGCCGCATCCTGCGCAAGATCGCCGAGGACGACTTCTCGACGCTCGGCGACACCTCGACGCTGGCCGATCCGGCGGTCGTGGACGACCTGATCGAGAACCGGCAGAACCGGGCGGGCTGAGCCCGCTGACCGCACCGGCCCACGCTCTTCTGTGGGCCGGCGCTTCGAACAACGGCCCGCCCCACCCACGCCGTCATCCCGGGACCGCGAAGCGGAGCCCGGGATCCAGGGACACCGGGCATCCGGACAGGGCTCTGTGGTGTACATGGATTCCGGGCTCGCCTGCGGCGCCCCGGAATGACGGAGCGGGGGCCGGACGCAGGCTGGCCAGGACGAGATGTAACCACGGCAACCCCGCGGGAGAGGGGCCTACTAGGCCCCTCGGCGTCTGGTTTGCCGGTTCGGCCTAAGTATCGTGCGCGACGTCGTCCGTCCGCGGAGCAAGCAGATCCACCGCGGCGGCGAGCAATCTCCGGGACCGTCTGGACACAATTCCTCGTCCCTCAAGTATCCTCGCGCCGACGTGACTATCAATCCATCGCGCGCTACGGCATGAGGAGGGCTCGCACGGGCTCGGCCTGCACGGCCCATCTCGGCGATATCCCCCAGCCCGGCGGAAGATCGGTGCGGGACGGCAAAGATAAACGAACGTCCGAAGCACGACGACCGGAGAGCCGCCCCGCGCGCTCTCATCGGAGGAACGCCCCATGAGTACCGCAACCGGCCTCGGCAGCGCCGAGACCCGATCCGCGCCCGCTGCCCCCCGCCCGGCCCATGCGGAGCCCGGCTCGGCGGTCGACCGCATCGCCCATAGCCCGCAGTTCCAGCAGCTCGTCCACGAGCGGACCCGCTTCGGCTGGGCGCTCACCGCCGCGATGCTGGTGGTCTATTTCGGCTTCATCGGGCTGATCGCCTTCGACAAGTCGCTGCTCGCCGTGAAGGTCGGCTCGACCAGCACGCTCGGCCTCGTGCTCGGCGTGTTCGTGATCGTCTTCGCCTTCGTGCTCACGGGCCTCTACGTCGCCCGCGCCAACACCCGCTACGACGCGCTGAGCGACGCGCTGAAGCGGAGCCTCGGCCAATGATCCGCGCCGCGCTCCTCCTCACCGCGGCCCTCGGCGCCGGCCCGGCGCTCGCCGCCGGCCCCGACATGGGCGCCGTGCAGCAGCAGGCCACGAACTGGCCCGCCATCCTGATGTTCCTGTTCTTCGTGCTGTTCACCCTCGGCATCACCTACCGGGCGGCGAAGGGCTCGAAGTCGGCCGCCGACTTCTACGCCGCGGGCGGCGGCATCTCGGCCCGCACCAACGCGCTGGCGATCGCGGGCGACTACATGTCGGCGGCCTCGTTCCTCGGCATCTCGGGCCTCGTCTACACCTCGGGCTTCGACGGGCTGATCTACTCGACGGGCTTCCTCGTCGGCTGGCCGATCGTGCTGTTCCTGATCGCCGAGCGCCTGCGCAACCTCGGCAAGTTCACCTTCGCGGACGTGGCGAGCTTCCGCCTCGACCAGACCGCGATCCGCATCATCTCGGCGACCGGCACGCTCGTCGTGGTGGCCTTCTACCTGATCGCCCAAATGGTCGGCGCGGGGAAGCTGATCCAGCTCCTGTTCGGCCTGCCCTACCTCTACGCGGTCATCATCGTCGGCGTCCTGATGATCGTCTACGTCGCCTTCGGGGGCATGAAGGCCACCACCTGGGTGCAGGTGATCAAGGCCTGCCTGCTCCTCGGCGGCGCGACCTTCATGGCGGGCGCGGTGCTCTACCGCTACGGCTTCAACCCCGAGGCGCTCTTCGCGAAGTCCGTCGAGGTCCATCCGAAGGGCGAGGCCATCATGGCGCCCGGCGGGCTGGTGGCGAACCCCGTCGAGGCGATCTCGCTCGGCGTCGGCCTGATGTTCGGCACAGCCGGCCTGCCGCACATCCTGATGCGCTTCTTCACCGTGTCGGACGCCCAGGCCGCCCGCAAGTCGGTGTTCTACGCCACCGGCCTGATCGGCTACTTCTACATCCTCACCTTCATCATCGGCTTCGGCGGCATCGCGCTGCTGATGTCCGATCCGAGCTACTTCAAGCTCGGGCCGGCGGGCGCCTTCGACAAGCTGAAGGACATGATCGGCGGCACCAACATGGTGGCGGTGAACCTCGCCAACGCGGTCGGCGGCCCGTATTTCCTCGGCTTCATCTCGGCGGTCGCCTTCGCGACGATCCTGGCCGTCGTGGCGGGCCTGACGCTCGCGGGCGCGAGCGCCGTCAGCCACGACCTCTACGCCCAGGTGATCGCCCGCGGGCGCACCACCGAGGCGCACGAGGTCAACCTGTCGAAGATCGCCGCCGTCGTGATCGGCATCGTGGCGATCGCGCTCGGCTACGTTTTCGAGAACCAGAACGTCGCCTTCATGGTCGGCCTCGCCTTCTCGGTCGCGGCCTCGTGCAACTTCCCCGTGCTCGCCATGTCGATCCTGTGGCGGGGCACCACCACCTGGGGCGCGCTCGCGGGCGGTCTCGTCGGGCTCGTCGCGGCCGTCGTCATGGTGGTTCTGTCGAAGGCCGTCTGGGTGGCGACGCTGGGCAACCCGGCCCCGCTCTTCCCCTACGACAACCCGGCCCTGTTCTCGATGCCGCTCGCCTTCGCGACGATCTGGGTGGTCTCCTCGATTGACCGCTCGCGGCGGGCCGATCGGGAGCGGGCCGCCTTCGAGGCGCAGTATGTGCGCTCGGAGACCGGCATCGGGGCGGCCGGCGCGCACGCGCACTGAAGGGAGCGCGCGGCGCCTGCTCGCAGGTCCTGGGCTTAGGGACGGCACAGAGGGCGCGGTCGGGAGGCCGCGCCCTTTCCCGTGCGTGCACGGGCAGAACCATTACAGCCGCGTAAATTCTGTCGACTGCGCACCATTCGCGGCGATTTACCTATTGGGCGGTTCCGAGGCATGCGATAACACGATCGTGCGCATGCGCTGAGCGCATGATAGCGGGGCGAAGCCGGCGAACCGGACACCCGCGCACGGACGATGCTGGAGGATCGACAACAATGGCTGTGGCAACCGCAGTACCGCGGGCCGGAGAGGCGGTCAGGCCGATGACCGCCGGCGAGAAGAAGGTCATCATGGCCTCCTCGCTTGGCACCGTCTTCGAATGGTACGACTTCTATCTCTACGGCTCGCTCGCCGCGATCATCGGCGCGCAGTTCTTCTCGGCCTATCCTGAGGCGACCCGCAACATCTTCGCGCTGCTCGCCTTCGCGGCGGGCTTCCTGGTGCGTCCCTTCGGCGCCCTGGTGTTCGGCCGGCTCGGCGACATGGTCGGCCGCAAGTACACCTTCCTCGTCACCATCCTGATCATGGGCATCTCGACCTTCGCGGTCGGCCTGCTGCCCTCCTACACCACGCTGAACGCCTACGGCATCGGCTGGGTCGCGCCGGTGACGCTCTTGGTGCTGCGGATGCTCCAGGGTCTCGCGCTCGGCGGTGAGTACGGCGGCGCGGCGGTCTACGTGGCCGAGCACGCGCCCCCCGGACGCCGCGGCTTCTACACCGCCTTCATCCAGACGACGGCGACGCTGGGACTGCTGCTCTCGCTGATCATCATCCTGTCGACGCAAGGGTACGTGAACAGCGCCTATCCGGGCACCACGGTGACGAACCCGGACGGCACCACGACCACGCTGACCGCCTTCCAGGAATGGGGCTGGCGCATTCCCTTCCTCGTCTCGGTGGCGCTGCTCGCGATCTCGGTCTGGATCCGTCTCCAGATGCAGGAGAGCCCGGCCTTCCAGAAGATGAAGGAGGAGGGCACGCACTCCAAGGCGCCGCTCTCCGAGGCCTTCGGCCAGTGGAAGAACGCCAAGTGGGCGCTCCTCGCGCTGCTCGGCCTCACCGCCGGTCAGGCCGTGGTCTGGTACACCGGCCAGTTCTACGCGCTGTTCTTCCTGCAGAGCATCCTGAAGGTCGACCAGTTCACCGCCAACGTGATGATCGCCTGGTCGCTCATCCTCGGCACCGCGGGCTTCCTGTTCTTCGGCAGCCTGTCGGACCGGATCGGCCGCAAGCCGATCATCCTCGGCGGCTGCCTGATCGCGGCGCTCACCTACTTCCCGCTGTTCAACATGCTGACGGCCAACGCCAACCCGGCGCTGCACGCGGCCCAGGCGAACGTGCCGGTGGTGGTGAAGACGAACACGGATGAGTGCTCGTTCCAGTTCAATCCGGTCGGCACGGCCAAGTTCACGAAGCAGTGCGACATCGCCAAGGCGCTGCTCGCCCGCTCAGCGGTGAGCTACAAGACGGAGAACCAGCCGGCGGGTACGCCCACCGTGGTGAGCATCAACGGGAAGGACTTCCCCGTCGCCGACCCGAACTTCGCCAAGGCGGTGCCGGCGGCGCTGACCGAGGCGGGCTACCCCTCGGCGGCGGCGAACCCGAGCGTGATCAAGGCGGCGAACCCGATCGACATCTTCACGGGCCAGAAGCTCGCGGTGATCGGCATCCTGACGATCCTCGTCATCTACGTGACGATGGTCTACGGCCCGATCGCGGCGGCCCTGGTGGAGCTGTTCCCGACCCGGATCCGCTACACCTCGATGTCGCTGCCCTACCATATCGGCAACGGCTGGTTCGGCGGCCTGCTGCCCGCCACCGCCTTCGCGATGGTGGCCCAGACCGGCGACATCTACTACGGCCTCTGGTACCCGATCGTGATCGCGCTCTTCACCTTCGTGGTGGGCCTGATCTTCATCCCCGAGACCAAGGACCGGGACATCCTGGCCTGACGAACCCGTCCGGCGCGGCGACGCGCCGGACATCTCGGAGACGCGCGGGGCGGGCCGGACGGTCCGCCCCGTTCGCGTTTCGGGGTCCCGCTCACCGCACGAGGGCGAGACGCGGCGCCCCCGGCGCGTCGGCCGCGTCGAGTTCCGCCTCCAGCTCGGCGGCGAGCGCGAAGAAGCGGCGCCGCACCTCCGGGGCGAACGGGTTCTGCCGCTCGATCGCGGAGAAGACCTCCGGCGCGTCGTGCCGGACCATGTCGACCGCCTCCATGATCCGCTCGAAACTGCGGGTGGTCATGCGGCGCCCGCCCGCGCGACCGGGCAGGGGCTCCATCCGCACCAGCACCTTGGCGATCAGGTGGGTCAGCCCCTGCACGGCCGCCATCTCGCGGTCGTGCGCCTCGGGCGTGGTGACGACGACCGCGAGGCCGAGCACGCGGCGCAGGAAGGCCGCCGCCCGCAAGGAGCGCCGGCCCCGGACCGGGCAGACCGCGACCGTCAGCCCCGCGATGCCGTCGCGGGCGCTCTGCGGGCCGAAGAGCGGGTGCGTCGCCAGGATGTCCACCTGTGCGGGCAGTTCCGCGCGCAGGATCGCCGCGGGCACCACCTTCACCGAGCCGACATCGGCGACGAGCGCGCCGGGGCGCAGGTGCGGGGCGATCGCGCGCGCCACCGTCCGCAAGGTAGGGACGGGCGTCGCCAGGATCACGAAGGGGCAGGCCGCCGCCGTGGCGAGATCGACGCCCTCCGCGTCGGGCCCGAAGGCGTCCGCGGCCACGACCGGGTCGTAGGCGCGCAGGCGGGCGTGCGGCGCGAGATGGTGGGCGATCAGGCGGCCGAAGGCGCCGAAGCCGATCAGGCCGACGGTACGGGCAGGAGCGAAGCGGGCAGGGGTCTTGGGCGGGAACGACACGGCGGAACCTCGGGTGTGAGGCGAAGCCGACGGTCCACGGGAAGGATACCAGCCGCCGGCGACGCGGGCGGCTGGGCATGACAAGCACGGCCGCTAGGGAAGCGGCGCGGTATAGAGTCCGGCGAGGCGGGTGCTGGTCATGGTGCGGGGCGTGTAGGCCTGGGCGGGGCGGAGCGTCAAGCCACCCGAAGGCGGGCCCGATGCACCGAGGCGCGTGTCCTCTCCCCCGCACGCGGGGCTCGCGGATCCACACGCGGCGTGCGGACACCCACCGCGCCCTGCCTCCCCCTCCGTGGGGCAGGGTCGGGGTCGGCTCAGTGCCGGAAGTGCCGGAAGCCCGTGAACACCATCGCGAGCCCGGCCGCGTCGGCCGCGGCGATCACCTCGGCGTCGCGCATGGAGCCGCCGGGCTGGATCACCGCCGTGGCGCCGGCCTCGGCGGCGGCCATGAGGCCGTCCGCGAAGGGGAAGAAGGCGTCGGAGGCGACCACCGCGCCCTTGGCGAGGCTCTCGGGCAGGCCGAGGCGGTCGGCGCCCTCCTGCGCCTTCCAGGCGGCGATGCGGGAGGAATCGACCCGCGACATCTGCCCGGCGCCGATGCCGACCGTGGCGCCGTCCCGGGCGTAGACGATCGCGTTCGACTTCACGTGCTTGGCCACCCGGTAGGCGAAGCGCATGTCGGCGTACTCGGCCTCGCTCGGCTGGCGCTTGGTCACGACCTTCAGCGGCATGTCGTCGACGACGGCGCTGTCGCGGCCCTGGATCAGCAGGCCGCCCGAGAGCGTGCGGACGGTCTCGCCGGTCTCGCGCGGGTCGGGCAGGGCGCCCGCGAGCAGCAGCCGCAGGTTCTTCTTGGCGCCGACGATCGCGCGGGCCTCCTCGGTGGCGTCCGGCGCGATGATCACCTCGGTGAAGATCTCGACGATCTTGCGCGCGGCCTCGGCGTCGAGCGGGCGGTTCAGCGCCACGATGCCGCCGAAGGCGGAGGTCGGATCGCAGCTCAGCGCCCGCTCGTAGGCCTGGAGCAGGTCCGCGCCCTCGGCCACGCCGCACGGGTTGGCGTGCTTGATGATCGCGACCGCCGCGGTGCGGGCCGGGTCGAACTCGGCGACGCACTCGTAGGCCGCGTCGGTGTCGTTGAAGTTGTTGAAGGAGAGTTCCTTGCCCTGGAGCTGGCGCGCGGTGGCGACGCCCGCCCGCGGCGTGCCGGGCGCCCGGTAGAAGGCGGCCGTCTGGTGCGGGTTCTCGCCGTAGCGCAGACTCTGGCCGAGGCTGCCGCCGACCGCGCGGAAGGGGGCCGGGCCCTCCGCCTCGACGTGCCGGCTCAGCCAGTTGGCGATGGCCGCGTCGTAGGCGGCGGTGCGCGCGTAGGCCTTCTGGGCGAGGCTGCGACGGAGCGCCGTGGAGAGCGAGCCGGCGCCCGCCTCCAGGGCGGCCAGCACGGCGGCGTAGTCCGAGACGTCCGTGACCACCGCGACGTCGCCGTGGTTCTTGGCCGCCGCGCGGATCATGGCCGGGCCACCGATATCGATGTTCTCGACACAGTCGTCGTAGGGCTTGTCCGCCGCGATCGTGGCCTCGAACGGGTAGAGGTTGACCACGAGCAGGTCGATCGCGCCGATGCCGTGGGCGGCGAGCGCCGCCTGATGCTCGGGGTTGTCGCGGATGGCGAGGAGGCCCCCGTGCACCGCCGGGTGCAGGGTCTTGACCCGGCCGTCCATCATCTCCGGATAGCCCGTGAGGTCGGCGACCTCCTTCACCGGCAGCCCCGCCTCGCTGAGGGCGCGGTGCGTGCCGCCGGTCGAGACCAGCTCGATGCCGCGCGCGTGGAGCGCGCGGGCGAAGTCGACGAGCCCGGTCTTGTCCGAGACGGAGAGGAGCGCGCGGGCAACCCGCACCTGATCATGCGACATGGCGGAATCTTCGGCTAAGTCTTGGTCGTCGGTGGCGATTTGGCCCGGCCGGTAGCACGGAACGGGCCGGGCCGGCCAGGGAGCCTCGCGACGATCCAGACCTGCGTTCCGCCGGGGGGCCGGGCGGCGCGCCTCAGCGCTTGCGGTAGACGAACACGTCCTGATGCCCGTCGAGCTGCGCCGGCCGGTAGGAGACGGGCTCCAGATCGGGCGCCGCCTCGGCGACGAGCGCCTCGACGGCGGCGCGGCTGAACCAAGTCAGGCCGTAATCGGCCGTGTAGTAGGGGTAGCGGGCGTAGTAGTAGCCCGCGCGCGCCATGGCGGCGAGGACGGCCGGCTTGTCGAGCCAGAACTGCTCGTAGCGCTCGGCCTGCTCGGCCGAGGCCTGGCCGTGGATGGTGAAGACCGCGATGCCGCCGGACTTCAGCGCCCGCGCCACGTCCGCGAGGTTGCGGGCGACGACGTCGCGCGGCAGGTGCGTGTAGACCGAGAGCAGGTAGACGAGGTCGTAGGCGGCCTCGGGCTTCGGCTCGGCCCGCTCCATCACCGGCACCTGCGTGGCGCCGAACTCGGCGGCGGTGAAGCGGGCGCCCTCCTCGATCATGTCGCAGACGGCGATGCGCTCGCCCGGCAGGCGGCGGGAGAGCTGGCGCACGATGCGGCCGTAGCCGCAGCCGATCTCGAGCGCACGGCCGATCGAGTCCCAGTCGCGCCCGACCTCCCGGACCGCCGCCTCCAGGATGTCGACGAACTGCGCGGCGCCGGCCATGTAGCTCGCGACTTTGTCGGGCGCGGTCGAGGTCAGCATGAAGTCGTTGTAGTGGGCGCGCCCGATGCCGGCGACGGGCCGGGCGCCGAGGCGCGAGCCCAGCGCGAAGCGGGCCTTGCGGCCGACGCCGTAGAGGGTGGGCGAGCGCTTGATCACGTCCAGCATCGCGGGCGGGATCAGCCGGGTCGAGATTGAGGGCACGGGCGGGGCTCCGCAGGGCAGGTGCCCCACGATGCGGCCATGGGTGCGCGCCCACAACGATTTACGCGCGGCAAGCCTAACGGAGCTTTGCGGGCTCGGGATCAGCCCCGCCCCGGCGCCGCCG
>NZ_BPQM01000043.1 GCF_022179245.1 Methylobacterium gregans
CGGGCCCGCCGGGTCCGGCCGGTCCGCAGGGTGCGACCGGACCCCAGGGGCCCGGCCGGTCCGGCGGGCCCCTGGGGTCCGGTCGCACCCTGCGGACCGGCCGGACCCGGCGGGCCCGCGAGGGTGCTGGCGGCGGGGGCCGGGCCGGGCGGGCCCTGCTGGCCGCACTCGCCGACCACGGCGCGCTGCTCCTGCTGGCGCACCCGCAGAGTCACGATGCAGCTCGCCGGATGGTAGATCAGCCGGAACTCGAAGTTCCCGCGCCCGTCCGTGCGCCCGGTGAACTGGCCGTCGAGGCTGATCTCGGCGTCGGTCTCGTCGGTCGAGCCCAGCACCCAGAGCTCCCCGCCGGTGATCTTGGCGGCCGAGATCGCGATTCCGGCGCGCGCCGCCGGGGGAAGGAGGGGAACCGTGAGCGCGCCCGCGACGAGCAGCGACCGGCCGAGCGCTCCGCGTGCCAAGACGTCTGCCAAGCCCCGAACCTCCGGTTAACCGTGGCCCAGAGTGCGGCGAATCCGGGCGGCGCGGAAGCCGTGCCGGGCTCGCGATGCGTAACCGGTGTGGATGGCGTGCACAGGCTCGCGCCCGTCTTGGCAGCAATGCCGGCGAATGAGTGCTAACTTATTGTAAGGAAAACAGTAATCGTTCCGGCGCTCTCTTGATCGAGACGCGGTCCCGGGTCAAGCTCGGCCGGTCGGATATGGGGAGCGAGGATCCATGAGCGTATCGTCCGCCTTCCGTCGTCAGCTCGAGGGCTACAGCCTGACGACCGCCGAGATCCTCTACCGGATGCCCGACCATCCGCACCTGCTCCAGAGCTTCGTCTGGCAGAACCACGACCTCTGCCCGGATTTCCCCGAGCTGCGGCGCTTCCTCGCCTTCTGGCAGGACTCGATCGAGGGGCGTCTGCACGCGGTGCGGGTGGCGCACAGCCGCCTGATCCGGCCGGCCGAGCTGCGCACGGTCAACGGCGAGTTCCACCTGCACTGAGCGCTCGCCCCGTGCCTCAGGCCCCGCGCGGCGCGGGTCTCGCGAGGAGGTGCGCGGTGGCCAAGCCCAGCAGCAGGATGGCGCCCGCGCAGGCGGCGAGCGCCCAGATCTGGCCGACGGTCTGGAGCGCGCCGCCGATCAGCGCGACGCCGAGCGCCTGCCCGCAGAAGAACGAGAAGGCGTGCAGCGCCACCGCCGAGGCGCGGGCCTGCGGCGCCACCTCGGTCACCTGCACCTGGAAGGTGTTGTGCAGCATGTAGAAGCCGAGCCCCATCGCCACCATGGCGGCGCAGTCGGCCTGCCAGGTGCCGGCAAAGCCGATCGTGACGAGCGCGGCGGCGCAGATCGCCCCGCCCGCCGCCAGCATGCGCAGGCCGAGGAATCGCACCAGCAGGCCGACCAGGGCCGAGTAGATCAGGCTGCCCACCGCGAAGCCCGCGAGCACGAGCCCGGCCTCGCGCGGGCCGCCCTCGCCGCGCGCCTCGATGAGCGGCGCGAGATGCGGGAAGATGCCGAACACCGCGATCGCCTCGATGAAGACCGCCGAGAACAGGATGCGCGCCCGCGGATTGGCGATGATCGCGCGGTAGCGCTTGAGCGCCGTTCCGAAATCCGGCCGCCGCGCGGCGCCCGACAGACCCCGCTCGAAGCCGAACCCCGTCGCGCCGACCGCGGCGACCGCCCCCAGCGCCGTCATGGCGAAGACGCCGCGCCAGCCGATCTCGGCCTCCAGCAGGCCCGCGAAGGTCGAGCCCGAGAGCTGCCCCAGCACGATCGCCACGAGGAAGCGCCCGATCGCGACCTGGCGCCGCTCCATCGGCACGCGGTCGCCGAGGAGCGCCAGCGCCAGCGGCACCACGCCCCCCGCCGCGGCGCCGGCCAGCATGCGCAGGCCGAACAGCAGGTTGATCTGCGAGACCAGCGCGCAGGCCGCGAGCGCGGCCGCCAGCACGACGAGGCAGGCCGTCATCACCCGCTCCTTGCCGAGCGCGTCGCCGACCGGCCCGAGCACCGGCTGGATCAGCGCGTAGGGCAGCGCGAAGGCGGTCGAGAGCAGGGCGACGCTGTGCGGATCGCTGGCGAGGTCGCGGGCCAGCACGCCGACGAGGGGCTCCACCGAGCGGCCCGCGAAGGTGCTGGCGAACCCCGCCACCGCCAGCACGAGGATCAGGCGGGTGGTGGAGCGGGAGGCGGGGGGCATGCTCTCACGGGCGTTCGCGACCCGGCGCGCTCCGGGCGGGCCGGCAGCGTTACGCGCGGGGCCGTCCGCTGGATAGGGCGCTCGGCGCAAGCTCCCGTGCGATCGACTGGAATACCAAATGCAAGTTTTTGCTGCAGTGCAGTCATCGCTCAGGGAAATTCAACGCCTCTCCAAATAATCTTCGGTTGCGGGGGCTCGGTCGCCGCCCGTACTCTCACCAAGACTGGCTCGACCGAATCCGCATCGGGCTCCGCGTTTTCGCGGGCCCCGCGGCTTCGAAGCAACAGGCACCGGCCGCGCCGCGCCCCCGCACGCACGCGCCGACAGCCCGAGCCCGCCGGCCGCGAAGAGGAACGCGGCCGTCAACGACCTCCGAAGGGGGCGACAGGGACGGACGCCGACGCCCATGAAAAAGAACAAGGTCATCTCAGCCGACGAGGCCATCGCCCTGATCCGCGACGGCGACGTCGTGACCACGACGGGTTTCGTCCAGAGCTGCATCCCCGAGGCGCTGCACGCCGCGCTGGAGAAGCGCTTCGTCGACAGCGGGGCCCCGCGCGACCTCACCCTGATCATGACGGCGGGCGCTGGCGACAGCAAAGGGCTCGGCACCGGCCGCCTGCACCATGACGGGCTGCTGCGCCGGGTGATCGCCGCCAATTTCGGCCGGATGCCGAAGGTCGCTCAGGCCGCCCAGGAGAACAAGATCCTGGGCTACAACCTGCCGCAAGGGGTGATCTCGCAGCTCTACCGCGCCTGCGCGGCCGGGCAGCCCGGCCTCTTCACCAAGGTCGGGCTCAAGACCTACGTCGACCCGCGCCACGGCGGCGGGCGCGTCAACACCGTGACGCAGGACGACATCGTCAAGCTCGTCGAGGTCGATGGCGAGGAGTGGCTGTTCTACACCGCCACCAAGATCGACGTGGCCTTCATCCGCGGCACCTCGGCGGATCCGTCGGGCAACCTCTGCATGGCCAAGGAGGCGCTGACGCTGGACAACCTCGCCCAGGCGATGGCCGCGCGCAACAACGGCGGCATCGTGATCGCGCAGGTCGAGCGCATCGTCGAGCAGGGCTCGATCAAGCCGAAGGACGTGCGCGTGCCAGGCATGCTCATCGACTGCGTGGTGGTCGCCGAGCCCGAGCAGCACCGGATGAACTACGGCGTGATGCACGACGCCGCGCTCGCCGGCGAGATCCGCGTGCCGGTGACCGGCATCCGCCGGATGGCACTCTCCGAGCGCAAGATCATCGCCCGGCGCGCGAGCTTCGAGCTGCCGCCGAACGGCGTGGTCAATCTCGGGGTGGGGGCGCCGGAGGGTATCTCGGCGGTCGCGGCGGAAGAGCAGGTCACGCCCTACATCACGCTGACGACGGAGGCGGGCGCGGTCGGCGGCGTGCTGGCCTCGGGGTCGAGCTTCGGCGCGGCGACCAATGCCGACTGCATCATCGACCAGAACCAGATGTTCGACTTCTACGACGGCGGCGGCCTCGACATGACCTGTCTCGGCATGGCCGAGTGCGACGGCGACGGCAACGTCAACACCAGCCGGTTCGGCGGGCGCCTCAACGGCTGCGGCGGCTTCATCAACATCTCGCAGAACGCCCGCAAGGTGGTCTTCGCCGGCACCTTCACCTCCGGCGGGCTCGTCACGAAGGTCGAGGAGGGGCGTCTGCGCATCGTGCAGGAGGGCCGCTCGCGCAAGTTCGTGAAACAGGTCGAGCAGAACACCTTCAGCGGGCCCTTCGCGAAGGAGCGGATGCAGCCGGTGCTCTACGTGACGGAGCGCTGCGTCTTCCATCTCACCCAGGCGGGCCTGGAACTGATCGAGGTGGCGCCCGGCATCGACATCGGGCGCGACATCCTCGCCCATATGGACTTCATGCCGGTGATCGAGAACCCGATCCTGATGGATCCGCGCATCTTCCGCGACGAGCCGATGGAGTTGCTCGCCGACCTCCTCAACCTCAACCTCGCCGAGCGGGTCAGCTACGACAAGGAGCGCAACCTGCTCTTCGTGAACCTGGAGGGCTGGCAGGTGCGCGCGAAGGGCGACATCGACGCGCTGCGGCAGGTCTTGGAGACCGCCTGCCTGAAGGCCGGGCAGCGGGTGAACTCGGTGGTCAACCACGACGGGTTCCGCATCCCCGAGAGCCTCTACGACGACTACGCGGAGATGATCGAGTATCTCTGCGCCTACCACTACCTGACGACGACCCGCTACGCGACGAGCGCCTTCCTGCGCCTGAAGATGCAGGAGGCGCTGAGCCGGCGCGGGCTGGCACCCCACATCTTCGAGCGCAAGGAGGAGGCGCACGCCTTCCTGGAGCACGAGGAGCGCCGCGCCCTCACCGCCTCCGCCGCCTGAGCGGTGCGGAAGGGCGCGCGAAGGGCCGCGCTCAGGACAGCCGGGCCTCGGCCTTCCGGCGCCCGACCAGCGCCCACCAGGGGCGGGCGGGGCGCGCGACCACGACGACGGCCGGCACGCGCCCGGCCTCCGGCGGGGCCGCGCCCTCCGGGAGCAGCGCGCGCTGCGGGAGCATCGCCCGCTGCCGCAGCAGCGTGGCCTGGATGCGGCCCATCGCCGTGATGGTTCGGGTGGCCATGAGCAGGTGCCCCTCCCGGGCACCCAGCGCGATCAGGCTCTGCCGGCAGGCCTCTGCGCGGGCGATGAGCTGGCGGCTCTCCTCGATGAAGCGATCAATCTCCGCGATGGCGGAACTCGGCGTCGGTTCCATGCGCGCCTCCGATCCGATGCCGCTCCTGCGTCCGGGAGCGCTCTCGTCCTCTCAGAGGAGTGGGAGATGAGCAGGGTCAGATCGGGGCGTCAAGATCCAACGCAAGCAAAGCCATGATCTCGCGCGTGCGTGACGGCCGTACTCTGAGCGGAAGAATGTTGTATACCAGCCAATAGTAAAGATAGGGGCCGCGTTTAACAAAAGATCGCGCGATATCTTCGTGCCTCATCCGTTCGGAGCATGCCGGCGCGGGTCGAATCGTGCATCAGTGTCGCATCGCCCTCTCGGGAGTGACGCGCATGTCGAGGTTCTCGCTTTTCCTCGCCGCCTTCGCGCTCGCCACGGCCGCGTTCTGGCTGACGATCCTGACCGACCCGCCGAGCTCGCAGGCCGCGCCGACGGCCCTCGCCGCCGAGATCGACGTGGTGTCCGCCCCGGTTCCGCGGGGCCGGTTCGTGCCCGAGGAGCTGTGCGGTCGCTTCGGCGACTGCCCGCACTGACGGAACCCGCCCCCGGATCGCGGCCGGCGATCCGGTTCAAGCGCCGCGCGACCCGGATCGTCTCCCGTGCCGGGCCGCCGGAAGCACCGCCGCCGCTCGACCTGCGGAGCCGAAGGTGGAGGGCGGACCACCCGGGTCCCCGCCCCGTCACAGCTCCTCGATGGCGCCCCTCCGGCGCCGCTCGAGCGGCAGGTCAATGATGCAGTGCAGCGTGCCGGCTCGCAACTCGTAATGGGTGCGGGCGTCGAGCGCGTAGGGCAGAGCCTTCTCGATCAGTTCGCGCCCGTAGCCGCTCTGCACCTCGCCGCCCGGGGAGGCGGACGTCGCGATGCCCAGCTCCGTCCATTCCAGCGCGAGGCGTCGCTCGCCCGTCTCCTCCGCGTAGGTCCGCCAGCGCACGCGGAGCTGCCCGTCCGCCACGGCCAGCGCGCCGTACTTGCGGGCGTTGGTGGCCAGCTCGTGCAGCGCGAGGGCCAGGGTCTGCACGCTGGCCTTGCGCAGGGACACGTCCGGCCCCTCGATGCTGACGCGCTCCTGCATGCCCGTCGCGGCGAGCGCGTCGAGCTCGGTGCGGATCAGGGCGCTGAGCGTGATCGGCTCCTCCTCCGCCCGCGAGAGCAGGCTCTGCACCCGCGAGAGCGCGCCGAGCCGGTCGTTGAAGCGGAGCCGGAACTCGTCGAGCGTCGCGCTCGACGTCATGGTCTGCTGGGCGATGGAGCGCACCACGGTGATCAGGTTGCGGGTCCGGTGCTGCAACTCGTTGACCATCACCTCCTGCTGCTCTTGGAGCTGGCGCAGGTCGTCGATGTCCGTCGAGGTGCCGAGCCATTCCGCGATCGTGCCGCGCTCGTCCCGCACCGGGGTCGCGCGCATCTTGAACCAGCGGTAGTGGCCGGTCTCGCTCTGGCAGATCCGGCTCTCGATCGCGAAGAGCCCGGCGCTCTCGGCCTCGCGCCAGCGCGCGAGCACGGATGTGCGGTCGTCGGGATGCAGGGCCTTGAGCCAGCCGTGCTCGCGGCTCTCCGCCTCGGTCAGGCCCGTATAGGCGCACCATTGCGGGCTGGTCCACAGCCAGCGTCCGCCGTCGGCGGCGCGCCAGACGAGCTGGGGCATGCCCTCCACGAGGGCGCGCAGGCGCCGCTCGCTCGCCTGCTGGCGCTCTTCCGCCAGCTTGCGGGCGGTGATGTCCACGAAGGTGACGACCACGCCCGCGATGAAGTTGTCGACGCTGCGATAGGGCAGGACCCGGACCATGTAGCGCGTGCCCGTGGTCGAGCCCGTGATCTCGCGCTCGACGGGCCCCAGCGTGCGCAGCACCCGGCGCGCGTCGTCCTGCAATTCGTCGTAGGCGATGCGCGACTTGATGTGGGCGATCGGCCGCCCGACATCCGATTCCACGAGGTGGAAGATCTCGGTGACCGCGGGCGTGTGGTTCGTCACCCGGAGGTCGTTGTCGAGGAAGATCGTCGCGATCTGGGTGCTCTCCAGGAAATTCTTGAGGTCGCTGTTGGTGCGCCCCAGTTCCTGCACGCGGTGGCCGAGCTCGCCGTTGACGGTCGTCAGCTCCTCGTTGACCGATTGCAGTTCCTCCTTCGAGGTCTCCAGCTCCTCATTGGCCGATTGCAGCTCCTCGTTGAGGGACTGGTACTCCTCGTTGGAGGCCTTCAGCTCCTCGTTCGTGCTCTCCAGCTCCTCGATCGTGGCCTGGAGCCGGTCCTTCGTGGTGCGCAGCTCCGCCTCGAGCCCCTGCGTGTAGGCACGCTGGCCCGAGGGGGAGCCGCCGCTCTCGGCCTCCGCCTCCCGCACCGTGGAGCCGTCCTTGAACAGGACGAAGTAGCTCGCGGGCGTGTTGCCCTCCTCGGGCAGCGGCTCCACCACGATCTCGACCACGAGGCGGTGGCCGTTGACGCCCATCCGCACGCCCTCGGTGCGCACGGCGCACCGGTTGGTCATCGCGCGTTCCAGGGCCGTGCGCAGGTCGAGGCGCAGGTCCGGATGGACGAGCTGGAGCAGGTTCAGGGTCGCGGTGCCGCCCGCCGGATCGATGTAGCGCCCGGTCCGGCCGGAGAAGTGCAGGACCGTGCAGGCCGCGTCCACGATCACGTGGGCCGGCGCGTAGCGCTCGGCGAGGCGCTCGGCCCGGCGCGCGAGGCTCGCCTCGACGTGGCGCGGGCGCTCGGCCGCCGGGGCGCCGGCGGAGCCCGGCCGGCTCACGGTGGTGAAGGGAAAGTCGGGCAGGACGCGGTCGTGGGTCTCCAGCCGCCGGAAGATGCGGGAGCGGTTCTCGACCGGCGCGAACAGGTTGGCGTGGCGCGACACGTTCTCGGACGTGCCGAGGAAGAGGGCGCCGCCGGGCCGGAGCGCGAAGTGGAAGACCGGGATCACCCGGCTCTGGAGCTCGGTGTCGAGATAGATCAGCAGGTTGCGGCAGGAGATCAGGTCGAGGCGCGAGAAGGGCGGGTCCTTGATGATGCTGTGCTGCGAGAAGATGCACATCTCGCGCAGTTCCTTGACGACGCAGTAGGTGTTGCCCTCCCGCACGAACCAGCGCGCCAGCCGTTCCGGGCCGACGTCGCGCGCGACGGTGTCGGCGTAGCGTGCCGCCCGGGCCGCCGCCAGCGCCCGCCCGTCGAGGTCGGTCGCGAAGATCTGGACCTGCGGGGCCTGCTCCAGCGTCGCCATGTGCTCGCGCAGCAGGATCCCGAGCGAGTAGGCCTCCTCGCCGGTCGAGCAGCCGACCACCCAGACGCGGACATGGTCGTCGCGGCCCTTGCCGGCGAAGAGCTGCGGGATCACCGCCCGCTCCAGCACCGCGAATTCCCGGCCGTCGCGGAAGAACTGGGTGACCCCGATCAGGAGGTCGTTGAAGAGCTGCTGCACCTCCTCGGGCTGGGCGCGCAGGTACTCGACGTAAGCGCCGATCTCGCTCCGCTGGACGACCTGCATCCGGCGCTGCACCCGGCGCAGGAAGGTGCCGGGCTTGTAGCCGTGGAAATCGTGTCCGGTCCTGTCGCGCAGCACCCCCGCGGTGCCGGCGAGCGCCGCCGCGTCGGCCTCGGACCCGACCTCCTGCCGGGCCGCCTGCCGGATATAGGCGGCGAGCCGCGCGGCGAGCGCCTCGACCGGCAGGATCGCGTCGGCGAGCGCGGCCGGCATGTTGCCGACCACGAGGTCGCCCGCGCGGGTGCCCTCCGTCTCCTCCGCGAGGGTGAGGCCGCCCGCCTCCTTCACCGCCTTGAAGCCGAGGGTGCCGTCCTCGCCCGTATCGCCCAGGACCACCGCGATGCCGTGGCCGTCCGCGTGGCGGGCGAGCGAGACCAGGAAACTGTCGATCGTGCCGCGCCCGCCCGCCGGCTGATCGGAGGCCGCGGTGCGGAAGTGCCCCGCCTCGAGACTGACCAGGACGCTCGCCTCCGGCAGGTAGATCCGCCCGCCCTGCACGGGTTCCCCGTCCACGATCGCGGTGAGCTCGCGCCCGCCTTCGCGAAGGATCGCGGCGAGGCGCTCCCTGTCCAGGGCCTCGCGGTTCTGCAGGATGACCACGATCGCGGCGCCGCTGCCCAGCGGCAGGCGTGTCAGCAGATGCTCGAGCGCGGCGGTGTCCGCAGCCTCGCCGGTCAGGGCGACGATGACGCTCGCGCTCTCCGCGCCTGCCTGCGACGCCGGTGTCTTCGCCACGACCGCTTCCTATCCTCCGGCGCAGGGGCCACCGACCGGAGGGGCCGCCGCGCCGTGCCTCAGATCTCCGGCATCCCGTCGCCGCCGGAAGGCTCGACCGCCCGCAGCACCGCCCGGCGCAGCGTGTCGACGTGTTCCCGATACTCGGCCGCGCGCGCCTCGTACATCTCGGCGACGACGGCACGGCCGTCGGCGCGCGCATCGGCCGCCATCCGGGCCACGAGGTCCGCCCGCTCGCCCACGATGCGCAGCGCCACGCGCATCGCCTCGTCGACCGCGCCCTCCTGGGCCGTGGCGGCGGCTTCCGCGGTGTAGGCGTGCCCGACCTGGCAGCGGAAGTGCAGGGGCTTGGCCCCGCGCACCTCCGAGAGCACGCCGTCGCAATGGGGGCAGGAGAGCGGGGCTGGGTCGGCGAAGCGGCGCAGCAGGCCGCTGTCGACCCGCTCGCCCGCCGCGATGTCGACCTCCAGGCGGATCTCGGGCGGTACGGGCAGGCGCGGGCCCGCCCGCTCCTGCACGAGGTCGGCGAGCACGTCCCCGATCCGGGCGGCCGGCACGGCGCGGCCGTCCGCGACCGCGGCGAGCGCGCTCCTCGGCATCTCGTCGGCGATCGCCTCGGCCGGATCCTGCACGATCGCGACGCCGCCGCAGCGCCGCACCGCGTCGAGCCCGGCCGCGCCGTCGTTGAGGAGGCCGCTCAGGATCACGCCGATCACCCGCGGCCCGTAGGTCGCGGCGGCCGAGCGGAACAGCGGGTCGATCGAGGGGCGGGCCATGTTCTCGCGCGGGCCCCGGCCGAGGCGGATGCGTCCGTCCGCCACGATGAGGTGGCGGTCGGGCACGCCGAGATAGACGTGGCCCGGCGCGATCGGCATCCCGTCCTCGGCGGGGTGGACCGGCAGGTTGGCCGCGGCCGCGCGCACCGTGGCGAGCAGGCCGAGGCTGCGGGCCGGGACGTGGAGCACCACGAAGATTGCGGCGGCGAGCGTGCCGGGGAGCGCCCCGAGGATCGCCTTCAGCGGGACGGTGGCACCGGAGGAGCCGCCGATGACGATGATGTCGCGCTTGCTCAACGGCGGCTCACGGGGCTCCGGCGGGATGCTCCGTCAACCGCCGTGCCCCACACGGGGTCCCGCCTCGCGCCGCCTCGCGCCGCGTTGCGCGGTGCGCCGGCGCGGGCCAGATGCGCCGCTGCGCGCGCGGTGCGCCTCAGTGGGCTTCCTGCCAGTTCCCCGCGTCGCGCGCCTCGACCACCAGCGGCACCTTCAGCGTCAGCGCGGGGGCGGGGGCCTGCTCCATCACCCCGGCAATCACCGGGAGCGCGCGGGCGACCTCGCCCTCGGGCGCCTCGAAGACCAGCTCGTCGTGCACCTGCAGCAGCATGCGCGCCTCGATCTTCTCGGCCGCGAGCGCCCCCTCCATCCGCGCCATGGCGCGCCGGATGATGTCGGCGGCCGTGCCCTGGATCGGCGCGTTGATGGCCTGCCGCTCGACGCTCGCCCGCTCCTGCGGGTTGTTCGAGCGGATCTGCGGGTAGTGGCAGACCCGGCCGAACAGGGTGGTGACGTAGCCCTTGTCGCGGCAGAGCCGCTTCGTCGTGTCGATGTAGTCCCGGATGCCGGGGAAGCGCTCGAAATACTGCTTGATGAAGGCCGAGGCCTCGGCCTGCCCGATGCCGAGCCGGTCGGCGAGGCCGAAGGCCGAGATGCCGTAGATGATGCCGAAATTGATGGTCTTGGCCCGGCGCCGCAGGTCCGGCGTCATCGCGTCGAGGGCGACGCCGAACATCGCCGAGGCGGTGGCCGCGTGGATGTCGATGCCCTCCTCGAAAGCCTGGCGCAGCTGCGGCACGTCGGCGATGTGGGCGAGGATGCGCAGCTCCACCTGGCTGTAATCGGCCGAGATCAGCCGGTTGCCGGGCGCCGCCACGAAGGCGCGGCGGATGCGCCGGCCCTCTTCCGTGCGGATCGGGATGTTCTGCAGGTTCGGCTCGGAGGAGGAGAGCCGGCCCGTCGTCGTCGCGGCGAGCGAGAACGAGGTGTGGACCCGGCTTGAGTCCCGGTCGGCATGGGCCTGGAGCGCGTCCGTGTAGGTCGATTTCAGCTTCGAGAGCTGACGCCATTCCAGGATCTTCTTCGGCAACTCGTGCCCGGCCTGGGCCAGCTCCTCCAAGAGCGTCGCGGGCGTGGCCCACTGGCCCGACGGGGTCTTCTTGGCGCCGGGCAGGCCCATCTTGCCGAACAGGATGTCGCCGATCTGCTTCGGCGAACCGACCGAGAATGTCTCGCCCGCGTCCGCCTGGATCTCCTCCTCCAGCCGCGCCAGCGTCTGAGAGAAGTCGCCCGACAGGCGGCTCAGCATGTCGCGGTCGACCCGGATGCCGGCCCGCTCCATCCGGGCGATCACCGCGATCAGCGGGCGCTCCAGGGTCTCGTAGACGGCGACCCGCCGCTCGGCGACGAGGCGCGGCTTCATCATCCGCCAGAGTCGCAGCGTCACGTCCGCGTCCTCGGCCGCGTAGGCCGTGGCGCGGTCGATCGCGACCTTGTCGAAGGTCACCTTGTTGCGGCCGGTGCCGGCGACGTCCGAGAAGGTGATCGGCTGGTGGCCGAGATGGCGCCGGGCGAGCTCGTCCATGCCGTGCCCGCCCTTGCCGGCGTCGAGCACGTAGGAGATCAGCATCGTGTCGTCGAAGGGCGCCACCTCGATCCCGTGGCGGGCCAGCACCAGCCAGTCGTATTTCAGGTTCTGGCCGACCTTGAGGACCCCCGGATCCTCAAGCAGCCCCTTCAGACGCTTCAGCGCCGCTGCCACGTCGATCTGGTCGGCCACGCGCCGGAACTCGCCCGTGGCCGTCTTCGCCTTGCCGAAGAGGTCGCCCTCGCCCGCGCCCTCGACCGGCTCGACATGCTCCAGCGGGATGTAGGCGGCCCGTCCCGGGCCGGTCGCGAGCGAGACGCCGACGAGCCCGGCCCGGTGCGCGTCGAGGTCGTCAGTCTCGGTATCGACCGCGACGACGCCCGCTTCCCGCCCCTCCGCGATCCAGGCGTCGAGCTGGTCGAGCGTGCGGATCGTCTCGTAGGATCCCGTGTCGAAGGGTTTGACAGATTCCGCCGCCCGGGCCGCTACGAGGCCGCCGGGCGTCGGCTCGGGCGGCGTGCGGGTCCGCGGCGCTGCGTCGGGCAGGTCGAAGGCGGCGAAGGGATCGACCTCGCCGCCTTCCGGCGGCGCGGCGCCCGGGCCGCGCTCGGCGCCCGCCGCCGCGGTCTCGGGATCGGGCGGCACGGCGTCGCCGAAGAACGGAACCGCGTCGCTGCCGCCGTTCGGGTTGGCGTAGCCGTGTGCCCGCGCGCCCGGCAGCAGGCGCGGGTCGGGCTTCACCGCCTCCGGATCGACGTGGAGCATCTGGGCGATGCGCCGGGTCAGCGTGTTGAACTCCATCGCCTTGAGGAAGCCCACGAGCCGCTCCGGGTCGGGGTCGGGCAGGCGGAGTTCGTCGAGCGCAACCGGGACGGGCACGTCCTCCATCAGCGCCACGAGCTTCCGCGAGAGCTTGGCCTGTTCGATGTTGGCGAGCAGCGTCTCGCGGCGCTTGGGCTGCTTGATTTCGCTCGCCCGTTCCAACAGCGCCTCCAGGCTACCGAACTCCTTGATCAGCGCGGCGGCGGTCTTCAGGCCGATGCCCGGCACCCCCGGCACGTTGTCGGAGGTGTCGCCGATCAGCGCCAGCGCGTCGCCGATCTGGTCCGGCTGCAGGCCCTCCCACTTGGCGACGATCGCCTCGACGTCGAGGTTGCGCTCCGGCCGGTAGCCGGGCTTGCCCTTGGCCCCCGACTCGAAGTCGTAGAAGCGCACGAGCGGTCCCACGAGCTGCATCAGGTCCTTGTCGGAGGAGACGATGATGACGCCCGCGCCCCGCGCCTCCGCCTGTCGGGCGTAGGTGGCGATCAGGTCGTCGGCCTCGTAGCGCTCCAGTTCGATCGCGTGCAGGCCGAAGGCGCGCACCGCGTCGCGCATCAGCGGCATCTGCCGCTTCAGGTCGTCCGGCGCGTCGGGGCGATGGCCCTTGTAGTCCGGGAACATTTCCTTGCGGAACGAGCCCTCCGACTTGTCGAAGACGATGCCGAGATGGCTGGGCTTGGTGCCGGCCGCGCCGTCCTGCAGGAACTGCGCGATCTTGGTGCAGAACAGCCGCACCGCCCCGGTCGGCAGCCCGTCCGAGGGGCGGGAATTGTATTTCTGGTCCTGGTTGATCGACTGGAAGTAGGCCCGGAAGATGAAGGACGAGCCGTCCACCAGGATCACCTGGTCGCCCGGCCCGACGGGCTTGCCGGTCTGCTGGGCGTCCTCGCTCGGCTGGGTCTCGGTCTTCGCGCTCATCGGGCCTTCGCGTCGCATCGCCTGGAGGCCTGTCTAGTGCCGTTTCGAGCCTCTGGGAAACGGCGAATGGGTCGCGGGGCCCCGTATCCTCAGACCTGGACCGGGCGGCCGAGCGGCGGCGCGGCCCGCCGTCTGCGCGCGGCCCGGCGGCGCAGGACGTAGAGCGTGAGGCCGGTGCCCGCGAAGAGCGGCATCGCGAGCGCGGCGAGGCAGAAGACCAGGGCGAGGACCGGGCCGAAGAAGCGCCCGCGATGCACCTCCAGCATGTTGTCGGCGATCTGCCGGCCCAGCGTCTTGTCCGCGGGGCGCGAGGCCGAGAGGAGCGCGCCGGTGCCCGCGTCGTAGGTCAGGTCGGTGCGGCTGCTCGGCCCGTCGCCGGACCGGGTGTAGCGGATCCGGATGTTCGGCTCGCCCCGCTCACCCGGCATCGTGAGGAGGCTGAGGGCGGCGCCCGCGCCTTCCCCGGCCGTGAACGTCTGCCAGGCCGCGTCGAGGGCCGCCGGCCGGCGCTCGCCGCGCCCGCGCTCGGCCCCACGGCCGGCATCCGGCTGGGCCATGCCCTCGGGCCGGCCGGGGCCGCCGCGCTGCGGGCGCGCCTCCGGCCAGTTCCCGGTGAGCAGGTAGGTCGCACCCGCCCGGTAGGATTCGTAGGACCACCACAGGCCGGAGAGCGCCATGACGGCGTAGACCGGGATCACCCAGGTGCCGACGACCGCGTGAAGCGACCACCAGCGCGGGCGCCCCGGGCGGGCAACGCTCAGCCTCAGCCAGACCCTCCAGCCGTGCAGCTTCGGCCAGCGCAGGTAGAGGCCGGTTCCCAGGAAGACGAGGAGCGCGACGGCGCAGAGACCGGTGGCGGTGCGGCCCCAGCCGCGCCCGCCGCCGGGAATGAGCAGCCAGCGGTGCAACGCCCGGATCGTCTCGAAGGTCGTCTCGCCCGCGACCGCGCCCCGGTCGGCGCCGTCATAGGGGTCAACGTAGCGCGCGGGCGGGTGCTCGCCCGGGCCGGTGCCGGCGAAGCGCACCCGCACCGCCCGGCCCGGATCGCCCGGGATGCCGAGCCCCGAGACCCGCAGGCCCCGATGCTGCGCCTCGATGCGGGCGACGAGCGCCTCCGGCCCGAGCCGGGTCCGCGCGCCGGCCTCGACCGCGAGCGGCCCGGCGTTGAGGGCGTCGACGACGGCCTCCTCGTAGCTCATCAGCGCGCCGGTGACGCCCATGAGCGCCAGGACGAGCCCGGCGGTGAGGCCGAGCGCCCAGTGAATGCGGAACAGGATCGTGCGGAGCATCGGTCGTGGCGGCAGGGCGGTGTCCAGGCGGGTCGTCGCGCCGCGCGGAGCCCCAGCGACCGGGCCGTCCGGCGGCGACCCGACCTATTAACCGACATGGCGTACGGTCAAGACCCTATTCGCCACGCTGTTCACGGAAGAGATCTGAGTTTTTATCGATTCCAAGCTGGGGAATGCCGTTCCGGGACTCTGAAACCGTTCGGAAACGTTTCGGGCATCTTGCGGCCATGCTCTCTCGAAGCTGGCGATCGCCGGCCCGAGGGGAGGCTGCTGCACGCCTCAGCGGGCGCCCGCGGCCTCGCCCACGGTGTCGGCCATGCGGGCGTCGCGTTGCCCGAGGGGTTTGGGCTGGCCCTCCGTGGTGTCGTGGGCGGTCTGGTGCTCCATCTCGGCGTTCACCTCCGCGCCGATCAGCACGATGATGGTCGAGATCCAGATCCAAGTCATGAAGCCGATGGCGGCACCCAGCGAGCCGTAGGTCTTGTTGTAGGAGCCGAAATTCGAGACGTACCACGAGAACAGCAGCGAGCCCGCGAGCCAGAGGAAGCTCGCCAGCGCGCTGCCCCAGGTCACCCAGCGCCAGCGCGGCGCATCGCGGCTCGGGCCGAAGCGGTAGAGCACGGCGAGCCCGAGCAGCACCACGACGAACAGGGCGGGCCAGCGCAGGAGCGCCACGTACCACGCGTCGGTGCTGAGCCCGACCGTGTTGAACACGATCGGCAGCACCACGATGCCGCCGAGCGCCAGCACGATGAACAGCAGGGCGCCCGCCGTGAAGCAGAGCGAGACGAGGTTCAGCTTGAAGAAATTCCGCTTCTCCCGCTCCTCGTAGACGATGTTGAGCGCGTCGAAGACGCTCTTCATGCCGCCGTTGGCGCTCCAGAGCGAGAGCAGAATGCCGGTGAGCACGGTGAGCCCGAGCTTGCGGTCGCCGGCCTCGGTGAGCCGCTTGACCTGATCGCCCACGATCTCCAGGGCGCCGGAGGGCAGCACTCCCTGCAGGTTCTCCAGGTGGCGGTTGATCTCGGCCGGGTCGGCGAACAGGCCGTAGAGGGAGACCAGCGCCGCGACCGCCGGGAAGATCGCGAGCAGCACGTAGAAGGTCACGCCCGCCGCGACCGAGACCAGCCGGTTCTCCGAGACGTCGTGGAAGACCCGCAGGCCGATATCCTTCCAGCCCGCGGCCGGGATCTCCGAGGGGGAGCGGGCCTGCCGTCCCCGGTGCGCCTCCCGCTTCGTCACGCGCTCCGCCTCGGGCCCCTCGTGCGAGCCGGACGTCTCGCGCGCCGGTTCCGGCGATCCCGCGGGCGCCGCGGATCGGGCGGGGCCGGAGGACGCGCGCGCGCCCGTGCCGCGCCGCGGCAGCGCGACGAGGCCGATCAGCGCCGCCGAGAGGGCGATCGTCCAGAGCGTGCCGCCTCCATCGGTCCGGGCGGCGGGTTCGGCTTCGGCCGGCATCGGCGGTTCTCCTGGCATCGCACTGGTATCCCGGTCGAGGGGACCACGCGGACAACCGAGCGTTGTACAATCCGGTTTCATTCCCGGGTCGGCGTGCCGTCCGGCACGCCGCCGCGGTGCCGGAAAAGCTAAGGCGTTCGGGGACGATGCGGATTTTCTTTTCCCGCGACCGTTCCAGCCGCCGCCGCGACGGTTAAGGAAGAGGGCCGGATGCCGCCGGCTCACGCCCCGCGACTCGAGAGGAGACCAGAACCCGGTGCCGCACGCGACCGAGCTCATCGCCATCATCGCCCTCGGGCTCGTGCTGGCCTTCCTGTGCGGAATGCTGGCCCAGCGCCTGCGGCTGCCGCCGCTGGTCGGCTACCTGCTGGCGGGGGTGCTGGTCGGGCCCTACACGCCGGGCTTCGTCGGCAACAGCGAGCTCGCGGGCCAGCTCGCCGAGATCGGCGTGATCCTGCTGATGTTCGGCGTCGGCCTGCACTTCTCGATCGGCGACCTGATGGCCGTGCGCGCCATCGCGCTGCCGGGGGCGATCGTGCAGATCGCGGTGGCGACCGCGATGGGCGGCGGGCTCGCCCTCCTCTGGGGCTGGGGGCTCGGGGCCGGGCTCGTCTTCGGCCTCGCCCTCTCGGTGGCCTCCACCGTCGTGCTGCTGCGGGCCCTGGAGGAGCGCGGCCTCCTCGACAGCGACAAGGGCCGGATCGCGGTGGGCTGGCTCATCGTCGAGGATCTGGCGATGGTGCTGGCGCTGGTGCTGCTGCCCGCGCTCGCCCCCTCGCTCGGCGGCAAGGCCGAGGAGGCCGGGCACGGGGCCGCGCACGCGCTCGCGGAGTTCGTCGGCGGCCTCGTCGGGTCGGGCATGGCCGACAGCATCTGGCTGACGCTCGGCCTGACGCTCGCCAAGGTCGCGCTGTTCGTCGCGCTGATGCTCGTCGTCGGTCGCCGCTTCGTGCCCTGGCTGCTCGATCAGGCAGCGCGCACGGGCTCGCGGGAATTGTTCACCCTCTGCGTACTGGCCCTGGCGCTCGGTCTCGCCTTCGGCTCGGCGGAGCTGTTCGGCGTCTCCTTCGCGCTCGGCGCCTTCTTCGCCGGCATGGTGCTCGCCGAATCCGATCTCAGCCATCAGGCCGCGGCCGATTCCCTGCCCCTGCAGGACGCCTTCGCGGTGCTGTTCTTCGTCTCGGTCGGCATGCTGTTCGACCCCGGCATCCTGATCCGCGAGCCGCTCTCCGTGCTGGCGGTGCTCGGCGTGATCATGCTGGGCAAGTCGCTCGCGGCCGTGGCGATCGTCCTCGTCTTCAAGCACCCGGTCGGCACCGCCCTCACCATCGCGGCGAGCCTCGCGCAGATCGGCGAGTTCTCCTTCATCCTCGTCACGCTCGGGCTCTCGCTGAAGCTGCTGCCGACGGAGGGCCGCGACCTGATCCTCGGCGGCGCGCTGCTCTCCATCACCCTGAACCCGCTGGCCTTCGCGCTCGCCGCGCGCGTCGAGGCGTGGCTCGCCGACCGGCCGGACCTCGCCCGCCGCTTCGAGCGGGGCGGGGCCGACACGGTGTCGGTGACGGGCGAGACCAAGGCTCCGCGCCGCCACGCCGTCGTCGTCGGCTACGGCCGGGTCGGCAGCAGCATCGGCAAGGCGCTCCAGACCTGGGACCTGCCCTTCGTGGTGATCGACCGCGACCGGCGCCGGGTGCTGGAGCTGCGCGAGGCCGGCATCGAGGCGGTCTACGGCGACGCGCTGGCGCCGGGCATCCTGGAGGCGGCGGGCATCGGCCAGGCCCGGCTCCTCGTGAGCGCGACGCCCGATTCCCATCAGGCCCGCCGCCTCGTGGAACTGGCCCGCGAGGCGAACCCGCGGATCGACACCCTGATCCGCACCCACAGCGACGCCGAGCGCCGCCGGCTGGAGGAGGAAAAGGTCGGCCTCGTCCTGATGGGCGAGCGCGAGCTCGCCTTCGGTATGACCTTCTACGCGCTGCGCAGCCTCGGCCTGAAGGACGGCGAGGCCCGCCTCTTCGTGGACGCCTCCCGCGCCGAGAGCCGGGCCGAGGCGCCGACCGAGACCGAGATCGAGCAGAGCACGCCGGAGCTGCGCCCGCACAAGGCGGAGGTGGCGGAGGGGTAGGTGCTGCCTTGGCCGTGTGTCTCAGCCGGCCAGGTCCCGACCCAGTTCCGCCACCCGCCGCAGATCACCGACGAAGGCCCCGTAGGCCTCCTCTTTCGCCTCATCCGGCAGGCGCAGCAGGTAGGAAGGGTGGACGGTCACGAAGCCCGCGAAGCGGTTGTGGTGGCGCTCGAACGCGAAGGGCCCGCGGGCGCGGGTGATCGGCACCGCCTTGCCGGTCAGCGCCAGCACGGCGGTCGCACCGAGCGCCACGACGAGGCGGGGCGCGACGAATTCGAGTTCCCGGTCGAGCCACCAGCGGTAGTGGCTGACCTCACCGGCCGTCGGCTTCTGGTGGATGCGGCGCTTGCCGCGCTCCTCGAACTTGAAATGCTTGACGGCGTTCGTGAGGTAGCTCGCCGCCCGGTCGATCCCGGCCTCTGCAAGCGCCCGCGAGAGGAGCTGCCCCGCGGGGCCGACGAAGGGCTGTCCCTGCCGGTCCTCCTGGTCGCCCGGCTGCTCGCCCACGAAGGCGATCGTCGCCCCGACCGGCCCCTCGCCGAGCACGGCCTGCGTCGCGCCCGGCACCAGCGGCTCGCTGCGCCTGATGATGGCGTTGAGCTCGTCGAGCGAGGTCGGGTCCTGGTCGGCCATCGCGGCGACGGCGCGGGCGGGGTCGCGTCTGGCGGGCACGCTCGGGCTCCTCTCGATCATCGCGCGCGTGCCGGCCTCGGCCCCGCGCACCAGGGCTGGAATCGCCAGCGTCTCCGGCATGTTCCGCCAGTACTTCTTCGGCATCTCGGCCCGCATCGCCTTCAGGTTGGTGCGGGCCGGGTTGAAGGTGCTCTCGTAGTAGTCGCGCCAGCCGGCCTCGAACCCGTCGCCGGGGGGCAGGTCCTCGCGCCGGCCGGGCGGCCCGAGGCGGAGCGCGGCGCCGTCCCAGTGGGCGGAGGCGTCCGGCGTCAGGATGGTCCAGTTGAGCGAGCGGAAGCGCTCGACGAAGAACGGGGCGGCCGCCTCCAGGATGTGGTGGTCGGGCTCGAACCAGGCGGTGAAGTGCTCGACCCCCGCCGCCTCGCTCCGGCGGAAGCGCAGGAAGGCGTGCATCTTGTGGAGGTCGCGCGCGATCGCCTTCCGCATCAGGTTGAGCCGGTGGACCAGCGGGTCGCTCGGCACCTCCGTGAGGTGGCGCTCGCCCGCGCGCACGCGCCAGATCAACCGGAAGAGCAGGGCGTAGCGCTCGGGGTCGCGGTGCGGCACCACCATCGGCACGAGGTCGGCGACCGCGCGCGGCAGGCGCAAGGGACCGGTCTCCGCCGCCGGCGCGCTGCCGAACAGGTCGGAGGTCGCGCCCTCCGTCCAGGCGACGCGCTCGGGCGGCACGCCCTCGGCCACGAGCGCGCGGACGGCGGCGCGGAAGCCGGAGAGGTCGGCGCCGGGCGCGAGGGCGACGGCGCGCGTCGGCCCCGTCATATCAGAACAGGCTCAGCTGCTGCGCCGGCTCGACGAGCAGTGCCCTGAGATCCAGCCGATCGGTCTGAGCGCCGGGCGTGTAATCGGCCGCGATCAGGAAGGGCCGCGCCCGCTTCAGGGCCGAGGTCAGGCGGGCGACGTCGTCGAGGCGCAAGGTGGTGTGGCGGCGCGCCTGGATGATGCGGTCGACCGCCCGCGCCCCGAGCCCGGGCACCCGCAGCAGCATCTCGCGCTCGGCCCGGTTCACGTCGACGGGGAAGCGCGCCCTATTCTTCAGCGCCCAGGCGAGCTTCGGGTCGACGTCGAGGGCGAACATGCCGTCGTCGGCCGCGTCCGCCACGTCGTCGGGGGAGAACTCGTAGTACCGGATCAGCCAGTCGGCCTGGTAGAGCCGGTGTTCGCGCTGGAGCGGGGGCGATTTCAGCGGCAGGATCGCGGCCCCGTCCGGGATCGGGCTGAAGGCCGAGTAGTAGACCCGCTTCAAGCCGACGCTGCCGTAGAGATGCGCGCTCTTGCGGATCAGCGCCTCGTCGGTGGTCGCGTCCGCGCCGACGATCACCTGGGTCGACTGGCCCGCGGGCGCGAAGCGGCGCCGCTCGGCCTTGGCCTCCACGATGCGCTCGCCGATCTGGGCCATCGCCCCCTGGATCGCGGCGCCGTCCTTCTCGGGCGCGAGGCGCTCCAGGCTCTGCTCGGTCGGGAGTTCCACGTTGATCGAGAGCCGGTCGGCGTAGAGACCCGCCTCCTCGATCAGCCAGGGGCTCGCCTCCGGGATCGTCTTCAGGTGGATGTAGCCGCGGAAGCCGTGGTCGCGGCGCAGGGCTTTCGCCACGCGGTTCATCTGCTCCATCGTGTGGTCGGGCGACTTGATGATGCCCGAGGATAGGAACAGGCCCTCGATGTAGTTGCGCTTGTAGAACTCGACCGTGAGGCGCACGACCTCCTCGACGGTGAACTTCGCTCGCCGCACGTTCGAGGAGCGCCGATTGACGCAGTAGGCGCAGTCGAACAGGCACCAGTTCGTCAGCAGGATCTTCAGGAGCGAGACGCAGCGCCCGTCCGGCGTGTAGGCGTGGCAGATGCCCGCGCCCGTGGTGGAGCCGAGCTCGCCCTTGCCGGCCGAGCGTTTGGGCGCGCCCGAGGAAGCGCAGGAGGCGTCGTACTTCGCCGCGTCCGCCAGGATGCGCAGCTTCTTCGCGAGGGTCTCGTCCATCGAACAAACAATGAACTCTCCCGTGGCGGAAACAAGGTCGCGCGCGAGGCGATCCCCCGCGCGCGATGCCGCACCGGGCGTCCCAGCCCTCAGGGTGTCAGCCTTGGCTGAGGCTCGCCTTCAGGGTGATCTCGGCGTTGAGCACCTTCGAGATCGGGCAGTTCACCTCGGCGGCGTGGGCCAGCTCGTCGAACTGGGCCTGCTCGATGCCCGGGATCGTGGCGGTGAGCGTGAGCGCCGATTTCGAGACCTTGAAGCCGTCGCCCTCCTTCTCGAGGGTAACCACCGATTCCGTCCGCATCTCGGTCGCCGTGAAGCCCGCGGATTGGAGCTGGAAGGCCAGCGCCATGGTGAAGCAGCCGGCATGCGCCGCCGCGATCAGCTCCTCGGGATTGGTGCCGGGCTTGTCCTCGAAGCGGGTGTTGAAGCCGTAGGGCTGGTCCGAGAGCACGCCCGACTGGGTGGTGAGCTGGCCCTTGCCCTCCTTGCCGCTGCCCTGCCAGACGGCGCTCGCCTTGCGGTTGATCATCTGTCGCCTCCATTCCGGCCCCGGGCGCGGGATGCGCCGGAGCCTGTCCGCCGCGGAGGTGGCGCGGGGGCGCCGGATATCCAGGGCCCGCGAGGCTCTCAGTCCTCCTCGCCCGGAGGCTCGGCATCGACGGTGTCGCGCGCCAGCCCGTAGCCGAAGCCGGCCCGCGCCAGCGCCGCGAGGTCGCGGTCGCGGTGGGCGGCGCGCTGGTCCGGCCGACGGAAGGGACCGAGGCGCCGCCGCCTGGCGTAGGCCAGGGCGGCCTCCGCCTCGACGGCTTGGCGGTCGTCCTCCGCCTCCTCCCGCTCGGCCGCCATCGCGGCCTCCACGACGGCGCGGGGCACGCCCTTGGCGGCGAGCTTCGCGGACGCGCCGCGGGTCGATGTGCCGCGCCGCCGCAGGGTCGCGAGCCGGGCGCGGGCGAAGCGGGCGTCGTCCACGAGGCCGGCCGAGACCGCGCGGGCGACCGTGGCCTCGACCATCTCCGCGAAGGCGGCCGGATCCTCCTCGCGAGCCCGGGCGCGTTTCTCCACCCGGCGCGCCAGGGTCCGGCGCAGCATCTCGGCCGAGGCGCTGTAGCGCTCGAGATAGTGCAGGGCGGCCCGCTCGAGCCACGCAGGCGTCACGGGCCGGGGCGGCTTCGGCGCCGGGGCTTCGGGCCTCTCGCCCGGGCCCTTGCCCGGCACCGCGCCCAGCATTTTGCCCGTCCCTGGGCCGCGGCTCTCACGTGACTGTGAGGTGGCAACGATTTTGCGGATCACGGGTTCTTCACGATCTGAACAGGATCTCGTTGCATGATGCCACGATGCAACGCTTGCAAGGCGACAAGATCGGCGCCCGGATCGGGCACCGCCTCCTCCGCGCCGCGTCGGCGATCTTCTTGAGACGCGAGTGGGTCCTCGTCCTGCTCGCCCTCGGGCTCGCCACGACGGCGGCGCTCGTCTTCTACCTGTCGCGTCCGACCGTTCTCACGGTCGCGGTCGCCCCTCAGGACGGGCCGGAGACCGGGCTGCTTGAGGCCTACGCGCAGGCCCTCAACCGGGCGCGCGAGGACGTGCGGCTGAAGCTCGTCCGCCACGGGGACGTGCGCGACAGCGGCGCGGCGCTGCAGGCCGGGCGCACCGACCTCGCCATCGTGCGGCCCGACGTGTTCATGCCCGAGAACGGGCTGACGCTCGCCGTCCTGCACGACGAGGCCCTGCTGATCGCCGCGCCCGAGGCGGCCGGGATCGAGGACTTCCCCGATCTCGCGCGCAAGCGCATCGGCTTCGTGGTGCGTCACGACGCGGACCTGCCCTTTCTCACGAACATGCTGGCCTTCTACGATCTCGCCCAGGCGACCGGCGAGACGGCGGAGGCGGAACTCGGCCCCGGCCACGTCGCCCTGGTCCCGCTGAAGCCCGCCGAGGTGACGGCGGCGGTGGCCGAGAAGCGGGTCGACGCGGTCGCGGTGATCGCGAGCCCGTCCTCGAAGCCGGCGCTCGCCACCGTGCGGGCGGTCGAGCTCGGGGCGCCCGACCGCAAGGTCGACCTCGTCTCGGTGCCCGACACCGACGCCATCCTGCAGCGCTATCCCGAGCTCCAGGCGGTCACGATCCCCGCCGGCACCTTCGGCGGGCGGCCGAAGCGGCCGGCCGAGGAGGTGAAGACGGTGGGCGCCTCCTACCGGCTGATGGCGCGCAGCGCCGTGAACCGCGTGGCCGTCGCCTCGGTGACGCAGCACCTGTTCGAGTGGCGCTCGAAGCTCGCCGCGGTGACCCCGGTCGCCAAGCTGATGAAGGCGCCCGACTTCGACACCACGGTGGCGGCGACCTCCGCGCGCCTGCCGAACCATCCCGGCGCGGTGGATTATTTCGAGCGCGAGCAACAGACCTTCCTGGAGCGCTACGAGGACTACATCTACCTCTTCGCCTTCTTCGGCGGCACGATCGGCTCCGGCATCGCCTGGCTCGGCCAGCGGCTGGCGCGCAAGCGCCGCGAGCGGGTCGACATCGTGCTCGACCGCCTGCTCGACATCCTGCGCGAGGCCCGGGGCGCGGGCCGGATCGAGACGCTCGACGCGCTCGCCCGCGAGACGGACGAGCTGGTGGCCGACGTGGTGCAGTACGCCCGGGAGCGCACCATCGACGCCCGCACCCTGAGCGCTCTCATCCTGGCGGTGGACGCGGTCCAGGCCGCGCTCGGCGACGCGCGGCGCCAGCTCGGGTCAGGCCCGGTCGAGAGCCGGGCGGAGGCGCGGGCGCGCACGGCCCGCCTGCTGGCGCACGGCCTGTCGGCGGCGGAGTAGGGTAGGGGCCGGTGCGGGGGCGGCCGCGGTCACCCCTCGATGATCGTCCGGATGCGGGCCGCGAGCGCCTCGACCGCGAAGGGCTTGGTGATCATCTGGGCGCCGGCCTCGGCCGCGTCGCCGAAGGTCGCGTTCTCGGCGTAGCCGGTGATGAACAGCACCTTGAGCCCGGGCCGGAGCGCCCGGGCGCGTTCGGCGAGGCGCCGCCCGTCCAGGCCCGGCAGGCCCACATCGGTGACGAGAAGGTCGATGCGGCCCGAGCCCTCGACCAGGGCGAGGCCGGCGAGACCGTCGGCGGCCTCCAGCGCGCGATAGCCGAGATCGTGCAGCACCTCGACGATGAGGTCGCGCACCACCGCCTCGTCCTCCACCACCAGCACCGTCTCGCCGCGCCCGACCGGGACCGCCGCCTCGGGCTCGGGCGGCCGCACGGGCGACGCGGTTCCCCGGTAGCGCGGCAGGTAGAGGCTGATCGTCGTGCCCCGCCCGGGCTCCGAGGCGATCGCGACGTGCCCCTCCGATTGCTGCGCGAAGCCGTAGATCATCGAGAGGCCGAGCCCGGTGCCCTGGCCGATGGGCTTCGTGGTGAAGAACGGGTCGAAGGCCTTGGCGATCACCTCGGGCGCCATTCCGGTGCCCGTATCGGTCACGCGGATCTGGACGTAGTCGCCCGCCGCGAGGCTTGGCGGACGGCGCGCATCGGTCCGGGCGAGCGCGGCGTTGCGGGCCGCGATGGTGAGCCGTCCGCCCTCCGGCATCGCGTCGCGGGCGTTGATCGCGAGGTTGAGGATCGCGTTCTCGAGCTGATGCGGGTCGCAGAGCGTGGGCCAGAGATCGTCCGCCGCCGTGATCTCCAGGGCGATGCGCTCGCTCAGGGTGCGCCGGAGAAGCTCCTCCATCCCGGCAATCAGCGCATCTGCCGCGACGGGGCGCGGCTCCAGGGGCTGGCGCCGGGCGAAGGCGAGCAGGCGGTGGGTGAGGGCGGCGGCCCGCTGGCCGCAGGCGAGCGCCGCCGCGATGTACTTCTCGATCTGATCGCCGCGGCCCTGGCGGATCCGGGTCTGCATCAGGTCGAGGGAGCCGACGATGCCGGTGAGCAGGTTGTTGAAGTCGTGGGCGATGCCGCCGGTGAGCTGGCCCACGGCCTCCATCTTCTGGGCCTGCCGCAGGGCCGCCTCGGCCTGACGCTGCTCGGTGATGTCGCGGCCGACCACGTAGGACAGGTTGCCCTCGGGCACGGCGGTCCACATCACGGTGCGCCGCTCGCCGTCCGCGCAGATCACCCGGTCGATGAAGGCGGTCACGGTCTCACCGGCCGCCAGCCGCTCCATCAGCCCGCTCACCGCCGCGTGGTCGGCCGGATCGACGCGATCGAGAAGGGGGCTGGCGAGCAGCGCCTCGGCGCTCCAGCCGAGCATCCGCGTCCAGGCCGGGTTGACGGATTTCAGGTAGCCATCGCCTCCCAGCGTACCCATCAGGTCCGAGGTGGTCTCCCAGAGCCGGTCGCGCTCGCGGGTGCGCGCCTCGACCTCGCGGGTCAGCGCCGCCTCGACGCTCCGGCGCTCGGTCACGTCCTGCACGAAGACGTGGATGCCCTCCACCATCCCGTCCGGCGCCCGCCGGGGCCGGAAGCGCACCGCGCCGATGCGCTCGCGGCCGTCGACGTGCGGCAGGGTGGTCTCGAACTCCACCTCCGTGCCCGCCAGCGCCCGGTCGATCCGGGCGCGTGTGGCCGCGAAGGCCTGCGGGCCGATGACCTCCTCGACCGTGCGCCCGATCATCCAGGCGGGATCGACCCCGTGCCAGGTCCGGTAGGCGGCGTTGGCGAAGCCGTAGCGGTAGTCCGGCCCGACGACGGCGACGAGGATCGGCAGGATGTCGGCGACGACGCGCAACTCCGCCGCGGCGTTGCGCAGGCGCGCCTCGCTCGCCGCCAGCGCTTCCGCGGCGAGGCGGCGCTCGGTGATGTCGAAGGTCGCCCCGGGGAAGCGCGCGGGGCGCCCGTCCGGGTCGAGGATGCAGTGCCCCTGCGCCATCACCCAGCGGACCGCCTCCCCGGGCGGGGCATCCGCCCGCAGCAGGCGGTACTCCGCCGCGAAGTCGCCCCCGGTCCGCATCACCGCGGCGATCGCCGCCTGCAGCCGCGGGGTGTCCTCCGGGTGGATCCCGGCGAAGAACTCGGCGATCGGCGCGCCGCGGGCGGCCTTCTCCGGATCGACGCCGTAGAGCCGGGCGAAGCGCGCGTCGGCGGTGACGCGGTCGTTCGGGATGTCCCAGTCCCAGGTTCCGATGCCGTTGCCGGCCGAGAGCGCGAGTTCGAGCCGCTGGTCGCTCGCCCGCCGCCGCCGCTCCGCGAGCACGTGCGCCGTGGTCTCGGCGGTGGTGCAGATCATCCCCGCGATGGCGCCCGCGTCGTCGCGCACCGGCGAGTAGGTGAAGCTCCACCACGTCTCCTCGGGCGCGCCGTGGCGGTGCATCGTCAGCGGCAGGTCCGTCACGGCAATCGGCCGCCCAGCGAGCGCGCCGGCGCAGAGCGGGCCGACATCCGCCCAGACATCCGCCCACAAGTCGGGGAAGCGCGCGCCGAGCGCCCGGCCGAGGCGGTCGCCGAGGATCGGCCGGTAGGCGTCGTTGTAGAAGCTGAGGAGGTCCGGGCCCCAGGCCAGGAACATCGCGCTCGGGCAGGCCAGCATGGTGGCGAGCGTGGTGCGCAGGGAGACGGGCCAGGCGGCGGGCGGCCCGAGCGCCGTGCCCGACCAGTCGCGGGCCAGGATCTCCCGGCCCGTCAGGCTGCCCTCGGCGAGGAAGCGCAGGGCCGGCGGCAGCCCGGCGGGATCCCCGCCCGGCTCGGCCGGACCGATCGGGGACGTGCTCACCGACGCGCTCACCGGCGCCGCCCGCTCCCGCCGCCCGGCGCCCGGCCGCGTCCTATCCGATCCGATGCGTTCCTGCCCATGCCCCACGGATGTGGGGAACGGGGGCCGCAGTCAACGCGGGCGCCTGCCGGTCGCGCGATTTGGTTGCGCATCGCCGCTCAGGCGGCGATGCGGCCCTCCAGCGGAAACACCTTGGCGGGGTTCATCAGCCAGAGCGGATCGAAGACGTTGCGCACCCGCATCTGCTGCTCGAGGTCGGTCTGGTTGTACTGGAAGCGCATCAGCTCGCGCTTCTCGATGCCGACGCCGTGCTCGCCGGTCAGGCAACCGCCGGCCTCGACGCAGAGCTTCAGGATCTCGTCGCCGGCGGCCTCCGCCTTCTGCAACTCGCCCGGCTTGTTGATGTCGAACAGGATCAGCGGGTGCAGGTTGCCGTCGCCCGCGTGGAAGACGTTGGCGACGCGAAGCCCCTTCTCGGCGCAGATCGCGCCGATGCGCTCTAGCACGGGGCCGAGCTGACCGGTCGGGATCGTGCCGTCCATGCAGATGTAGTCGGAGATCCGGCCCGTGGCGCCGAAGGCGGACTTGCGGCCCTTCCAGATCGCGGCCGATTCCGCCTCGGACTTCGAGACCCGGATGCTGGTCGGGCGGAAATCCCGCGCGATCGCCTCGATGCGGGCGAGCA